>NZ_CP014167.1:4100000-4400000 GCF_001685395.1 Paenibacillus yonginensis | reverse complement strand
GACGCTCAGCTTGCTCGCATATTTGGCATAAGCAGCCGCCATGTAAGAAGCCGCGCCTTCGTGTTTGGTGATAATCGGCGTAATCTCCGGCATTTCATAAAGCTCATCAAAGATCACGTTAACGGATCCGGCCGGAATGCCAAAAATATATTCTACTCCGCTGTTTTTCAAATATTCCAGTACATAACGAGCTGCTTTCATAATCGTTCCTAGCCTCCAAAAGATAGTAGTGTTCTGAATTAGATCCCATTCTCGATTCGGGAAAGCTTCAAATAATCACGGGCAATTTCCTCCGCCTTCATCGGGCTGCCAAAATAATACCCCTGCATCAGGAAGCAGTCACGGGCAGACAAAAACTCAGCCTGCTCCAAAGTTTCCACCCCTTCTGCAATGACATTCAGGTTTAGATTTTGAGCCAGCGTAATAATGGTGTTCGTAATGGCCGTTACATCGCTTTTGCCCAGATCCTGCACAAACGATTTATCAATCTTCAGCGTGCTGATCGGGAAGTTCTTTAAGTAACCCAGCGAAGAATAACCGGTCCCGAAATCATCAATGGCAATCTTCACGCCTAGATCCAGCAGCTGCTCCATCGTCTTCAGCGTAATTTCGGTGTTCTTGATAATCTGATTTTCGGTCAGCTCCAGGTGGAGGTAATGCGGGCATAAATTAATTTTCTTCAAAATACTCTTCACTGCCGAGAACAGATTGTTCTGCTCGAATTGACGGACAGACAGATTAACCGATACGCTGATCGGCGGACCGCCCAAGTCATGCCACTCCTTCAGCTGCTTGCAGGCGTTCTTCAGCACCCACTCTCCGATCGGAATGATCAGGCCTGTTTCCTCGGCAATCGGAATGAAATCATCAGGCGAAATCAATCCTTCCGTCGGGTGATTCCAGCGGACCAGCGCCTCCACGCCAACAAGCGTCCGGTCCCGGTAATCAATCTGCGGCTGATAGTAAATTTCAATTTCGTTATTGTCCAGCGCCTTGTAGAGCGCATTCTCATATTTAACGATTTCGAACGCCCGCGTATCCATGCCGGTACTGAAAAAGTGATAGCTGTTGCCGGACATTTCTTTCGCTTTGTACATAGCCGTATCGGCATTCTTGATCAGCTCTTCGCTGCTCTCGCCGTTCTCCGGATACATGCTGATGCCGATACTCGCCGTGATAAAAATTTCGTTCTCCCCTAAATAAAAAGGTTTCGAGAAGGAATTGATCACCTGGTTGACGATGCGGAGCACCTCCCGCTTGCCAGCGGTATCCGGCAGAAACACCGTAAATTCGTCGCCGCCCTGGCGGGAGACGGTGGCGTTCTTAGGCACGCAGGAACTGAGCCGCAGAGCGACTTCACGGAGCAGATGATCGCCGGACGTATGGCCAAGCGTATCGTTAATGAGCTTGAAGCGATCCAGATCCAGATACAGCAGCGCGAGCTTCCCCCCGTCAACCTGTGCGTAGGTAATGCCTTGATTCAGCCGGTCCTTCAGCAGCACACGGTTTGGCAGGTCGGTAACGCTGTCAAAATAAGCGTGATAACGGATCTCCTCCTCCATCTGTCTCCGCTGCGTAATATCCTTGAAGGTCACCACATCGCCGACAATCCGGTCGCTTTCATGAATGGAGGAAATGACATACTCCACCGGGAGCTCGGTCCCGTCCTTGCGGAAGAACGACTCTTCAAGGTGAAAGTTGTTCCAGCTGCGGTTGGCCGAAGCCGAGAATTTGAGCAGATCGAGATTCTTCCCGCCAAAAATCAAATGATAAGACTGGCCGATCAGCTCGCCTTTCTCAAAGCCGAGCATATTCTCGGCTGCCGGATTACAGAAAGTGATGTTGCCCTCCAGATCAAGGCCGAAGATCCCTTCACCCGCTGAATTCAGTATCAGCTCGCGTTCCCGGCTGATCTGGCGGAGTTCGGTGACCACTCGTTCCAGTTCCTTGTTCTTGGCGCGAACCTCCATCGTGCGGTCCTCGATGATCACCTCTTGCTTCTCCCGGTAGAGCAGGTTGGAGATGGTAGATGCCGTGGCATCTACAATAGACTGAGTCAACTGAATGTCGGCATCCGAATAAACCCGCTCCTTCTTCTCGAAGTCCACGACGGCAATTACGCCGAGGACCTCGCCCATGGAGATCAGCGGGAACAGGTACATCGCCATAATCCCGAACTTCCTGCACATTTCATGGTTGGGACGTTCGTCCTGCATGACATCATAGACAAGCAAGGCTTTCTTGGTGCGCATCACTTCCTGAAACAGCGCGTCATTGCTCATGTCGAACTGGACCGCCTGATGGGTAGCCATCCAGTCTTCCTGTGTCCAGTGGCTGTCCTTGCTTAGCTGGACCGGCCGGATAGACCGCTCGGCAAGCGGGTCAACCAAATGAACGGCCGGGTTGAAATTTTTCAGCACCTTGCCTACATAAGAGAAACAGTTGTCCAGAACCTCCTGCATATTCGAAGACAGGGACAAGTCGCGGGTCAGATCAAGCAGCATCTGCTTCTCGGCAAGCAGATTCTCTTTATGCGTCAGGTTCTTGGCATTGCGAATCGCAACTGCTGCCATATTGACGTAGGCCTCCACGGACTGAATCTCCGATTCGGTCAAATTCATCTGGCTGCCGTAATCAAACAGGAAGACAAGGCCGTACAGCTCCTGCTCGTAACAGATTGGCAGCGCCAGCAGCGATTTGATCTGAAATCCCTGCACCGCCCGCGGATCGGGCCGGCTATCCTTGGAGGTATCGGGAATGTAAATCACTTTCTGGGTTTCGATGACCTCCTTGGCGAGCAGATCATAGCTTGTATCAATCACATGCATATCCAGCGACATGCCGTTGATCAGATCTGGCTTGCCCACGTACCCTCTGAAGCTTCCATCCTCCTCCGGCAAGTAGATCCCGACCGAATCGCATTGCACAATCTCCTCCGATATGGCCGTCGTAACATACTGCAGCATCTCCCGGAGCTCCAGCTTGGTGTTGATCATCTTGGTTATATTTGCAAGTCGAGAATACCTGGTCTGGTCCTTCACGATACACTTCCTCTCCTTGTCCGTTATGCGATAGCAAAGCTGTTAAAATGGTTAAATATAACCGTGTATATACGGGTAAATGTTATTTTTAATTAGCATTCCTAACAAGGATTCGACGCCAATTTGGATTTTCCTATTTTAAATTAGAGATTAGAGCCATGTTTTTTTGTAATTCGTCAGGATTTCGTCATTGATGTTTACATCTCTTGTGCGTGGTAAATAGTAATAGGGATGATTTTGAAGAATTGGAGGGGAATAACCCTATGGCTAAAAAAGATATTGTGTTTCATAACATGCGTTACGAAATCGCGGACGGCGATTTGATTACTTACAGCCAAAACGGCAGCGAGCTGCACCGTCATCCGATCAAAGAGCTTGGCTTCTCCGAAGGAGATAACCCGATCGACAAACATGAAACCCTGTACGAATTCGCGGTGATCTACCCGGATGGCAATACGGTTAACTTTGCCGGCGAACCGGAGTTGTCCTCCTTCGCAGAGTCGTTCAAGAAAGAGAAGGGCGTTCTGTAGCCTTATTCCAAAAAAAGAGGCCGTTTCCCGTTAAAGGTGAACCCCTGTCAAGTCCCAGTCTATCCAGGTAGGCTGGGTTCGTCACTTGATCAGGGGCCTGTCACTGCCGGGAACGGCTTTTTGAGTTTCCCGCAGTCGCTGGGTTTGGCTCATTCAGCTGCGCGAGATCAGTTCTTGAAGCTGTGGATCGGCGCCGGAATCCGGCCGCCGCGGTCAATGAAGCTGGCGCAGCTGAAGCCGTTCACCGGCATGACCGGAGCATAGCCGAGCAGACCGCCGAATTCGGCGATTTCGCCGACGCCCTTGCCGATTACCGGAATGATGCGGACGGCCGTCGTTTTGTTGTTGACCATGCCGATCGCAGCTTCGTCGGCGATAATGCCCGAAATCGTCGCGGCGCTGGTGTCGCCAGGGATCGCGATCATGTCTAGGCCGACCGAGCAGACGCAGGTCATGGCTTCCAGCTTTTCTAGAGTCAGCGCGCCCTTCTGCACGGCCTGAATCATGCCGTGGTCTTCGCTGACCGGGATAAAGGCGCCGCTGAGTCCGCCGACGTAGGAAGACGCCATCACGCCGCCTTTCTTCACGTTGTCGTTCAGGATCGCCAGCGCCGCCGTTGTGCCGGGTGCTCCCGCCTCCTCCAGGCCCATGACCTGGAAAATTTCCGCGATAGAGTCGCCGATCTCCGGCGTCGGCGCGAGCGACAGATCGACGATGCCAAACGGCACGCCGAGGCGCTTCGAAGTTTCCTGGGCGACCAATTGGCCGACCCTCGTCACTTTAAACGCCGTCCGTTTAATCGTTTCGCAGAGCGTCTCAAAGTCGCTGGTCTTCACTTCCTCCAAAGCCCGCTTGACCACGCCCGGTCCGCTGACGCCGACATTGATCACGCACTCCGGCTCGCCAACCCCGTGGAAAGCGCCGGCCATAAACGGGTTGTCCTCAACGGCATTGCAGAAGATGACCAGCTTGGAGCAGCCCGCCGAATCGCGGTCCGCTGTCAGCTCCGCCGTCTTCTTGACGATGCCGCCCATCAGCTTCACCGCATCCATGTTGATGCCGCTGCGCGAAGACCCGATGTTGACCGACGCGCAGATGCGCTCTGTGACGGACAAGGCTTCCGGAATGCTTTCGATCAGCTTGCGGTCGCCTTCCGTGAATCCTTTATGCACCAATGCGGAGAATCCGCCGATAAAGTTGACGCCAATCTCTTTGGCCGCTTTCTCCAGCATTTCGGCAACAGGCACGTAAGAATCGGTCTTGAGGCCGCCGGCCGCAATCGAAATCGGAGTGACCGATACGCGCTTATTAATAATCGGAATGCCGAATTGGCGTTCCAGGTCTTCGCCTGTCTTGACCAGCTTCTCGGCAAGCCTTGTAATTTTATCGTAGATGTTCCGGTTAAAGACCTGCAAATCCGAATGCGCGCAGTCCATCAGACTGATGCCCATCGTAATCGTGCGCACGTCCAGGTTCATCTCCCGGATCATCTTGTTCGTTTCCTGCACTTCTCCAAGCGTAATCATCGTATTCCTTCCTCCCGTGCCTGCTAATTGCTGTTATTGTGTCCAAACCCATCCTGCCATTATTGGCTTGTCAGGCCGCTCAAATCCGGTGCATCGTATTAAAAATATCCTCATGCTGGAGTTTGATCTCCACGCCCAGCTCCGCCCCAAGCTTCTGCAGATCTTCAATCAGCGCCTCAAAGCTTTTGGCAGGAGCCGTAATATCGACGATCATCATCATATTGAAATAACCCTGAATAATCGTCTGCGAGATATCCAGAATGTTGACGTTCTGTTCGGCCAGGTACGTGCAGACTTTAGCGATAATGCCTACCTTGTCCTTGCCGAGCACAGTAATAATCCCTTTCATGAAACAAAAGCCCCCTCTGTGTTCGTCCGTCATTGATTCATAAACCTTAATTTCATTATTATGGCAGATGTCCAACGCCGCTTCAATGTAAAAACAGGCAAAAACGGGCTGTTCCCCCATCTGGACATAAAGCCCTGAAATCAGGGCATTCTAAGACCGGATTCCCTCAAGTTAAAGGAGGCTGATTCGATATGGCTAGAAGAAGATCAGGCAGAGGACCGGGTGCAGACCGGGCGCTTCAGCATTTTAAGGCGGAGGCTATGCGCCAGGAAGGCTACAAAGTGAACCCCGAGCAGCCGGATGACGTCAAATATGAAGTGGCCCAGTCGCTCGGCGTTCCGCTCAAGCATGGCGATAACGGCGATCTGACGGCCGAGCAGGCCGGGAAAATCGGCGGCGCCATCGGCGGCTCGATGGTCCGCGAAATGATCCGCCAGGCTCAGGAGAAGCTGAGCGGCGGGGATTCGGGCGGGAGCGGGAGATAAGCTCCTCATTTAACCGTTAACGAGCCGTTAACGAAAAACAAACCGGAAATGGCCGCCGATCGGCGCACCGTTTCCGGTTTCTTTTTTTACCTAAATAAATTAGCTTAGCCCTTAACCTTTAACCGCCCCCGCTACCATGCCTTTCATGATCTGCTCCTGGAAAATCAGGTACACAATCACCGTTGGAATTACCGCAATCGACATCGCGGCCATCGTCAGGCTGTAATCCGTGCCGTAGCCGTCGGAGAAGATGGACAAGCTGAGCGGCAGCGTTTTTAAGGACTGGTCATTGATAAACACCAGCGCAAATGCAAAGTCGTTCCAGGAACGCAGAAAACCCAAAATCGAGATCGTTGCCATGGCCGGAACCGCAAGCGGCATAATGATCCGGCAGAAAATCCCCCAATATCCGTTGCCGTCGATCATCGCCGCTTCTTCCAGTTCCTTGGGTACAGAGGTCAGATAGGCCGCCACAATAAAGATCGCTACAGGCAGCTCGAACGCCGCATAAGGCAGAATCAGCGAAGCATAGGTGTCGAGAATGTGCAGATTCTTCATCATGATAAACAGCGGTACCAGCGTGCTGTGGATCGGAATCAGCATGCCTAGTACAAACAAACCCATAATTACGCCTTTAAACCGGAAGTTCAGCCGTGACAAAATGTAGCCGGTAAGCGTGCCGAGAATCAGCGTCAGGGCAAGCGAACCGAGCGTTACGATGACTGAGTTGGCAAATGCCCTTCCGATACCGGCAATTTCCCAGGCGCGCGTATAATTCTCAAACTGCCAGACCGAAGGCAGGGCGAACGGATTGGCCGAGAAGTCGCGCACAGACTTGAAGGAGCTGATAAACAACCACAGCAGCGGGTAAATCGTTGCAAGGGCATAAACCAGCAGCACCGTGTCGACTCCCCACAGCCAGCCGGATTTCCGGCGCCGCGGCAAAGGTCTGCGGACTGTTTTTCCCGTCAGGGTTTCAGGTGAAATCAGATTCATCATACCCCTCTCTTTCTCATCAGCAGCTGGCTGCCGAGCACGAGAATGAGGCTGATGACGATGATCAGCGAGGAAACGGCGGAGCCGTAGCCGTAACGGAAAACTTCAAACGTATTATTGTACATATAAGTGGCGAGCAGCTCGGTCGATTGGGCCGGACCGCCGCCCGTCATGATATAGATCAGGTCAAAGGCTTTCAAACTGCCCGAGATGCAGAGGACAATGGCGACCTTGATCGTATCCCAGATCATCGGAATGACGATGAGATACAGCCATTTGGCCCGGACTGCGCCGTCGAGTTTGGCGGCATCCTCCATTTCGGACGGGATGTTCTGAATCGCCGAGATAAAGATAATCAGATAAGGGCCGATGTTGGCCCAAATGACCGGAGCGCTGACCGAATACATATTGATGCGGGCATCCCCAAGCCAGTCACGAATCCAGGAGCCCAGCCCGATATTTTGCAAAATGACATTTAAGATACCGATTTGAGGGTGATAGATATATCCCCAGATCATGCCGATGACGACGGTGGAGACAACCATAGGCATAAAAACGGCCGAGCGGACAAAGCGGTGGAACAGGGTGCTTTTTCGGAGAATCAAGGATAGAACGAGCGCGACCGGCAGCTGCCCCAGAATCGAGGCGGCCACAATGATCAGGTTGTTCTTCAACGCCCGCCAGAAAATCGGGTCGCGGAGGGCCTCCGCATAGTTGTCCAAACCGGTAAAGCTGGCTGCGCCAATGCCCTTCCAGTTATAAAATCCGTAATAAACCGACCAGACGATCGGCACAAGCACAAACACCACATACAAAACGAGAGCGGGCAGCAGCCCGATCACCACAAACCCTCTAAGACGGTTCACGAACGCCATAACCGGCCTCCTTTCAAAGATGCAGGGATGGACGATACCCGCCCTTTGAAAGGCGGGGGCGGATATCGTCCGGAAGTTGTTTTTATGAGTGAAGGAACGGCCGGTTATTTGCCAAGATCCCTGGCCTGGGCATCCTGGATCTTCTGGGCGATCGCTTTCGGATCGCCGCCCAGGGACACCTCCTGCAGGCCGTTGTTTACCGCGTCGGTCGCGGAAGAGGTCAAATAAGCATCATATACCGGAGTAAGGCTCAGTGATTTGTACAGCGTAAACGCTTTGTAGAACAGCGGCATAACTTTGGACTGATCCGGCTCAACCTTGTAGGTGACGATCGAGTTGCTGTCCGCGATGGCCTGCATCGCTTCCGGACCGCTGACCGTATAGATCAGGTCCAAAGCGGCTTTAAGCTTGTCGCCCGTGACGGTTTTGCTGAGTGCCAAACCGCCGCCTGAGCCGCCGGACATCGAATTCGGATCCCCTTTGCCGCCGGGAACGGACGGAAGCACGGTGATGTCGATCTGACTGAGCTGCTCCTCCGTTGCTGCTGCAGCCATGTTCGTCAGCGCCCACGAACCGTCGATCATCATCGCGGCTTTGCCCTCGGCAAAATACTGCTCCATCTGGGTGTTATCCAGGCTGTTAAAGCCGGTTTGGAACGCATTGGCATCAGCCAGGTCCTTGAAATACTGCAGGGCCTGCACGAATTCAGGATCGGTAAACTTCGCCCCGTCCTGATTCACAGCCTTCAAGAACCAGTCCGTACCGGTCACCCGGTCCGCAAGCGAGGAGAGGATGCTGGACTGCGCCAGCCAGGAGGCTTTATTCCCCAGCGAAATCGGCGTGATTTTGTTGTCGTTGAACGTTTTGACCGCCGTCATCATTTCGTCCCATGTGGTCGGAACCTTGACGCCGTATTTCTCAAACAGGGACTTGTTGTAGAACAGGAAGGAAGTGGCCGAGCCGCTCAGCGGCGTGGCATAAACCTGGCCGTCAAAGGACAGGGTGTCCAGCGAACCGGAAATGAAGTTGTTCTTCCAGTCCGGATGCTCATCCAGCACGGAGGTAATCGGCTGAATCAGCCCGCCATCATAAAACTCTTTAATCGAGGTACCGGATTGAACGAAAAAGACGTCCGGCATTTCATTCGCGGCTGCCACCGTCTTCAAACGCTGACGGTATCCATCCGGCGGAATCGCCTGTGCATCCAGCTCGACCTCGGGGTGCTCGCTTTGGAATTTCTCAATCTGTTCCCGTACAACCTTGGCTCTCAGATCGTCGCCGGAGAAGTTATGCCAGATGGACAGTTTGATTTTCTCTCCAGGGGATTTGGAGCTGTCCGTCCCTGCCGCACCGGTGGTTGGCGTGTTATTCCCCCCTTGGCCGCAAGCCGCGAGCAGCAGGGTAAACGATAGTAACAGAGCGAGAATTGCGATTGGTTTTTTCTTTGCCATTTAAGACCCCTCCTTTGGTTCCATTTATGTTTAAAAGTATAAGATTGCGGAGGATGAGCGGTAAGGAGATGATCTCCAGTCGGAGGGTGGAAAAAATTCGGTTCATCAAACTCATGTCAGCTAATCGTTCGTGAATCAGGCCAAATCCGGTTTGTCCGGTCCTAAATCGCGGCCATTACACGTTATATACATGTCAGGTACTTCATAGAACTAGACGCCGTCTCCGGAAAGCTGTCGATATTCCGTGGGGGTACTTCCCATCATTTTCTTAAACTGCTGACTGAAATATTTAATATCCTCGTAACCTACTTCCCCTGCCACTTCACTGATCTTCTTCTGCGTAGTCAGCAGGATATTTGCCGCACGCTGCATGCGCTCACGGATCACAAACTCGCTGAAGCCCTGACCGGTTTCCCGTTTGAAAACCTCGCTGAAATGATTAGGGTTGAGGTGCACGAAACCCGCCACCTGCTGCAGGGTCAAATGCTCGCCGAGATGATTGCGGATATAGGCAATGGCCCGATGTATGTAAGAATACCTGCCGTCACTGACGAGCTGGTGGAACTCATTCATCACCGACAGTAGCAGCTTGAACAGCTCATCTTCAAGGACAACACCCGGCTCAAAGGAAATGGCCGGCGTCGCTCCGGCACCCGCCTGCCCCGTTGACGACTGCGCGGCCGAGGCTGTCTCCTTCGCCCTGTCCAGCCAGCGATGGGCCCCGATTACAATGGATTGAAGGAACGCCTGCAGAGCGGCCGGCGTCGTTTCGGGGTCCTCCAGCCGTTCCCTGACGATTGCAGTGGTCCAATCGTGGAGCTGGCTGCCGTTGTTGTTCATCAGCAGGGAAGACAGTTCGCTTTCCTCCCTCTCTGAACAGACCGTTCTTCCGCCCTGGCGGTCTTCCACGTCCTTCAGCTCAAACAGCCCTCTATCCCCGAACACGACCCGGTATTCGTAAACCTTCAGGGCCTCCTCATAAGAACGGCGCAGCTCCCCGGCGGCGTAGACCTCATTTCCAGCTGCAGCAAAAATATCACATCTCAGCGTATCTCGGACCCGGCTGATCACCTTTCCCAGCTGCCGCTCCCCGGACCATCCCGGCGTCACGCCGGCTACGGCAATGATCATGTTGTTCCTGAGCAGTGTAATACCGGATAGCAGCTCAGACAGCTGGCTTTCCGCCGCTCCAAGCATTAAGCCGGAGAAGCGGTCATGTCCCCATCCGGATGCGCCTACAAGCAGGACGCGCATCGCCTGGGGACGGCCGTCCGGCAGTTTCCGGAAGACACCGGTCTGCTCCAGCCATTCCGTTACCGACTTGTAGACCAGACCGTCCGGATCTCCGCTACCCGCCGCGTTTCCGGTCAGCCATGCCTCGAAATGCTGCTTGCGGAGCGCAGCCGCCTGAACATCCCCCTGCCTCTTCAGTTCCCGTTTCATCTGCAGATTCTGTTTGGCTTTCATCACGGATTTGATGATTTCCTCGGGATCGCTTGTCTTCAGCAAATAGTCGGTTACCCCCTGCCGCAGCGCCCGCTGGGCGAACCCGAAATCGTCATAGCCGGTCAGGATGATAATCTCGGCATCCGGAAGCTTCTCCCTGATTTCCTTGGCCAGCTGAATACCATCCATACCGGCCATCCGGATATCGGTGAGCACGATGTCCGGACGCTCGGTGAGAAGACGCTCCAGCGCCTCCTCCGCGGATTCTGCGGGCGGAAGCAGGTGCATGCCAAGCTCCGACCAGTCGATCACCGTACAAAGCCCCGTCCGGATAATCACCTCGTCATCTATGATCAAAACATTCATGCCGATCCCTCCAGTAAAGGTATAGTGAAGGTTATTCTTGTGCCGGTACCCGGCTCGCTTTCGATCTGGAGTCCGGTTTCGCTTCCATAGTGCAGTATCAGCCTGCGGTGAACACTACCCAGACCGTAACCGGATTTCACCGTTTCGGCTAAACCGTAAGCCGTGTCCGGCTCAGCCTGGCTTTCTATACTGTCCTTCTCCAGCTGCAGCGCATGTCTGATCTCTCTGAGCTTCGCTTCTTCCATACCGATGCCGGTGTCCTCGACCGTGAAAGTCATCGCTCCCGGCCGAAGCTCGCCCTGAACAAGAATGCTCCCCTTCTCCCTCCGCTTTTGAATGCCGTGCATAATGCTGTTCTCGATCAAAGGCTGAAGGAGAAGCTTCAGCATAGTCTGATCCTGGATCGACGGATCAATGAAGAAGGTTGCCTCGAATTTGTCCTGAAATCGTTTAGACATAATGCGCACATAGTTCTGCGCATGCGCCACCTCCTGACCGACTGTGCAGAACTCTTTCCCGTCATTCAGGCTGAACCTGAGGAAATCGGTAAGCGCCCCGACCATTTCGGCAATCGGTTTCTGCTTGTTCATTAAAGCGATCCAATGGATAGAAGAGAGCGTATTGTACAGAAAATGCGGGTTAATCTGGGCCTGCAGGGCCTGGATATCGGCTTCCTTTTTCTTGGCTGCATTTAGCTGCAGCTGGCTTTTGAGTCGCTCGATACGGTCGCTGAGCCGGTTATAGCTGCGCAGCAGCATGCCGATTTCATCTGTAGTTTTGACTTCAAATGGACGGATCGGCTCATCCGGATCGATCTTGTTCAGCTTTCGCGCTACCTTGATGAGCGGCCGAGTTACCCAGGTAATGAAATAAAGCACCAGCAGGCCTGCAAACAGGGCTGAAATACCGATAGCCCAAGCCGTAAGCGTAAGCACATACTGGTTCTGAGCCGTATAAATATGGGTGGGAATAACGCCAACCAGCTTCCATCCCAAGCTCGGGACCGTGTAGTAGAGCAAGGTGCTGCTCTCATCACCCAGCTTGACGTTCTCAACCCCTTCAGCACCCGGCAGCGTGCCCAGATGCGAAATCTTGTCCCCCAGGAGCTGATTCAGCCCCTCCCCCTTCTGGGAGACCATCACCCGGTTCTCCTCATTAATCAGCCACAAATGCCCGCTTTCATTCCAGGCCGCGTTCTCCAGCATACGCTGCACTTCCCGGGCATCAATGCTGATGGACAGCTCTCCATAATTTTGGAACTTGTCCGTGCTGCGGATCGGGCGGACCAGCGTAAATACCTGTTTGAGCCCGTTGTCCGTCGTCTGATTCTCGTACAGCGGGGTCCACCATTTGACAGCCAGGTTATATTTCCCTTCATTGGCCCGCATCACCTCCGGCAAACCGGAACGGACAATCGTCGTGTTGGACAAAGCCGGATAACCCTTATTTGAGGTAATCGTGATGTTCGAAATATAGGTTTTGGAGGAAGCAAGATTCATCAGGAAGGCAACGTTCTGCGAATATAACGAAATGTCCGACCTATCGCTGCCGAGGTAGGATTGGATATTTTTCTGGCCAATGATAAAGACCGACATGTTCTCCGCATCGCCGATGATGAAGTCCAGCTTGTCCGAAATTTGCTGTAGTGTGTTCATGCCGGACTGCTTCTCGATTTTTTCCGTCAGATTGGAAGCTATGCGGTAAGAGACTATGCCCGTAGCCAGCAGCGGAAAAACGATGGCCGCAATCAGCAGCACCGACAGCTTGCTTTTTAATGAATTTCTGAACCACATCCGACCACCCCGTTTTTTGTTTTTCACATTCTACAACACAAACGGTGCACCCGTCCTAACACCCGGTGTCAGACCAAGGGGGAAATGAAGAATTTTGTCGATTGGGTTTGAAGAGGAACTCGGAGAAAGGCCCTAAGGACAAGGCGGTTAGCTTTTATGGAAGCGCTTACTGATCTGGCTGAAATAAACACCGCAAAAATGAATAATAATTCCCTGGAAGAAGACCGCACCGACGAGCCAATACTAGGCAGCCGGTGCAGCCGCTCCTTCTAATGCAGTCAATTCATGTCTGCTCTATGCTATTTCCAGAACGTTATAGCGGATTCAAGACGTGGAAAAAGACGTTCGGCGACGCCATCCGGTAATAATAGCTGCACCAGCCGATCCCTTTATGGTTAAAACGGTTGTTGGAGCTGTACAGCAGCCGTTCCTGCTCCAGCTCTTCGATGCGGGCTATGCGCCCCTCTGTGTAATCCAGCAGTCTTTGCGCCGCGGAATCCAGGCGGTTTACTACGCCTCCGTAGCGGATATCGAGCACTTCCCAGCCGAACGGCTTAAACATGCTGAACCACTGAATGCGGTGAGCATCGCGAAGTTCGCGGACCGCAGCGGCAATGAGCGGCAGCTCTTCTTGGGCCACCCGGTTCAATGCGGCGCGATCTTGAATGTCATAGGCCTGTTTGAGCCGGATGCCGATTTCGCTTTTGATCTTTAGCACGGCGCACAGCTTCTCCGGCATCCGCAGGAGTTCGGCTGTGCCAGTGCCTCCGCTCTTTCGGGCCCATTGGATACGCTGCTCCAAATCGGCATAATGGGCGGAGAGCTCCAGTCCTTCGATCTGCTTGTCGAATAACCCGAGAAGCACGTCCTGGTAGAGAAGAAACTTCGAAGGATTGCTTTGCGCCCGGTTATTCGGCTCGGAGCCCGGCGTTTCATCGAGGTCCTTCAGCAGCAAATAGCTGTCCGCCTGGATGCCCGTGCAGAAGGCGGCCCGTTCCGCCACACGCTCCCATTCGGGTTTCGCCGCCGAGTAGGCATGTTCGGCATACAGCTGCAAGCCCAAGAGCGCCGCAAAGGGGCTGCCTTCATTCCCGTCATCGCCCCACATCGTCGCATAAACCTCGCGGATGCCCTCCTGCTTGCACACCTGCAGCGCGTTGTCCGAAGCGTTCAGGGACAGCCCGTAATTCACGCCGAAGGTGTTGAAGATCCATACCGCGCCAGCGAAAGCCAGATTCGCGCCTAACGGGCGGTGTTTGGCGACCTGCTGCCCGTATTCCTCCATTTCCTTCAGTCCGTAATCCCAATAAACCATCGAGACGTCTTCCGGGATGCGGCTGGCCATCTCTTCGGGAATGGTCGTATCGGAATTGTAATAATCGGCGCCGCTGGCCGAAGCGAGCTTCAGGAACATGTCGCTCCACATCATCGGCTCGAGGCCGCGTTCGCGGACGATCTCCAGCACCTTGTCCAGATGGCCTGTCATGATGTCGAAACGGCCGACGTAGCCATTCTTATCCAAAAACTTGCCCCGTCCCAGCTCCTCAGCCTCATCCATGCCAATATGGATTTTGCGGCTGCGGAAAGGCGCCGTCGCCGATTCGATCATGCGCCGGATCAAATCCAGCGTGGCTTCCTCCCCGACCAGAAGCGCCCCTTTAGTGTCCCGATACCGCGATGCCGCCTCCCATTTCAGGAACTCCTCCAGATGGGCAAGCGTCTGAATGCTCGGAAACGCCTCAATGCCGAATTGGTCGGCATAGTCGTCGATTTCCTTGAGCTCCGCCTGCGAATAGCGGCCCCTCATGTAGCCAAAATAGGACTCGCCTTCTATTTCATATGTATCTTCCATGTACAGCATGACCGTATTCAAACCCATTAAAGCGAGCTTGTTCAGCATCCGTTTAAAGCTTTCGACCGTGAGGACCCCGTTGCGCGAAAGATCAAACATCGGCCCCGTGAGTTCGAACTGCTGCTCTTCCTTGATCTGAAACGGCTGCCCCTTCCGTGTATGCTGTACGAGTAAACCCAGTCCGCGGAAAAACTGGTGCTTCAGCTCATACCGAATATAGGCCTTACTTCCGTCCCATCCAACCTCCAGACCGCCGCTAACGGAAACCGAGACCTCTACTGGAATACCCGGAATCCCGGCATTTCCGTCATTTCCCGCATTTCGGGTATCCCCCTCATCCCGGATCTCAACGCCTAGTTCCGCTGCTAAAATCCCGATTCCCGGCAACAAACCGTTTGTTTCCCCTTCAAAACGCAGCTTCATCCTCTGCTACCTCCGTTATTTTTATTTTGTAATCGGATTTGCTTGGTGCTTTCGAGTCGTGCTCCCGCCAAACATTATGACGTTATGTTGTTTTTTATTATGGTATCTTAATGCGCCTATCTGGGCAATACAAAGATGGACTTGAAAAAGAAAAAAACCAGCCGAAGAATGCATCCATTCTTGGGCTGGCTTTCCCGATTTTTTAACCTCTAATATTGTAAGTCCTGTGCATCAGTGATTCAAAATATTATCCTCCAGCACAGCGAATTTGTCGCCGTACTCCCGGATGATATGCTGCTCGCCCCAATTGCAGAGCGAATCCAGAATCGGCTTCAGGCTCCAGCCGTATTCGCTCAGCTCGTATTCGACTCTTGGCGGCACTTCATTGTAGCTGATCCGGTTAATAATGCCGTCTTCTTCAAGCTCTCTGAGCTGCTGGGTCAGCATTTTCTGGGCGATGGCCGGCATGAGGCGCTTCAGCTCGCTGGTCCGCTTGCGGCCGTGCGTCAGGTGGCAAAGGATGACGCATTTCCACTTGCCTCCGATGACCTCAAGCGTAGCTTCAACGGAAATGTTGTATTTCTTGGTTCTTGGCGTTTTCTCTACTTCTGGCATAACGATTCGATTCCTCCTGGCAGCAGAAACTGTAGCTTCTGCATTTATATATAAATACTTATATAGATAACTTTTTGGTGCCTATAGCACAAATAAGTACGTACTATTCAAATGAATCCCGCTCACCCATAATAACATTACCGGCCGGTGATTTCTACAAGGTAGGAGTGAACAAGAGAAAACATGGAGCTTAATAAACAGAGAAGCACCTTGGCGCTGCTAGCCTTGGCGATAAGTGCTTTTGCAATCGGAACGACGGAGTTTATCAGCGTAGGACTGCTTCCGTTGATTGCTGATGATTTGAACATTTCCGTGACCTTTGCGGGTCTCACGGTTACTTTATACGCCCTCGGGGTGACCTTTGGCGCCCCGATCCTGACCTCGCTTACGGCCAGCGTGCCGCGGAAAACGCTGCTGATGGCGATCATGGTCGTCTTTATTGCCGGGAACAGCCTGGCGGCAGCCTCGCAGGGCATTGCTTTGCTGCTTGTCGCCCGCGTCCTTTCCGCTTTCTCGCACGGGGTGTTCATGTCGATCGGCTCGACGATTGCTGCAGACCTCGTGCCTGAGAACCGCAGAGCCAGCGCGATTTCGATGATGTTCTCCGGACTCACGGTAGCTACCGTTACCGGTGTGCCGATCGGCACCTTTATCGGACAGCAGCTCGGCTGGAGAGTCGCCTTTATCGCCATTGCAGCCGTCGGCATCGTGGCCTTTATAGGCAATCTGATTCTGGTTCCCTCCGGACTGCGGAAAGGGACCGAAACGCCGATGGTCGAGCAGGTTAAGCTGTTTAAGAGCGGCAAGATCATCCTCGCCCTTCTGATAACGGCGCTTGGTTATGGCGGAACCTTTGTAGTATTCACCTATTTGTCGCCGCTTCTGCATGAAGTGACAGGTTTTGCGGAGAACACCGTTGCCCTTCTCCTTCTGCTCTACGGAATTGCCATTGCCATCGGCAACGTTATTGGAGGGAAAGCAGCCAACCGCAAGCCGCTGCGGGCTTTGCTCGGCATGTTTATTTTACAGGCTATAATCCTGCTTGTGCTGACCTTTACGGCACCTTATCAAGCTGTAGGATTGATCACCATCTTCTTCATGGGCCTGCTGGCATTTATGAACGTTCCAGGGCTGCAGCTGTATGTGGTTCTTCTGGCGGAAAAAATCGCGCCCAAAGCGGTCGATGTCGCTTCGGCACTGAATATAGCAGCCTTCAACGCAGGCATCGCGCTCGGGGCTTACCTCGGGGGCATCATTACCGATACGCTGGGATTGGTTCATACCGCGTGGGTAGGGGCCATCATGGTCGCCGCAGCGGCAGCTCTTACAGCAATCAGTCTCGTTTTGGAGAAGAAAGGGAACCCTAAAAGGGGCACCCAGGTTTCAAAAGGATTAACGGAGGCTATGGAGTGAACGAAGCCATGGCTGCTCTGTAAAGGACGCCATGCATCCGTTCATTTTATATATACAATTAAATTTCAGGAGGAATAGGAATCATGAGTTTGAATCTGCAAAGCACAGTACAATTAAATAACGGCACTCAAATGCCTTGGTTTGGTCTTGGCGTATTTCAGGTGGAAGAAGGCGCGGAGCTGGAGGCAGCTGTAGCTGCAGCCATTAAAAACGGCTACCGCAGCATTGATACTGCAGCTATTTACGGCAATGAGCAAGGCGTAGGCAACGGAATCCGCCAAGGGCTCGAAGCAGCCGGCCTGAAAAGAGAAGACCTTTTCGTGACCTCCAAAGTATGGAATGCCGATCTGGGCTTTGAGGAAACTTTGGCCGCTTTCGAAGTCAGCCTGAACAAGCTGGGCTTGGAATATCTGGACCTTTACCTGATCCACTGGCCTAAAGAAGGCAAATATAAAGCAGCCTGGAAAGCGATGGAGACCTTGTACAAGCAGGGAAAAATCAAAGTAATCGGCGTCAGCAACTTCCAAATTCATCATCTTGAAGACTTGCTCGCCGATGCAGAGGTTGTGCCGGCCGTCAATCAGATCGAGCTTCACCCTCGCCTGACTCAGAAAGAGCTGCGCGACTACTGCAAGCAGAAAGGCATCCAAATCGAAGCCTGGTCCCCGCTGATGCAAGGTCAGCTGCTGGACAACGAAGAGCTGAAGGCCATTGGCGCGAAATACGGCAAGTCCGTCACTCAGGTTATCCTGCGTTGGGACATTCAAAACGGGATCGTAACCATCCCTAAATCGACCAAAGAACACCGTATTATCGAGAATGCCTCGATCTTCGACTTCGAGCTGAGCGCCGAAGACATGGCTGCCATTGATGCCATGAACCAGAACCACCGCGTAGGTCCGGATCCGGACAACTTCGATTTCTAAGAAGCACGGGTACGTTATTCTCTGAAAAAGCAAAGCCGCCGAAGGGCCGCCTGAACAGCAGGGCCGCCTTTCGGCGGCTTTTTGTATGGCCGCGGTCCAAGTCCGCATGACAAATGTCACCCCGGTTTCATGACAAATCGGCCTGTTTCGATTTCTCCCGTTCAGGTAGTCTTAAGACATCCAATTTGATGACGGGGTGAAATCATAAATGAATGCCAAACCGGTTATCGTCCTCGACGATTTGACCAAACAATATCCAAACGGCAAATGCGCCGTTGATCACCTGTCCTTCTCCGTTGAGCCGGGCAGCCTGGTGGCTTTGCTTGGTCCAAACGGGGCAGGCAAGTCCACCACCATTTCGATGCTGCTGGGACTTCAGCAGCCTACCCGAGGGAAGGTCAAACTGCTGGGCGGCAGCCCTAGGGATGCCAAAGTGCGCGGCAAAATCGGTGCAATGCTGCAAGACTCAGAGATGGTGCCCGGACTAAAGGTCCGGGAAGCGGTGGACCTGTTCCGTCACTATTACAGCCATCCGATGGACTTGGGGCGGCTGCTTCGTATCGCAGGCCTTGATGAGGTCCAAAACAAGATGGCCATCTCCCTCTCAGGCGGTCAAAAACGCCGGATGGCTTTTGCCCTGGCTTTGGCCGGCGATCCGGAAGTACTGTTCCTTGACGAGCCGACAGCCGGGATGGACGTCATGTCACGGCAGATGTTCTGGGACACTGTCCGGACCATTCAGGACCAGGGCAAAACGATTATGCTGACCACTCACTATCTGGAGGAAGCGGACCAGCTGGCCGACCGGATTCTTGTGGTCAATGAAGGTCGGCTGATCGCCGATGGATCACCGGCTGAAATGAAGCAGGCTGCTGGTCGGAAGTCGATTCACTTCACCGCAGGGCCAGAGCTTCAGCCCCGGCAGCTGGAGCAGCTGCCCGGTGTACAGGAAGCGGTCTGGAACGGCCGAAGGGTCAAGTTGACCAGCCTGGATACGGACCGGGTTATTTTTACCATAGTCCACATGAATCTTGACGTCCGGGACATCGAAATCCAGACTGGAGGGCTGGAGGAAGCGTTCCGTAATCTGGTTCAGGGAAGCGGGAGCACAGATAGAGCAAGTGAAACGAATAAAACAGGCACAAAGGAGAAGCGCCATGTTGTCTAGAGCTATGACTGCCCAATGCCGGGCTGAAATTTTGCGGACACTGCGGAACAGAAGATTTGTAATCTTTGCCTTGCTCATGCCGGCACTCTTCTATTTCATCTTCACCAGCGTTGTTGGGGATGCCATGCAGATTGGCGGAATCGAGTGGAAGGCTTATTATCTGATGTCGATGACCGTATACGGCGTGCTCGGCTCCAGCATTACTAGCCTTAGCAGCCGGCTGGCAGCGGAAAGAGCCTCCGGATACAATAGGCTGCTCCGAATTACGCCCCTGTCTTCTTCCGTCTATGTGGCTTCAAAAATGGTTTCGACCTCCGTCATCAACGCCGGAATTATCCTCTTCATGTTTCTGCTCGGCAGCCTGTTTAAAGGCGTTGTCATGAGCTGGGAGCAGTGGCTGTTCTGCGGTTTGTGGATCTGGGCCGGAGCACTCCCCTTTATGGCACTGGGCACCCTGCTTGGTCAGTTGCGAAACACCGATGCGGTACAGGTGGTCTCCCAGTTGGTTTACATGGGCATTTCCATTCTTGGCGGGTTATGGTTCCCTAAGCAGGCGATGTCCCCCGTTCTTCAGCGAATCATGGAGCTTATGCCCTCTTACCGTTTTGGCAGCGGGGCCTGGGGTCTGGCCGCAGGCCACGGCGTCTCTGGCTCAAGCCTGCTGACTTTGGCCGTCTACGCAGCCTTGTTTGTGGTATTATCTTCCTATCTGAACAAAAGACAGGATGCGATCTGACGTGGTTTTTTTTCTCAAAGAAAAGGAAGTACCTCTTTCCGGTGATATGGCTAGTTTACCTGGCCTTCCCCGTAACCGATATTTTGTCCCGTCATGCGTTGGAAAAGGGCCTGGGCTTCACCGTGTTGGCACTTTTCGTCGCCGCTTATCTGCTGAGCTGGTGGGACCCCGCAAGGATGGTCTATTATCTGTTCGCCGAACTGATCATCATCGCTTATTTCACCCTGTTATGGCAGCCATCTTACTTGTATCTCGTCTTCTTCGTCACGCCCGTTATCGCATTCCTGCCAAATCCGAAGACGTTCCGTTTCCACATGGTCCTATTGGCGGTTCTTCTGGCCGGTTACTTTATCTACGCCTCTTCTTTCCTTACTGAAAGCGATCTGCTGAATCTGATACCGGCCATGATCGTGGCCGTTATCGTTCCGACTGGCATTCGGGGAGGCGTGCGCTCCCAGGAATTGAAGGGACAATTACACCTGGCGAATGAGGAGATCGCGCGGCTCAGCAAGCAGGAGGAGCGGCAGCGAATTTCCCGAAATCTCCATGATACGCTTGGCCATACGTTATCCCTGATTGCCTTGAAGAGCGAACTCGTGGAGAAGCTGATTAACAAGCAGCCCGGCAAAGCCGTACAGGAAGCAAAAGATATCCATTGGGCTGCCAGGGCGGCCCTTAAACAAGTCCGGGAGCTTGTGTCCGACATGACTTCGGTCACCATAGCCGGTGAAATAGGCCATGCCAAACAGATTTTGCTTGCCGCCGGAATTGAACTGAAGGTGGAACATTCAGGCGGAGACAGCGGTGATAACGGAGAACTCGGAGAACCCGGTGATCTGGACCTCGAGCCCTTCGTCCAGAACGTGCTGGGCATGTGCCTGCGCGAGTCGGTGACCAACATCGTCAAACACAGCAAGGCTGCCCGCTGCGAGATTGGGCTTGTGCAGGAACCCCATGCTTTTACTATGACTATTTCGGATAATGGCATAGGGCTGGAGCAAGAAGGCATTTGGACTCATGGAGCAGGGCTGAGCAACATGAAAGAACGTATAGCTCTGATTAATGGAAGCTTGGAGCTTACAGCCGTGATTGGAAAGGGAACTCGTGTCCGACTGACTGTCCCCAAAATAGCCCGGAATTTAAGTACAGGAGAAGGCGTCCAATGAAAGTTATAATTGCTGAGGATCAAGGTATGCTGCGCGGCGCATTGAAGCTGCTGCTGGATATGGAGGAAGACATCGAGGTCGTGGCTCAAGCCGAAAATGGAGAAGAAGCCTTAAAGCTGGTCCGGGAACTGAATCCTGATATTTGTCTGCTGGATATTGAAATGCCGAAGCTTACCGGGCTCGACGTTGCCGAACGGCTGAAGGAAGAAGGCCATCCCTGCAGAGTGGTCATCCTGACCACTTTCTCCCGCACCGGTTACTTCCAAAGGGCTCTGAAAGCCGGCGTGAAGGGATACCTGCTTAAGGACTCCCCTGTCGATGAGCTTAGCGCCGCCCTGCGAACAATTCATCAGGGAGAGCGGGTTGTCAGCACGGAGCTGTCACTCAGCTTGTGGGAAGCCGTAGCGGTGAACCCTTTGACTGAGCGTGAACAGGCCGTATTGAGATTGGTCGCAGACGGACTTGCCATTCATGACATTGCGAGCAAGCTGTATTTGTCTCGGGGGACGGTACGGAACTACGTATCGAAAATCATGCAAAAGCTCGGGGCCAAAAACCGGATCGAAGCGATCAATATTGCCGAGACAAACGGATGGCTGGTTTAACATAGGGTAACGAGCAATAAAGCAGCAAGGCAACGAGCAATAGGGCTATACGGCTACAAGTACAAGGCCCTACGGCGGAGTGTTTCACCGTGATCAAGCGCGGATTTTGAGCCAAGTGGTGTTAAAAAAGAAGCGGCTCTCAGGTCCAATCAGGACCTGCTGAGACCGCTTCTTTATCAATTATTCACTTCCATCTCACTTCTATATCTTGTCCGAACCTAAACCTTAATCTTGCCCAGGTTCGATTTCAGCTCCTCGGCCATTGCATTCAGTTCCTCAGAGGCGGAGGCCAGATGTTCGATCTCCTCAGCCATAGTCTGCGTGCTGGCCGCAACCTCCTCGGAAAGATCCAGCGTGTCCTTCATAATGCCCGTTACGGTTTGGTTCAGCATAATCATACTGTCAGATCCGGCTACTTCCTCCGTGGTCATCTGCATGATCCCGTTCATATTATCTGCCGTTCCCGTCGCTGCCAGCCAAATGTCCTGCAAGGCATCACCGGCTTCACGCGCGGCAATCGTACCGCGGACAATTTCCTCCCGGCTGCGTTCATTGGATAAGACCGCTTCACGAATGTCTGCGGTAATCACCTGGATCAGTCCTGCTACTTCCGCAGCTTCCCGGTCAGACTGCTCGGCCAGCTTGCGGACCTCCCCGGCTACTACTGCAAAACCGCGTCCGGACTCTCCGGCACGCGCCGCTTCGATCGAAGCGTTTAAGGCCAGCAAATTCGTGGAGGCTGCAATCTCCGAAAGGGTGACTGTAATGTCGGAGATTTTCCGGGAATGCTCCTCAAGCCGTCCGATCAGGCCGCCCGTTTCGTTGGAGCGTCCTTGAATGGACTCCATCAGAGACAAGGTCTGCAGTACGGTCTCCCGTCCTCTCTCAGCCATTTCCTTGGTCCGCACGGAGTCGCTTTGCCCTTCGGCGGCCTGTTCGTTCGCTTTCCGGATCAAATCGGACAGCTCCTCCAGCACCTGAGAGGAAATCAGCGCCGTCTCATGCCCGGTGCCTGCTTCCTTCGTCATTTGCCGGTTGCTGCTCGCCACGGCCTGATAGGACTGCGTCATTTCTTCGAGCGCCTTGGCCATGCCATCGGAAGCCTTTGCCACCTGATCAGCCGATGCAAAAATATTCTCATTCAGCTCCGTAACGGTGTTCTTAAGGCTGAGTACCATGCCGGAAATCGCCGAAGTCAAACGGCCGATCTCGTCCCTTGAGCGGTACTCCTTAAGCTGAACACGAAGATTGCCTGCCGCCACCTCTTCTGCAACCTTGGTTATGGAAACCAGCGGCTTAAGGCTTTGAACAATCAGCAGCCAGATGAGCACCACCGCAAGCACCAGTTCAATCAGACCAAATAAAATCAGCCGTTCGCCAAAACGGTCAACCGTATCCTGATACGGATTTGCCGGAACACCAACATACCAGATGCCAATCACTTTGCCGGACGCATCTTTAATCGGTTCGTAAGCCGCCTGGTTGGATTGCCCGACCACCATGGCCTCTCCCACATAAGTCTGCCCTTGCTTCAGCGTAATGTCTGCTACTTTGTCAGAGACCTTTGTGCCGACTGCTTTCGAGCCGTCCTGCTGCACTACATTGGTGGCCACGCGGGTATCCCCCAGGAACAGCGTAACCGTATCCCCCGTCTCCTTGCCGAAATCATCCAGCAGCGTTAACGTTTCATCGATGGCCTGCTCGCCCTTGTAAAGTTTGCCGTCTTTAACGGACCAATCCCCCGGGTACAGCTTGTCGATCAGCATTCTCCCCGTATTCAAATCGCCCAGCAGCTTCTGGTGGGCCGTTGAAAGAATATCCTTCTGCGCAGTGGATACGGCGTAATAACCAATGACCCCTGTTCCCAAAAGCACTACCACGACCATAAACAGGACCAATTTAACCCGAATGCCCATTTTCCCTTTCATACTAAAACCCCATTCCTGCCTATAAATAAAATATTAAAAAGACTGGGATAACTTGGACATTGGCCCATCTTTTATAATTGAATTCTAAAATTAGTGTCGAACCTTGTCTATATAAAACAAAGCATAAAACCCAGAAAATTTTCATCTGTTTTCATTTTTAGAGATTTTGCCTTTATGAAGAGGGATAGTTGAGCCCACGCCGCAGTCCAATCAGGCATGCGTCGACATCTGGTTCAGCAGCCCCCGGCTTCGCTCTGCTGCTTCCGATACTCGTTTGGGGTCTGTCCGGTATGCTTCTTGAACACCTTGCTGAAATATTTTTCATCCGGGTAGCCGACTCTGTCCGCGATCTGGACGATTTTCAAGCTCGGGTTGCCCAGCAGCTTCTTCGCGTGTTCCATACGGATCCGGCCGATGTAGTCGGACAGATTTTCGCCCAGCTCCTGCTTGAATTTGCGGGAAATGTACTCCCGGCTTAGAAAAAACTGATTCGCAATATCCTGGAGGGAAATTTCCTTCCGGTAGTGATCCTCCACGTATTTGCGGATCTGATGAATGACGCTGCCGTTTTGCTGCTTCAGGGCATGCAGCGTTTTCGCGAATTCGGCAAGCTCCCCTGACAGCCGCTCCTCCCAGCTTCCCAGCGAAAAAAGTCCGTCCGGCTCCACCTTCACCTCAAAAGCATCGCCGGGCTGCTGAAGCTCGGCCGGGAGCTCTTCTTCGCTCAGCCAATCCTTGGCCCACTGCAGACGCAGCACCGCATATTCGCTGCCCCAGATTTGCAGCTGGTGCGGCGTGATCCGGCCTGCTGCCGCGGCGGCCGCTGTCCATTCGTGCACAGTGCGCCGGATTTCGGCCGGCTGCCCGCTGAAGACCGCCAGACGAATCCGGCTTTCGTAATCGGACAAATGAGGCCCGCCTTTCGGGACGACGCTTCCTGGCCGGCCGTCCTCAATCGCATGGACCCATGAATCGTTCTCCAGCAGGTTCCGCTGCTGCAGGATCTTCTTCGATTCGGCATAGGCCTGCCGCAGCCCATCCGGGAATAGGTGCACCTGCCCAAGGCCGATGTGGAAAGAAGTCCGCAGTGTGCGCAGACAGCATTCCTGCACATGACGCATCACTTCATGGGCCTGCCCAAGGCGGCTCCACAGCACCATGACGACCTCCCGACGGCCGTTCCAGTAGGAAAAGGCGTACCCGCTTTTCTCCTTCCCGAGAATCTCGTTGCAAATATTCAGCACAGCAAAATAAAACAGATCTTCATTGGCGGAAAAAGAACGCAGATTGGCCGGATGAAGGCCTTCCAGCGTCAGCAGGGCCAGCCTGACCGGCGGTTTGCCCGGCGGAAGGCCCGTTTCGGCCTCCAGGCCAGCCGCGGCCCCGTGCAGCTCCGTTCCTTCGATCAGCTGCGAGAAGGCCTTGTCCAGATAGACTGGCTTAAGCTGGTTCAGCTCCATGCCCCGCTTCACCGCGGCCTGCCGTCCTTCCTCCTCGCGCCGCCACTGGGCAACCGCAGAATCGACCGCGCGGATCAGCTCCTCCGGTTCGATGGGCTTCAGGATATAATCCAGCCCGCCGTAGCGGATCGTGTTTCTCGTCAGCTCAAAGTCGTCATAACCGCTGATGACGATCGTCTTCCCGGCCACGTTGTTGTCATGCATCCAGCGGAGCAGGTCAACCCCGTTTCTGACCGGCATCATCATGTCGGTAAAAATCAGCCCAGGGCGCTCCTTCTCGATCAGCTCGATCGCCATTTGGCCATCCGTCGCCTCCAGCAGGGTGTCGATGTTCCAATTCTGCCAGGGAACAAGCATTCTGATGGCTTCGCGCACATGTTTCTCATCATCTACGATCAATGCTTTCATCCTAAGTCCTCCTTCTCACCCTGCAGTGGGATCATGATCCGGATCGACAGCCCGGAGCTAGGCCGGTTCTCCAGACGAATTGCCACGCCGTTTCCGTATTGCAGCCTCAGCCGGGATACAACATTCAGCCATCCAATGCCGCCTTCGCCGCTGCTCCTGCTTTCACCGCCCGCTGACAGCAGCTCCAGCTCGCTATGGGCCTTCTCTTCCGTTTGACGCTCTTGGCCCTGCACCGTCGTTCCCTGATCCATGGATTCGATCCTTTGGACCAGCCGCTTCAGAGCTTCCGGCTCCATGCCGGTTCCGTTATCGTCGATCTGCAGGACAAGCCGCTTTCCTTCGCCTTCCACATAACCCCTCAGCGAGATGTCGCCTTTGCCGATCCGGCCGTCGTAACCGTGTTTGAAATAGTTCTCTACCAGCGGCTGGAGCAGCATCTTCGGCACGGTAATCCGCAGCGTGGCCTCCTCGAAGTCCAGGCTGTATTCCAGTTCACCCTCAAAGCGTTCCCGCTGCAGCTCCAAATAAGCCTTCACATGCTCAATCTCGCGGCGCAGCGGAACCTCCGTCTCCTCGTTGTTCATGCTGTAGCGCATCATCTTGGCCAGGTTGCCCACGAGCCGGTACGTGTTGGTTGAACCGGAATGCAGCGCCTGGGTGCCGATCAGCTGCATCGCATTATAAAGGAAATGCGGGTTGATCTGGGCCTGCAGCGCTTTAAGCTGGTTGGTTTTGTTCGCCAGCTCGAGTTTGTATTCGCGCAGGATCAGCTCGTCGATCGTCTCCATCATCGTTTCCATTCTTCGGGCCAGAATACCGATCTCGTCGCTGCTGGCCACATTCATCGGCACGAGCAGGTTGCCTTTCTGTACTTTCTTGACGTATAGAAGCAGCTGCTTAAGAGGGCGGGTGATCTGCAGCGAAATCAGCACCGTGCCGATCATCGCCACAATGAGCGAAGCCGCGGCAATGCCGGAATTGATGCCCGTCAATTCGTTGGCGCTGTGGTAGAGATCGGTAAACGGGATCTTTTTCACCACGACTGTGTTCATGTAACCCGTATCCAGATGATCGTAGAAAATAATTCCCGAAAAGCTGCCGTCCCTCCACTCGAAGTGCCCGCTTCCCTCCGTTGCCTTCAGCTTCTTCTCCCAGCCCTCCTGCATCACCGTGCCGTAATCCTCCGCCTGCGAAGAATAGAGGAACCGCCCGTCCTGATCCAGCAGGTACAACTGTTCATGGCGCTCCGGGCTATAAAGATTATCGAAGATCTGGTTCAAGCCATCCAGCCTTACATCGATCGAAAGATAACCAAGCACGGCGACCGTAGGGGCCAGATACATCGGCCTGTTCAGCGTAAATACCGGGACTTCGGCGATTTTGGAGAGAGGCAGGGCGTCCTTGAGCCCGTATTGGTTGTTGATATGCGTCGGCTGGATAAAAGCTTTATATTCGCCGTCCTGATTTTTCGGCATCCGGTATCCGGGGTTATATTCGCGGCGGAAATAGCCGTTCACCCACAAATTCGACTGGCTGCCGTTTGCGATATAGAAATGCATCTGGTAAATATCTTTATCCGTCTGGTAAAGGTTGAACAAGTGCATATAAACCGGGTCGTAGCTGGTCGCCACCGCTTCCGAGGTGCTCACCGGGGTTTTGCGCGTATTCTCCAGATAGGTGTACAGCGAGTCGGCTACATTGATGCCGCTGTAGATGGACACTGAAAGCTGGTTGAGTGTATTAAAATAATTCAGCGCGTTCAGCTTCCCGAGCTCGATCCGGCTGGAGTTCTGCTCGATAGCGGTCTCCGTCACGGAATGCCGCGTGTAGTAGTAAGAAATCACGATGGATGAACAGATGGGAATCATGGTGGCGGCGAGCAGTAAAATAAGCAGCTTTTTGCGGATGCTGTTGCGGATCATCGGTCCCTGTCCCCCATTTTCACGACTTTCCTAAAACGCTTTCAATTACGATTTTATTGTATAAGTCATTATAAACGCCATGTCAATATAATCCACCCTCTCCGTCATCATAGTCGGTGTTCGGTCTCCCGCTTCAGCAAGTATACTCACAATACGAAAGGGGAGAAGGTTTATGACACGCAAACAACGCAGCGAATGGATGCAGCAGCTGGTTTTTGTAGGGCCGGGCGTGCTGTTTTTCCTGGCCATCGTTTTTATTCCGTTTCTGCTCGGCTTCTATTACTCCTTTACAGACTGGGACGGTCTGGATCTTGATAAAGCCAAATGGACGGGCATGCACAACTTGACACGAATTTTTACGGATGATCCGAACTTCTGGCATTCCTTCGGGTTTACGCTACGTTTCACGCTGGCTACGGTCATCGGCGCAAATGTGCTGGCCTTCCTGCTGGCGCTGCTGCTGACCAAACCGCTCAAGGCGAAGAACGCCCTGCGGACGGTCTTTTTCCTGCCAAACGTTATCGGCGGCATCCTGCTCGGCTTCATCTGGCAGTTTATTTTCACCAAGGGGTTTGGCGCGATCGGCGATCTGACGCATATTCCTCTGTTTAACCTGCCTTGGCTCGGCACCCCTGCGACGGCCTTCTGGGGCATCTGCATCGTCTTTATCTGGCAGACGGCCGGTTATATGATGGTCATTTATATCGCGGCTTTGGCCGGCATGCCGAAGGATCTGCTCGAAGCGGCCCGCATCGACGGCGCCAGCTACTGGCAGCTGCTCCGCAAAATCATTTTGCCGCTGATCATGCCGGCGATCACGATTTGTTTGTTCCTGACCACCTCCAACGCGTTCAAAATGTTCGACCTTAACCTGTCGCTTACGAAAGGCGGGCCGGGTACCTCCACCCAGTCGCTGGCTTTCAACGTTTACGCCGAAGCGCTGAACAATAACCGTTACGGGCTGGGCACGGCCAAAGCGATGATCTTTTTCTTCGCGGTATCCATCATTACGGTTGTTCAGGTCTGGATTACGAAAAGCAAGGAGGTCGAAGCCTGATGGAAACCCGCGAACGCTACAAAGTTTCGACCCTGATCCTGGAAATTGCGGCGATCCTGCTGGCGCTTTTGTTCCTGTCGCCGTTTTATTTTGTGCTTGTGAATTCATTCAAGAATTTAGGCGAAATTCTGATCGACGCGGCCTCCTGGCCAAAGCAGTTCCTCTGGGACAATTACTCGAAGGTCTGGGACGCCATCAACTTCCCGCTGGTGTTCCGGAACTCGTTTATTATTACGATCTGCAGCGTCATCGGCATCGTTATCATCAGCTCCATGACGGCTTACCGCCTTGTGCGGCGGCCTACCGTTTTTAATAAAATTTTGTTCACCGTACTGATTTCGTCCATGATCATTCCATTTCAATCCGTTATGCTCCAGCTGGTGCGGATTACGTCCCTGCTGGAGATTCGGGGGCACCTGTACGGCATTATCATCTGTTATCTCGGCTTCGGTCTGGCGCTTTCGATGTTCCTGTTCCACGGGTTTATCAAATCGGTGCCTTTAGAAATCGAAGAAGCCGCGGTGGTTGACGGATGCTCCCCTTACGGGGTATTCTGGAAAATCGTGTTCCCGCTGCTGACGCCAATCATCGTGACCAACATTATTTTGAACACGCTTTGGATCTGGAACGACTATCTGCTTCCGGTCCTGCTGATCGGCGGCAACAACGACCTGACGACGATCCCGATCGGGATCACGAAGTTTTTTGGGCAATATACGAAGCAGTGGAACCTGGCCCTTCCGGGTCTTGCCATCGGCATTGCGCCGGTCATTATCTTCTTCCTGTTCCTGCAAAAATATATTGTCGAAGGCATCACCGCCGGCTCGGTTAAAGGATAATTCAAAATCAATATGTTCCACCTTTTTGTTCAATGCAGGAAGTCGCAGAAACAATCATCCGTTTCTATACTTGAGTTAGAAGTAAACGTTTACAAAATAAAGATTTGGAAGGGGATTTCCAAACATGAAAAAGGTTCTAATGGTCGGGGTCACTACTTTGCTCGCCATGGTTATGGCCACAGGCTGCGGTTCTAACAATAGCGGCAATTCAGCCAGCAACGGCGGAAGCAGCACGAACAGCGGTACGTCCGCCAGCAACGCTCCTGCTAAAGACGTTTCAATCAAGGTGTTCCAGTTTAAAGTGGAAATTGCCGAGCAGCTCAATCAGCTGGCGAAAGAATACGAGAAGGAAACCGGCGTCCATGTCGACGTGGAAACGCACGGCGGCGGCGAAGATTACGGCGCACTGCTGAAAGCAGCCATCGCGTCCGGCACAGAGCCTGAAATCTACAACAACGGCGGCTACGCCGCGCTGGAGCCTTACATGGACCGGGCAACCGATCTGTCCGACCAAGCGTGGGTGCCGAACCTGCTGGAAACGACTAAAGCGCCTACCACCGTGGACGGCAAGCTGTACGGCATGCCGATGAATACGGAAGGCTACGGCATCATTTACAACAAAGATCTGTTTGCCAAAGCGGGCATTACAACTGAACCCAAAACGCTGCCCGAGTTGACCGATGCGGTGAAGAAACTCAAAGACGCCGGTATCACGCCGTTTGAAGCGACCAATGAATGGTGGTCCCTCGGCATCCATATGGTGAACGTGGCGATCGCCAACCAGCCGGACCCCGCCAAATTCGTGGAGGACTGGAAAGCCGGCAAAACGACGGCCGCAGGCAACGAAGTATTCAAACAGTGGCTCAACTACGTGGATCTCGTGTTCCAGAACGCGCAGAAGGACATGCTGACCACCGACTATGCGACTCAGGTGGCCACCTTCGCGGCCGGTCAGGCGGCTATGCTGCCGCAAGGGAACTGGGTACAAGGCGACATCGACAAAGTTAATCCGGACCTAAACCTCGGCGTGCTGCCGATCTCCATTAACGACCAGGCCGGCCATGTGCTGATCGGCGTGCCGAACAACTGGATCGTCAACAGCAAATCCGCTCATCCGGACGAAGCGAAGAAATTCCTGGACTGGATGGTGACTTCCGATACCGGCAAAAAATATTTGACGCAGGAGTTCCACTTCATGCCTGCCGAAACGAACATCGACGCTACGAAAGAAGATATCGGCGCCATCGCCGACGGCGTCAAAGCTCTGAACTCTACGGCGCTCGGCTGGTTCTGGGACCGCTTCCCGGACGGCACGACCCAAGGCTTCGGCGCAGCGATGCAGGAATATCAAGGCGGCCGCATCAGCAAAGACGAAATGCTGGCCAAATTCGATAAGACCGTTGCCGATATGATGAAGAAATAAGACGGCCGCTGCAATTCAAACTTAATCCGTTTTCAACGACACAGATTAGAGGACTCCGCTCTCCGGTTTTATAGAGAGTGGGGTCCTTCTTGTCCTATCAAACAAATATTTAAATTTCCCCACTTCCGCATAATTCCATTTCCCTTGGCAAAAAGTACATCTATAACCAGCTAAAAGGATGTGTGAGCTAATAATGGACCAAAAGGACAACAACATGACGCTGACGAACCGTCAGGGCCACCCGATCACCAATAATCAGAACATCAGAACGGTCGGCGACCGCGGGCCTTCGACGCTTGAGAACTATCATTTTCTGGAGAAAATGTCCCACTTTGACCGCGAACGTATCCCGCAGCGCGTCGTTCACGCGCGCGGCGCCGGTGCGCACGGCTACTTTGAGGCCTACGGCAAGGTCGGCGACGAGCCTGTGTCCAAATACACGCGCGCCAAGCTGTTCCAGGAGGCGGGGAAGCAGACGCCGGTGTTTGTGCGTTTTTCCACGGTGATCCATGGCGGGCATTCCCCGGAGATGTTCCGCGATCCGCGCGGGTTCGCCACTAAATTCTATACCGAAGACGGCAACTGGGATCTGGTCGGCAACAACCTGAAGATATTCTTCATCCGAGACCCGCTTAAGTTCCCGGACATGGTCCACTCGTTCCGCCCCGATCCGGTCAACAACCTGGCCAATCCGGAAGGCATGTTCGATTTTGTCGCCAACAGCCCGGAAGCGATTCATATGATCACGTTCGTCTTCTCTCCTTGGGGGATTCCGGCCAATTACCGGCAAATGCAGGGCTCCGGCGTCAACACCTACAAATGGGTGAACAAGGACGGCGAAGCGGTGCTCGTCAAATACCATTGGGAGCCTAAACAAGGCATTAAGAATTTGACGCAGAAGGAAGCCGACGCCATTCAGGCCAAGAACACCAGCCATGCGACTCAGGACCTGTATGAAGCGATCGAGCGCGGCGACTATCCGGAATGGGAGCTGTGCGTGCAGATCATGAGCGACGACGAGCATGCAGAGCTGGATTTCGATCCGCTGGACGATACCAAGCTGTGGGACCAGGAGAAATGGCCGTTCCTGCCAGTCGGAAAAATGGTATTGAACAAAAATCCGGAGAACTATTTCGCCGAAGTGGAGCAGGCGGCTTTCGGGACGGGCGTGTTGGTGGACGGCCTGGACTTCTCCGACGATAAAATGCTGCAGGGCCGCACCTTTGCTTATTCCGATACTCAGCGCTATCGCGTTGGCACCAACTATTTGCAGCTGCCAATCAATGCGCCGAAGACGCATGTCGCCACCAACCAGCGCGACGGCCAGATGGAATACCGTGTTGACAAGGCACCGGGCCAGAACCCTCATGTTGATTACGAGCCGTCTTCTCTCGGCGGATTAAAGGAAGCCCCGCCTGCCGGCAAGGATCACGAGCCTTCCTACAATGCCAAGTTGGTTCGTCAATCTATCGAACGGACCAACGACTACAAGCAGGCCGGCGAAACGTACCGCAAATTCGAGGACTGGGAACGCGACGAGCTGATCAGCAACCTGGTGGATGCGCTTAAAGTATGCCAGCCGGTCATCCAGGAGAAAATGATCGAGCATTTCACCAAAGCTGACGCTGACTACGGGCAAAGAGTCAAGGACGGCCTGGACAAAGCCAAAGCCGGCATGAGCCATACCGGCTCCGCCGCCTTCCGCGAGGGTGCGGAAATCGCGGAGAAATCCGGACATAAGACGGACGGCTATTAAGTTTAAGTAAAACAAGTTAAGGCGGGAGGCTTCCGACATAAGTCAGAGGCCTCCCCCTGATGGCATTGTAAATCAAACACCCGATCCGCGGGACTTCGGATCGGGTGTTTCGTTTGCATTTAATCAATCAAACCGCTTCGGATCGCCAGCACCACCGCCTGGGTCCGGTCCCGGGCGCCAAGCTTCTGGATAATGTTGTGGACATGCGTTTTTACGGTTCCTTCGGAAACGTACAGCGTTGCAGCGATTTCCCCATTTTTCTTCCCGTAGCCCATCTGCTGCAGCACTTCCTTTTCCCGTTCGGTCAGCGGCTCCAGCAGGAAGGCCTGAGGAACGTTCTCCCCCTCCGTGTTCGATTCCGCCTCCGGCCCTTCCGGTTTCAGGGCAATGAACTGCGACATGACGGAACCCGCCTGCTTGCTGTTGAATAAAGCGGCCCCGGCCGAGATGGCCCGGATGCTTGATAAAAGTTCTTTCGTAGGCGTATCTTTGAGCAGGTATCCGCAGGCTCCGGCCCGAATTCCATCAAATACGTAGTCCTGGATATCAAAGGTCGTCAGCAGCACGATTTTGACGCCGGGCAGCTGCTTTACGATCTGCACGGTGGCCTCAAGCCCTGTCGCTTTAGGCATTTGCACATCCATCAGCATCAGGTCAGGCCGGGTCTTCTGCGCTACCTCGACGGCCTCTTCCCCGTCCCCCGCTTCGCCGACCACCTCCATGTCCTCCTGATGGTTCAGAATAAAACGCAGGCTCTCGCGAATTAACAATTGATCCTCTGCCAGCACGATTCGAATGGGTTTCCAAATATCCAAAATATCTTCCTCCTGCATGAAGTGGCTAAACGTCTTCTTCAACGCCGCTTCTTCCTCATTTCAATCCAAGGCTGCCGTTCTCCCCGCGCTGACGCCTCAGCTGTCAAAGTCGCATGGCTCGGCCTTGTCCTTCGCTTTAAAACCGGGCGGCCGAAGAGGAAGCTCGATCGTCAAGGTCAGCCCGCTGGGCTCATTTTGCCCGAACCGGCAGGTGCCGCCAACCGATTGACAGCGTTCCTGAATGCCTTGCTGGCCAAAGCCGAGCGGCTGGCCGGGTTCATGGCGGTAACTCCCGTTATCCTGCAGGGTTACCTTTAATAAATCATCTTCTTCAAGGAGACGGATCTTCACCTCGTCCGCTTCCGCATGGCGCATGACGTTGGTCAACGCCTCCTGCAGAATCCGGTAAAGCACGATCGACATGGCCGGGTCCCAATCGGATAAATCCTGGGTCTCCTCCCATTGAATGCGGAGATTTGTATTTGCAGCGGTTTGCGAAATCAGCCCCCGAAGGGCGGCCAGACCTAACCCGCTTTCATCTTCCTTCCATTCATGCACGGCCAGCCTAACCTCCTGCATCCCCGCGCGGGCCGTCCGGATCAAACCTTCCACGGCTTCGGGAGCAGCCTCGGGTTCGCTTTCCAGCATCATCTCGAGCGCCTGCAGCTGCACAATCATCGAGGTCAAATGATGGCCGAGGCCATCATGAATATCCCGGGCTATCCTCGTGCGCTCCGAAAGCGCGGCATACCGCATCGAGTTTACGGTCGCTTCCTGCAGCTGCTTATGAGCCTCCTGCAGCTCTTCGTGCGTCTTGTTCAATTCTTTGAGCTGCTGCTGGATGACGCTGTAGGCATTCTTGAGCCGGGCTCGGCCCTGAATAGCCATATATACGCCAAAGACAGCAAAGAGCGCTGTATAGGGAATGCTCCCGCTGTACGTTAAAATCACAATCTCAATGCCTGCGCAGGCCGCGAGCCCCCTCGCTGTCCATTCAAATTTCTTGGGGGGAACGGCCAGGAAGAAGATCAACGGCCAAAGCAGATTCGGCCCCGGATATTCTCCGCCGGCAAAATACCCGATGGCCACCCCAGCCATTAGGCACAGCGGCAGAACAACGATCTCCAGCCCGTTCCAGCCCCTGCCCCGGTTGGCAAACAGCCAAAAATACACAAACCCGTAAGGAACTAAAATAAAGACCCCTGCCCCGCTTCCGGGCTGATATTCGGATAAAAGAAAAAAAGCCAACGCGATCGTTATTAGCGTATACCGTCTGAACGATCTTAGTCTTGTTTTGTTACCTGCGGACAACATGGGCTCCTTCTTTCCTCTTTGACTTCTGTATCTCCGATTCGACCTCTGATTCCCGATAAGTTTATGGCCATTGTATCATAACCGGTCCGGATCTCTTCTCTATCTCCGGATAGAGAAAGAACTTAAACAAATCAACTGCCGGCAGAGGCGCTAGAACCCGGAAGACTGATAAGCTGTATACAGTTTCATTGACGCAAAACGAAAATACAATCCAAAACCATTTAGGAGGAACATCCATTGAACGAGTTTATTGTGCCGCTTCTGATCGCGGCAGTTATTATTTTTAGGCTTCAGCCTGTTGAGCGCGTGAAACGCGCGAAATATAAAACCACCCGCTATGCGGGTGGAGGGATCTAGGGTTACACCAATAAGACCATCCCGATAAAATTGAGATGTTCAGGCTCAATTCGAAAGGATGGTCTTAAATGGCAAATAAAAACTTTAGTTTAGCGCACACAAAGTGGATGTGTAAGTATCACATTGTGTTCACCCCGAAGTATAGACGTAAAGAGATCTACAATCAAGTGAGACGAGATCTAATTGAAATCATGAAGCGTCTATGTAAATACAAGGGAGTCGAGATATTAGAAGGACATATGATGCCGGATCATGTGCACATGCTGGTGGCGATTCCACCGAAAATATCTGTGTCTTCCTTTATGGGCTATTTAAAAGGGAAAAGCGCACTCATGATCTTTGAGAAGCATGCCAATTTGAAGTATAAGTATGGGAATTGGACCTCTGTCAAGATAGTAGACACAGATTTTAAGCAGCCTGGTTTAGGTAAAGCAGTTCATACTCCATGGGGGTATGGTAATCAATAGAGGAATGGATACGCCGAGTGTTGTAGAAGAACTCAATGTACTCGAAAATACTCTGCTTCGCTTGTTCCCTCGTTTCATAGTGGTTCAGGTAAATCAGTTCCTTTTTGAGGACACTATGGAATGACTCGATGCAGGCATTATCGTAGCAATTCCCCTTTCGGCTCATGCTTCCGATCATCTCATATGTTAACAGCTGTTTCTGGTAATCGTGAGAGGCGTATTGGCTTCCCCGATCGGAATGGTGAAGTAATCCAGGGTCTGGACGCCCTCGGCCATAGGCCTGCTGAAGGGCCCCAATCACGAGTTCCTTGGTCATCCGCTCACCCATTTGCCAACCGACAATTCTGCGAGAGTATAGGTCCATGACACTCGCCAGATACAACCATCCTTCCACGGTCCAGACATAGGTGATATCCGTTACCCATTTCTCCCCCGGCTTCGTGGCTTGAAACTCGCGGCCCAGCACATTGTCTTGAACGGGAAGCGCATGCTTGGAGTTGGTAGTCGCCTTGTACTTCTTTACGGTACGTGAGCGTAAGCCTTGTTTTTTCATGATTCGACCGACCGTGCGTTCGGAGATCTGAATCCCTTGACGATTCAACTGCCTGGTGAGTTTCGGGCTCCCGTAAAGCCTTCTGGACTCTTCGTAGGCCTTACGGACGTGCTCCGTCATCTCCCGGTGATGTTTTTCTCGTTCACTTTCCGGTCTGCACCGCCATTTGTAGTACCCGCTACGAGAGACTTTCAGGACAATGCACAACTTCTCCAATCGGTACTCGAAGCGGTGTTCATGAATGAACGAATACTTTACCGACGGTCTTTCGCGAAGTAGTGCATCGCTTTTTTTAAGATTTCATTTTCCTCTTGCAGCTCTCGGATTCGCTTCTGCATTTCCCGCATCTGATGCTCGTCCGATTTGAACACCTGGGCTGCAACCACTTCCGGATCTGTTCCAAACTTCTTAACCCAACCGTACACGGTGTTGTCGTTGATCTTCAGCTCTCGGGCGACTTCCGCCACCGTTTGGCCACTTTCCTTAATATGTTGCACCGTCTGACGCTTGAAGGCTTCGTCATACACAGGTTTTTTCATGGGACACAGTCTCCTTTTCTAATGCTGCTCCTTTCAGTATATTCTGTGTCTACTATTCAGTCTAACTTCAGAATCGTAAATTCTGGGCGGAAGGCTACTACGTAAGTACAGTGGGGCTAAATGAAGCCACCGTCGCCAAATACATTCGAGAGCAAGAGGCACATGACCAGGCAGTGGATAAGCTGAGTGTAAAAGAGTATGAAGATCCATTCAGCAGCAACAAGAGCAAGAAAAAGTAAAACCAGTTTAACTGGTAAGTGAAAGAGACAAATAACACTGAGCCTGAACGCTTTGTGGTCAGGCTAGCGTCTTTAGGCGCAGTTTGGCAACAAGGGGTTATACCCCTAGTGCAAACCACCCGTTGGACGGGTGGTTCTGATTTTTCGTTATTTTCAGACAATTTAAAGCAAGAAAAGTAAGACGCGTGCAGTTCTTCCTGCTGCCGATCATCGCTTTCTACGAAATGCTGCGATCAATGCCGCACCCGCTTCCGGGCCAAAGCGCTGCCGAACTATTGGTCACGGTGCTGCTGGCCGCCGTGGTCGGTATCGGCCAGGCTTACACCACCCGGCTTGAGTACCGGGGAGGGGAGCTGTACACCAAAGGCGGCTTCGGTTATTTTCTGTGCTGGATCGTTCTGCTCGCCTACCGGCTGCTGGTCCGCTGGGTATTTGAAGGAGCCGACGGATTCACTCATTTCTCGGAAGGCAACTGGCTGATCTTCGCCGGCATCGGTGTCGCTTGGGCCGTCCGTGGCCTCCTGCTGTACCGGCTTCATCCGGAAATCCGCTCCGCGCTGCTCCAAGGCCGGGAACAAACCGGGAGAAGCTGAGCCTTTCCCCAAGGCTATAAAGCCGTATGAAAAGTTAAAAAGCTGTCCGACGGATCACAGCCCGGGATAGCTTTTTTTTATTTTTCCATCCTCCTACCAGCTTCTCTCCTGCCGGTAATGCTCCCAGTCCATCTTGGCAAACGGCTCGGCCAGCCGCCGGGTCAGCTCCTATCGGTCAGGACGGGCATGCCCGATAACAGCTACATCACAGGCATACACCAGGTACTTCTTTCTCGGACGCCGTGCATCAGAGCGGCCCCGTTTCTCCATAAACGGCAGCCGCCCATGCCCGCCATTTGCGATATTCCGCCGAATGCCGCTTCGTTATGCTGCCCTTTCTGATCCGCCGGTGGTAAAGGAGGCGAGGAATGTGGCCAAAAGGCCCCTCCGGCGAAAGGCGGAGCAGCTGATGCATATCTTCATACAGACGGCCGCCGTAGGGATCGCTCTGCGCCCAGCCGCCAAGCTTATGCAGAACGTCGGTCCGGTAGCAGCGAGGTGCTGCAGGATATCCTTCAGCCGTAATCCGGCTTGCCGTGTACGGGGGTTCAAATCTACGTTCTCCAACATAGAAGAGCCTGCCGCCGGATACCTCCTGCCACTCCACATAATCTCCGTACCACAACACCCGCTCCGAAGCCGAGTTGTCGGCCGCTTGCTGAAGGTCCATGAGGGCGTCCGGCCCCAGCCAGTCATCCCCGTCCAGCTCAACTACCCATCGGCCGCGGGCGGCTTGCAGCGCCTGGTTTAGGCCCGCGCTTTTTCCACGGTTGGTTTCGTTTCTGAGGATCAGGATGCGGCGGTTGTCTGGTTCCAGGGGTACGAGGTACTCCTCCTCCAAATAAGTGTGGATGGCCTCAATTGTACCATCTCCGGAGCCGTCGTCTACGATGAGCAGCTCCCAGTCCCTGAAGGACTGGTTGATGACGCTGCGGATTGCCCAGGGGACATTAGCGGCTTCATTATGCAGGATCATAAATACAGAGAACAGCGGCGGTCTGTCCAGCGGCACAACCTCCTGATGCTTCAGCATAGGTATAAGAAAGCCCCGTTCTTCATGGCTGTTCTGCCATCTCGGCGGCTTCGGTCTGTCATCCTGCCAGCCTGAATTCACCGGAACTTTGACCTGCTGCGCAGAGAACCTCCTGGCAGCAATCAGCCGGTTCCACAATTCAAGCTCTATATAAGCTGCAAAAGGCAGCCGGTCTCTTCCCGCAAAGCCGGTCTGAGCCAGCATTTCGGTTCTCCAGAGGTACGGCCCTTCGTCAAATTCATTGCCCTCATCCGGCTCCGTCCCGGCTTCTCCAGCCTCCTCCCTGTCTCTTATCATTCGCCACAGGTCCAAACAGGCGGCTTGCGGAGAGGATACGGCCTGCTCCAAATAGCTCTTGAAATCCGGCAGCAGCCGGACGCCGGCCCGCAGGGTCAGACAGAACGAATCTCCGCTTCCCTGTAAAAATGTCCGGAACTCCGGCAATTCCTCCGTCCTTAACGAAACCAGCTCGGCATCAGGGAAAAGCTCCTTCACTGAATCGACTGTCAGTCTGGCTGCTATGGTCTGCTCTGCTGATAACACCGCGATGATCATCCGTCATCCCCCCCTCCTTCACCCTATGCAAAGCAAGGAAGGACCATACGCAGACACGCCCTGCTTCCGGCTGGATAATGGGAGCAGAAGGAGACTTTGAGCGGAGATCTTAAAGCTCTGCATGAACTAAGAAGGAAGCTGACCCACCAGGGCTACCCTTACCGGACCTCCCGCCACAGACTGGTCCTGGATGAAGCAGCGTATGCAGCAGCATAAACTTGTTCAGAATCCAATTATCTGGAATTTGCAATTAAGATAACAAAAACAAAGACAACTATGGCAAGAATGCCCAATACAATCAAGGTATTCACGAGGTGTCTCAACAAAGGCTTGCGATGATAGTCGACGTCTTCCTTTTTCTCTTTAGCTCTTCTCTGAGCAAGATCTTCATCTACCGAGTTTAGTTGGCTAGGCTCCATGACCATGTTGAAACCACCTCCGTTTTCTAATATTTAGAATTATATCATAAATCAACCACCCGCTAAGGCGCGGTTTTCTCTTAAACCCGCAGCTCTTCATTCATAATAAAAATAAAAACGACCGTGCGAGGACCAACCTCTTGCACGGTCGTTTCGTTTCTTACTGTTCGGGATTATCGCTCCAGCAGCCCGTTCTTCTGATCCTCCACCGCTAAAGCTCTGACGACAAAATGTTTCTTTTTGCCGGTAGCCGTGTAAGGCAGTTCATCAATAAACCGGTAGAAGCGCGGTTTCTTATAAGCCGCCAGCATCGGATGATTGCTGCAGTATTTGTTGAGCTCTTTGGCAGTCAGCTCCGGATCATCCTTGATGATGTAAGCGACCACGGCTTCGCCGCGCAGCTCGTCAGGCACGCCGACCACCACCGATTCCTTGACGCCAGGGTGCTGGTTCAGAATTTCTTCAATCTGTATCGGATGGATATTCTCACCGGAGGAGACGATCATGTCGTTCTTGCGGCCAACGACGGTTACGAACTCGTTCTCATCCCAAGTCCCCATATCGCCAATATAGATCCAGCCTTTATAGAACACCTTCTCGCTTTGATCCGGATTGTTGACGTAAGAATACGTGGTCTTCCCAGGCGCCCTAACGATGATCTCGCCGACTTCGCTGCCATCTTTGGCCACAACGTCGTCAGGCTCGGCCTTGCGGTCCGGATAGACCTTAACGACGGCCATGTCATCATCGGTACAGGAACGTCCGGCCGAACCGGTCATTTCAGGCAGGTCGTAAGGCCGCAGGAAGGTGTTCCAGAACGCCTCCGTTGTGCCGTAACCGTTGAAGATGTTCGGTGTCAGCACCTGCTGGTATTTGATGCAGTCCTCGCGCTCCAAAGGCGCCCCCATCGTAACAATGCCTTTCAGCTTCGACAGATCGGACGGCGTCTTGAGCTGGCTGTCGTGCAGCATTTTCAGCATAGGCGGTGCGCCGATCAGGAAAGTGATCCCGTATTTCTCGGCAAATTCAAGGGCTGTCTTGGGATGGAAATAACGGAGAATGACCACTTCGCCGCCCACGTACAGCGTAGGTGTAGGACCGCCGGAATGAAGGCCGCCGCGGTGGAACCAAGGGCTCATGTTCATCGTTTTATCAACGGGACTTAAAGGGAAATGCATCGCAACGTCATGAGCGGAGAGCACATCATTAATATGGTTGAGCGGCACGCCTTTAGGTCTTCCTGTGGTGCCGGACGTATATAGACGGGTATTCTCATCGTAAATGTGAGGACGGACATCGGTCTGCGGCTCCTGATCGGATTGACCGGCCAGGTAATCGGACATGGTGATATGGCCTTCAGGCGCTTCGTTATCATGACCTGTCAGATCGACCATCACGATCCGGCGCGGTTGATGAGCAGCCATCTCCAAAGCCTGAAGCGCGATTTCCTTAATCTCTGCATCATAGATGTATACAGCGGGTTTGCTGTCATCGAGAATATAGGCGGTTTCGCCAGGGGATAAACGGAAGTTGATCGGAGAGTTGATCGCGCCGAGCTTCTGCGGGGCAAGGTAGCTGAGCACAAATTCCACGGAATTCAGCAGCTGGTAAGTGACGATCTCATTCTTCGATACACCGTCAGCCAGCAGGGCGTTCGCCAGCTTATTTACGTCCCGGTTCAGCTCGCTGTAAGTCCAAGTACGTTCACGCTGCGTACAGGTGACGGCCGGCCGGCTGGCGAACCGGTGCACATTGCGCATAAATCCTTTGATATAAGTATATTCATGCTCAAAGGTTTCTTTGAACATAGTCACGTCATAAGTGTATTCCACGTTAGATCTCCCTCCAAATCGGATAAGTTGATAAAATCAGATAAATTTGCCTACGATCAAAGAGGCGTTCTGACCGCCGAAGCCAAACGAATTGGACATCGCCACGTTCACTTCACGCTCTTGCGCCTGGTTCGGCACGTAATTCAAATCGCATTCCGGGTCCGGCGTATCATAGTTAAGCGTAGGTGGAACAACGCCTTCACGGATCGCCTGAATGCAGGCAATCAGCTCCGTTACGCCGCCGGCCCCCATCAAATGGCCGGTTGCGCCTTTGGTCGAGCTGACAGCCAGCTTGTAAGCCCGCTCCCCAAATACAGCTTTGATCGCCTTCGTCTCGATCTGGTCACCCAGCTTGGTCGACGTAGCGTGCGCATTGATATAATCAATGGCGGACGGCCCGATTCCGGCCTGTTGCAGCGCATTCTGCATACACAAAATAGCGCCTCGTCCTTCCGGTTCGGGCGATGTAACATGATAAGCATCATTGCTGTTGGCATAACCGAGCAGCTCGGCTTTAATATCCGCTCCGCGCCGCAGCGCCGATTCCAGCGTCTCCAGCACAAGCGCCCCTCCGCCTTCACCCATGACGAATCCGTCGCGGTTCAAGTCGAACGGACGGCTGGCCTTCTCAGGCGCCTCGTTCCGTGTAGACAGCGCCCTTGCTGTAGACAAGCCCGCATCCATCAGCTGGCACAGAATCGACTCCGCCCCAACAGCCAGGACAGCATCAGCTTGTCCGCTGCGAAGCAGCATCGAGGCCATGCCAACAGCATCGGCACTGGAAGAGCAAGCCGTGCTGAGCGTCAGGCTAGGCCCTTTAAACCCATATGTAATGCCGATATAACCAGCTGCAATATTACCAAGCATCTTGGGCACCAAATGCGGACTCACCCGGAAGCTGCCGCTTTTGGTGACCTGCTCCTGAGCTGCTGTCGTCGTTGCAATCCCGCCCAGTGCCGTGCCGAGCACAACGCCCATCCGCTCAGGGGCGGCATCCGGCTTGGCGTCCTCCAGCGCTTCTGCAGCTGCCGCCAAGGCGAACTGCATAAAAATATCCGTTTGACCGACAAGCTTCCTTGGCATGTAATCGGCCGGCTCGAAGTCTTTCACTTCCGCGGCGATTTGGGCCGGAAGGCCGCTGGCGTCAAACCGGGTAATTGGGGCTACGCCGGTTTCCCCATTTTTCAAACGGTTCCAGTATTCTTGGACGCCAATTCCAAGCGGGGTTACGGCCCCCATCCCGGTGATGACGATCCGGTCTTTTGGCTCTTTTGCCATTTGCTGCACCTCATTTTTACCGATTGATGATCAATCTGCTTCCCGTTCTTGAAATACGGGCCATTTCTCCATCAGCTGCTCCCACAGCTCCGGATGCCGCCGTTTCAAATTAAACGGATTGCCTTCCGGGTCGACACAAGCATGGAAGGTTGTCCCTTCGGCAACCAAATCCCCGTTCTGTTTATAAATCCGGTATTGATATGCCATCCGGGTACGCGTCAGCGTCGTTAAGGAAGTATGTACCGTAATTTCTTCTTCCGGACGTACCATTCTTTTGTATTCACAGTCAGCCTTTAGACATACAAGCGCGATGCCGAGGTCATGGAAGGTCGGCATGTAAGGCAGCCCATAGTCGGCAAGATGCTTCATCCGGGCATTCGTGAACCAGTCAAACGTTCTTGCATAATACGAAATACCCGCCGCGTCACAATCGCCCCAGGTCACCTTCATTCCCATTACGGAAAGAGGGTAAGAATCCGGCATAAGCGCTCCCTCCTTAACTGTTCATCGTTTTATTTCAATATTGCTATATATACAATTATATATGATTTCGGTTCTTTGTCTTGCTTATTTTTAAAATTTACGAACAAAAAGTTAGCGAGTGTTTTTTTTATCCCCTATATACTGGATAACCCGGAACAGATCTGGACATACCTGCATGAACCGCCTTTTTGAAAATAAAAAAAACTCGCCCTGCCGGTTAACAGACAGGAAAAGGCTCTGAGTTCATTCTATTTAGAGTTGGTCCCAGATCATTCCGTCTCGGCTCTGCCGTCTGTCCGGACTTCCCCGACCTTGTTCTTATAGGTGACTCCCCACTCTTTCATGGCGGCGATAATCGGTGCGAGCGTCATGCCGAAATCGGTTAGCAGGTATTCTACTTTAGGCGGAACCTGCTGGTAAACGATCCGTTCCACGATGCCGTCACTTTCCAGCTCGCGGAGCTGCAGGGTCAGCATTCGCTGGGTAATCGTCGGGCATATTCTGCGCAGCTCATTGAACCGTTTTCTGCCGTCCAGAAGGTGATAAAGGATCACGCCTTTCCATTTGCCGCCGATTACATCAAGCGTATATTCAACCGGACATCCTTCACCATTCGGGCATTCGCCATAGCCGCTTTTTCGATTTCTCATCTTATATAACCTCCCGTTTACAGTATACTTTATGTGCCTATACAACATTAATGTGTGTACTTGTTATCGAGAACTATATCACATATATTGAGTTTACGACAATTCTTATTTCGAAAGGTGGAAATGAACATGACAGAACAAATGAAGGCAGTTGGATTATACCGCTATTTACCGGCTAATGATGAACAAAGTCTGCAGGATCTGCAGGTGGAGAAACCGGTGCCAGCCGGCCGCGACCTGCTGGTCCGCGTAAAAGCCATCTCCGTAAATCCCGTGGACGTTAAAGTGAGAGCGCCTAAAGCCAGAGTCGAGGAAACACCAAAAATTCTGGGCTGGGACGTTGCCGGCATCGTTGAGCAAACCGGCTCCGAAACCTCCCTGTTTAAAGCGGGAGACGAGGTGTATTATGCAGGCAGCCTTATCCGCCAGGGCGGAAACAGCGAGTTTCATCTCGTGGACGAACGGATTGTGGGCCGGAAGCCGGCAAATCTGGATTTCGCGGCAGCTGCCGCCCTGCCATTAACGGCCATTACGGCGTGGGAAGGATTGTTCGAAAGACTTGCCATCTCCAAAAATAAAGAGGATAACCAAGGCAAAAAGCTGCTGATCATCGGGGCTGCCGGTGGCGTAGGTTCGATTGCCCTGCAGCTGGCCCGTGAAGTCGGATTGACCGTTATCGGGACGGCCTCCCGTCCGGAAACAGAGAAATGGGTCCGTGACCACGGGGCTGACTACGTGATCAGCCATTATGAGGATTTCCGCACCCAGCTTGAGAAAGAAGGCATTAGCGAGGTCGATTACATCCTGTGCCTGCACAGCACCGAAAAACACTGGAAGGCCATGGAGGCCGTCATCAAACCGCTGGGCCACATCTGCTCCATTGTGGAAACCAGCGAGCCGCTGGATCTGACCCTGCTCAAAAACAAAAGCGTAACCTTCGCCTGGGAGTTTATGTTCACCCGCTCCAAATATGAAACGGAAGATATGATTGAGCAGCACCGGCTGCTTGATGAACTGGCCGACTGGATTGAACAAGGCCGCATCGAATCCACGCTGACGGAGACCCTCTCGCCGATTAATGCCGCCAACCTGCGCAAGGCCCATCTCCAAGTTGAAGAGAACCGCATGATCGGCAAGCTGGTGCTCGAGAACTTTGAAGGTTAAGGGAAGGGGTTGGAATTCCCGGCCCCGGGCTGAGGACAAGTTCTTCATTATATACGGAACAACCATGGGTCCCGACGAGGGATTCCATGGTTGTTTGTTTTTTTTTCTATAAGGCAGCCTGGTCAACCAATGGACGCTCTTTAAGCCGGCAGGCTAAACGGCTGTGATCTCCTGCTCCCGTCCCGGTGTCTTCTTCCTGCCTTTGCTGCCCGCTAAATAAACTCCGCCGAGAATAAAACACAAACCGGCCAGCATGTTCCAGCTCACCGTTTCGTCCAGCAGCGTGAATCCCCAGACCAGCGCCGTTACGGGAACAAGGTAAGTGACCATGGTGGCAAACTCGGGGCTGCCCTTCTGCACCATAAAGTAAAATAGGACATAAGCGAGACCCGAGCCGAACACCCCGAGGCCGATAACAGCCCCAAGTACAGGAAGGGAGGCCAGGTGAGCGAAGGAGACTTGTTCCGTGGAAAAGGCCATAACCCCGCTGCCGAGCATTGCCGATACCAAAGTGCCAAAGGTCGTCTGATACAGCGTCAATCCCGGCAGATAACGTTTGGTCAGCTGCGTGCCGAAGCCGTAGCACAAGGTAGCTCCCAGCATGCCTGTAAGCCCAACAGGATCTACCGAGGTCAAAGTGCCGGGCCGCAGCCCAACCAGAATCACAAGTCCGACGAGCGCAATGACCATCCCAAGCCACTGCCTGCGAGTCGTAGCTGCTTGGAACAGCACCACACCAATAACGAGAGTCCAGAGCGGTGTGGTCGCGTTCAGGATGGAAGCCATGCCGCTGGTCAGCCGGGTTTCGCTGAAGCCGATCAGCGCCCAGGGGACAGCTGTATTAATCAGGGAAATCGCCGCCATCGGCAGCCAGCGGATATTTTTGAATCCAAACGGCCTGCGAGTGACAAGCATAATCCCCACGATCACAACCAAGCCAAAGGATGATCTCATAAAAGCCACCCCCCAAGGACCGTAGTCGTCCAGCAGGATTTTAACGAATAGGAAAGACCCTCCCCAAATCAAGCTCAAGAGAATCAAAGCGAAGTACAGCGAACGGTTCATAGGACATGCCTTCTTTCTATATCAGGTTAGGAAATTAATCCGCGTACAAGCAGGGACAAAGGCGCACTTTGAAAAGTTTACCATGAAAAACAGAGTAGAGCTGAACATTTTTCGGATAAAAAAAAACGCCCAAAGCGTAAAGCCGGGGTGCCGATGCCGGACACTCCCGATCGCCTGGACGTTCTCTGGACGTTCTGTTCTATTGTGATTAAAGATTTAAGGATTAACGGCCTGCGAAGCCATTTATTTCGCTCCGCCTTCAGCTTCCCATTTGGCGATTTCTTCGCGGACACGAGGCGCGACTTCCTTGCCAAGCAGCTCGATCGACCGCATAACCTCGGCATGAGGCATAGTGCCGACCGGCGTATGCAGCATAAAGCGGGTGATGCCGACATGCTTGCGCAGATGGATGATTTTGTTCGCTACCGCTTCGGGGCCTCCGACATATAATGCCCCTTGGAAGCTGCGAGCCGCATCGAATGCCGCCCGGTCGTAGCGTCCCCATCCGCGTTCGCGGCCCAGCTTGGACATGGCGGCCTGCGTCGACGGGAAAAATTTGTCCGCCGCAAGCTCCGTCTCCTCGGCGACAAAGCCGTGGGAGTGCGAAGCAACCGGCAGCTTGGATACATCATGCCCGGCATGCGCCGCTGCCCGTTTGTACAGATCAACGAGCGGCGCAAACTGCACAGGGCTGCCGCCTATAATGGCCAGCACCAATGGCAGGCCGAGCAGACCGGCACGGACGACGGACTCCTGATTGCCGCCGCTGCCGATCCAGACCGGAAGGGGATCCTGAACCGGGCGAGGATACACGCCAAGGTCGTTGATGGCGGGACGGTGCCCGCCTTTCCAGGTGACTTTCTCCGAAGCCCGGATCTTGAGCAGCAGCTCCAGCTTCTCGTCAAACAGCTCATCATAATCGTTCAGATCGTATCCGAACAGCGGGAAGGATTCGATAAAAGAACCCCGGCCCGCCATAATTTCGGCACGTCCGTTCGAAATGCCGTCCAGGGCGGCAAAATCCTGGAATACACGGACCGGATCTGCCGATGACAGTACCGTTACCGCACTGGTCAAACGGATACGTTTCGTTTGGGGCGCAGCCGCAGCCAGCACAATCGCCGGATTGGAGGCTGCATAATCAGCGCGGTGGTGCTCACCGACGCCAAACACGTCCAGGCCTACCTCGTCGGCCAAAACAATTTCCTCTACGACCTCGCGCAAACGCTGTGCGTGACTGATGACTTCACCGGTCTTGGGATCCGGCGTTGTTTCTACAAAAGTGCTGATTCCTATTTCCACGGAAAATCCCTCCTAAATGATCATGGTTGCTGTACCTTTAGCTTTTACCAATCGGTAAACCGTAATCTCTCCTGTTTATAACTAAACATTTGTAAGTTGGTTACATATTTATACTTCCTCTATTTTGCCTCTTTTTGCGGGATTTTGCAAGCAGGAAAGCCGGGACCATTTTCCCAAGCTAGCCAGGAACCGGTTCATTGCGCCAAAGCTGGGTATATATACTAATCGCCTTTTTCTAAACGCAGTTAACCACATCCTGAAGGAGATGAGAGTTTGAGCAGGAGAATCATCGCAAGTATAGCAAGCTTCTTGCTGGCCTTTACGCTAGCCCTGCCAGGAGTAAACGCTCAGGAAAATCTTGTTAGTCCGGACAGCCAGGGAGATGCCCGTTTGACTCCCAAGCTGGATGTCCCCCCGCTTTCCTCCGAGCCCTTAATCAAGAGCGACAACGTCAAGCTGCAGGACAGGGATTTATCCAGCCTAAAGGCTAAGCAGGAGCCGGGCACAAGCACAGGCGAAACACCAGCCATCGAGAAACAGGATTCTTCCGACGAGGTATCCACCGAACCGGAAAGCTTCGTCCCCTTTTCAGACAGCAAAGAGCCTGTTTCCATCATCGTTGAGCTTCAAGAAGAACCTGTGAAGGTATATGAAGCCAAGGAAAACACTTTACGTTCCAGCTCGTCAGAAGCCCATAAATCCAGCATCCGGCTGGAACAGCAGACGTTTAAATCTCAAGCTTTGAACAAACTGAATGCCCAGTTTCACCGGCAGTATTCCGGCATTTTTAACGGTTACTCTTTGACCATCCCCTCTGATCAAGTAGACGATTTGTTGGCTCTCCCCGGCGTCAAAGCCGTCTACCCCAACAACAAGGTGTACGCTACCGAGGAGGATGGAGCTTCGGCAGAACCAGCTTCACCTGCTGGAAGCGCCGAGTTTATCGGAAGCAGCTCCTTCTGGGAGCAAGGCATCAAAGGAAACGGAGTTAAAGTGGGAGTTATTGATACCGGGATCGCAAAGGATCATCCGGATCTGCAAGGCGTAATCCTGACCGGTGATTGGGGATACGACTTGGTAAATAACGACTCCGAGCCTTATGAAACAACCGTGGAGGACTACCAGAAAGCCAAACAGCAGAACCCGAACCTCCCGGAAAAAGACGAAGACGGTCACCCTTATTGGACCTCTCATGGCACACATGTCTCCGGCATTATTGCAGGCCAGGGGGCTGGGACTGACGGACAGCCCGGCGTTACAGGCGTAGCTCCTAGGGCCGAGCTTCATGCCTACAAAGTGCTGGGTCCCTATGGGAGCGGAACTACGGACACGGTCATCGCCGGCATTGAGAGGGCCGTAGCAGACCGGATGGACGTGATCAACCTCTCCTTGGGCTCAGAGAGCAATAATGAGAATTCCGCGGAATCCGTGGCTTTGAACAATGCCGTATTAGCCGGCGTAGTGGCCGTGGTATCCGCCGGAAACTCCGGTCCCGGCGCAGCAACCGTCGGGGACCCGGGAACCTCGGAAATGGCGATTACGGTCGGCGCCTCCAGCTCTCCGCAGACCATACCTGTCGTCACAGTTATGCCCATGGAGAATGTCCGTTTTCTGATGAATCGGTTTGATCAATCTTCAGATCAAGGAAGTCTGAGCGGCTCTTACGAGCTGGTGGATGCCGGATTAGGCAGAGCTGAGGATTTTTCAGGGAAAGACGTAACTGGAAAAGTCGCCTTGATTAAGCGCGGGGAAATCGACTTCTCGGCAAAAGCACAAAACGCTCAGCAAGCCGGCGCTGCTGCAGTCCTCATTTATAATAATGTTCCTGAAGCGCTGGAGAGCGGAACGCTGGGCGGGGATACCTCGATTCACATTCCGGTTTATGCTCTTTCAGGCACGGATGGGGAAGCCATCCGCGCAGCTATGGCCCTGGTGACGCAATACGCCAAGTTCGGGAGCGCGGTGGAGCAGGATACTCTGGCTTCATTCAGTTCCCGGGGACCGGCCAAACCTTCTTATAAAATCAAACCTGATCTGTCAGCTCCGGGCGTAAACATCGAATCCAGCGTGCCTGAATATGAAGGCTGGTACGAAGCTGAAAGCGGAACAAGTATGGCTGCGCCTCATATCGCAGGCGCCGCGGCGCTGCTAAAGCAGTATTATCCGAAACTTGCCCCGGACGAGCTCAAAGCTTTGATGATGAACAACACCATAAATATGAACAACCAGAGCGGGGATCGCTATTCCTTTATGGATCAGGGGGCCGGCCGGATTGACCTTGATCAGACTATGAACGCCTCTGCTTTGGCTATAGTGAAAGAGTCCACCCAATCGGTTGAAAGCGGCGTTTCGACCCCTTACTATACCGGCAGTCTCTCCCTGGGATATGTAAGCTCCGGCCAAACTTATGACCGCGAGGTGGAGGTCAGGGATCTCTCCCATGCCGCAAGCGAGTATTCCATTACCACCTCCTGGTATGGGGATGCCCCGGGTGAAGCGGAGACCTCTGTCCCTTCCATAAGCTTGCAGGCGGATGGACAGGATTCCTTCAAAGTGTCCATTCAGGTAGCCGATACGGCTCGGCAGCAGCAGCTTTATGAAGGGCAGCTCACTTTGACCTCTGAGGGGAACGGCGATGTGATCCGGATCCCGATGGCTTTATATGTCGGTGATGCTCCGCAGGGCGATGCTGTATCTGATTTGACAGTCGATCCGGTTGCCTTCTCTCCGAATGCAGACGGAACAGCGGATACCGCTGATATTTCATTTACGCTGAGTCAATCCACCGGTTATTTCTCCCTGGATGTCTATCCGGCAGATGGAGGAGCGTGGATAGGCACGCTGGCTGAAACAAAAGAGGGTGAAGGACTGAACCCGGGAAGCTACAGGATCGAGGATTGGAACGGAACTATAAACGGCGACATTCTTCCAGACGGGGTATATTTCCTTGTGCCTTATGTAGGCAGCACCTTGGGAGATTCCGTTCCGTTAAAAAGTCAGATGACCTCATTCCTGGTCGATACCCAAGCTCCGGAATTCCAGCTTGACGATCCGGGCATCAAGTTAGATCCAGCCGGCCATTCCGGCACGATATCCGGGACAATCACTTATGATCTGCTCGCCGATCAGCTGGTTGGCTACAAGGACCTGAACCTGGACGATTTGATCGGTGTAGCTGCTGCATATCAGGCTAACGGACAAATGAAACAAGCAGACGGGACAATCGACAGCAGCGGACATTTCACCATCCAGGTGCCTGTTGCCTCTGGCAGCAATAGCTACAAGCTTTATGTATATGATGCCGCCGGGAACGGCCAGATTAATCCAGCCCAAACGTTACAATTTAATCTTAAAGAGCCTAAGCTGCGAGTACAGCCTTCATCCGTTTCTTTACAGGAAGGCGGACGCCAGCAACTGGAGGTCTATTATACGGGAACCGACGGCAAGGAGCATGACGTTTCCAAGGCAGCGTCCTATACCGCAGCCGACCCTCAAATTGCAGGAGTAAGCAGCGGACTCATTACGGGGAAAGAACCCGGCCGCACCACAATCGCCATCCAATATGAAGGTTTAACCGCGCAAGTCGGGGTTACCGTTGCAAGCGCTGCTGCGGGCGGCGTCGGCGGTGGCGGCGGTGGCTCCACGGGGCCTTCCGATCCGGCACCCGGCGTTCCGGGGTCAGGCGCTCCGTCATCTGGAGCCCCGGCATCTGGCGCTCCGGCGCCGAGCAGTCCGGCACCTAGCGGCCCGACGCCAAGCGAGCCCGTTATCCCGCAAACTCCGGATGAAGGAGAACGAGAGGCCCTTTCGACCAGCGGGCCAACCACCCTTGCCCTGGATAACGGCTTTACTGTAACCTTTCCAGCCAAGGCGAACCTGCCGGCCAATGCGGCTTATGCCGAAGTAAAACCGGCATCCGAGTCAGAAACCAAACGTTTGACGAGCAGTCTTGCTTTAAATAATAGCTATACACCGCTTGGCATTTATTATGACTTCTCACTGCTGAACACAAATGGGACTGCAATCAACGCGGCATCCCTTGCGGAGCCGGCTGACGTTGCCCTTCCGCTGGAAGCCCTCCCTATCGGCAGCTTGAACGGGGAGACCATTAATCTTTATGAGATTACGCCTGGGGGCGGCTTGATCCAGCATATTGGCCGGTTGAAAGACGGAAAGATCTCAGCCAAGATTACCAGCCCCGGCCGTTATCTGTTCATGGCCAGGAAGGTTGCATTCGCAGATGTAAGCCCATCGAATTATCCATGGGCGGCTAACGCAATTGAAGTATTGTCGTCCAAAGATATCATTGCGGGCACAGGCGCAAACCACTTTACGCCTGCCAAAGAGGTAACCCGCGCAGAATTTGTGGCCCTGCTGCTCAGAACGCTCGGGCTTGAGGAGGAGACCAGCGCCAAACCGGCTCCGTTTACCGATGTAAAGGCCGGGAGCTGGTATGCACAGGCCGTTCAAACCGCGGTTGCCAAGGGAATAATCAGCGGTTATGCCGACCATACCTTTGCTCCGAACCGGACCATCACCCGGGCGGAAATGGCCGCTATTTTATCGAGATCCCTCAATCTATTAGGCGGTGCTAATGCCGGAGCAGGAAGCGGACAACCTGTCCATTATGCCGATCAGGCGGGGATCCCTTCATGGTCACAAGCAGCCGTGGACCAAGTCTCCCGGCTCGGCCTCATGCAGGGAAGCGCCAATAACCGCTTCAACGGCGGCCAATCGGCAACAAGGGCGGAAGCGGCTGTAGTCGTATACCGAATGTTTAGAGACTTCACGAATTAAGGTAGAAGTCATATCCCCATCAAGGGCAGCTGCCGGTAGAACCCGGCAGCTGCCCTTCTGTTTGGTGAAAAGACTTGTCCCCGCCCGCTAATCCACTTCTATAAATGCTGTTATTTTCTGTCTTTGTCACAAATCCGTAAGCCATCTTGTCTCCTATTAGGTAGACCATTTAACCATACGGAGGCGAAGGAAATGAGTTTAAGATTCAACCATATGAAAGCAAATGCAGGAGCCTATCAGGCCATGAAGACCTTGGAGGGGTTCGCATCGGGGCATGTTCCTGATAAAGTATTATATGAACTGATTAAGATCAGAGTATCGCAAATCAACGGCTGTTCTTTTTGCTTGGACATGCACGCGAAAGACCTGCTAAAGCTGGGCGATTACCGGGATCAAATTTTGCTGATCGCCTTATGGCACGAAGTACCGGGCCTGTTCACGGAGAAAGAATGCGCCGTTCTTGAATTGGCTGAAGCCGTGACCTTGATCCATAAGGGCGGCGTGTCCGATGACTTGTATGCACGGATCAGAGTACATTTCAGCGAAGAGGAATATATGAACTTGATTATGGCGATCAATACTATAAACAACTGGAACCGGATCGCTATTTCCACCGGCATGTATCCGGGTTGTTTCGGAGCACACTGACACTGAGGGGAGGCCGCTTCATTGCCTGGCAACAAACAGGAAGCGCACTCATCGCATAGAGTTCAAGAAACGGGCAGCCCGCCGGGGGTCCCTCTGGAAGACTGGTATTACGGCTACCGAAGATACGCTTTATCCATCTCTTACCGCATGCTGGGGACGATGGAGGACGCGGAAGACATAATCCAGGACTGCTTTATAGAGCTGCAGCAGAAACCCAGGGAGGAAATTCAAAACCCCAAATCTTATATCGCCAAAATGACGGTAAACCGTTGCCTGAACCTGCTGAACAGCGCTCGCAAGCAGCGGGAAACCTATGTGGGAGAATGGCTCCCGGAACCCCTTCCCGGCTCCGGTGGTGATATATCCTTCAGCTATGCCGGTTCGGCGGCTGCCTCCCTCCCCCACTCCGAACTCTCGCACGGGAGCACCCCGGTTGCCCCGGAGGCTGTAGCAGAGCAGAAGGACATGATTTCGTACGCTTTTCTTGTCCTGCTCGAACGGTTAAACCCGCTGGAGCGTGCGATCTTTATACTTCGCGAGGCCTTCAGGTACTCCTATAAAGAAATTGCAGAAATGCTTGGCAAGACGGAGAGCAACTGCCGGCAGGTCTACAGTCGCGCCCGTAAAAATCTGCCCGCAGGCGGGCTCCTTCCGGAAAACCATTATGCTTTTCCGCCCGGGGAGGACTTGGATAGACGGCAATTGCTGGAACGCTTCACAAAAGCTTTTATGGCCCACGACACCCGGTCTTTGCTGGCGCTGCTTGCCGAGCAGCCGGTCTTTATTTCAGATGGCGGCGACTCCGTCCATACCGTGCTTCGCCCAATGAAAGGCCGCAAGGGTGTGCTGGCGCTGCTAAGCTCCCCGCGTATCTTTAGCACTCTGCGGAAAGCAGAAGCTGTATGCCTTCCGGTAAACGGGGAGCTTCAGCTTATCTTTCGGGAGCAGGACCAGGTTTCGGCGGTGTTATGCCTGGCCCTCAGCCAGGATCAGACGCAGATCCAAAGCCTGTATTTGATCGTAAGTCCGCAGAAGCTAAAGCGCATCTCCAATTTCCTGTCGGGCGAACAGCAAAGGAACAAATAATCCATTTCCAGGCCAAAGAGGGGGAACCGCGGTTCCCCCTCTTTGGCCGGTCCCTTTTTTATGATACTATTCGGGTTAGACAAAGGACTCACATTCCAAGGAGGACTCTATTATGGGATTACAGCTGCAAATGCTGGGCACGGGAAGTGCTTTCGCCAAGAAAAACTATAATAACAACGCCCTGCTGCTCGGCGATGATTTCACCTTGATGATCGACTGCGGCATTACAGCGCCCGCCTCCCTTTACCAGCTCGGTAAAAATTTTGGCGATATTGATGCCTGCCTCATTACGCACATTCACGGCGATCACGTTGGAGGACTTGAGGAATTCGGCTTTCAGTGCAAATTCATCTACCAGAAACGTCCAGTTCTGTATATTGCTGAGACGCTGGTCAAGCCGCTTTGGGAGAACACGCTGAAAGGCGCCATGGGCGAGGAAGGCGTGGATAGTCTGGATGCTTTCTTCGACGTTCGCCCGCTGAAGGAAGGACAAACCTACGAGCTGTTCAAAGGCCTCACCGTCGAAATCTTCCGGACGCCTCACATGCCGGGCAAGAACAGCTATTCCCTGCTGCTGAACGGCGACGTCTTCTACAGCGCGGACATGACCTTTCAGCCGGACCTGGTCTATAAGCTCGTGAACGAACGCGGCGTGCGCCGAATCTTCCACGAATGCCAGCTGACTGGTCAGGGAGCGGTGCATACTACGCTGGAGGAGCTGAAGTCGTTCCCGGAACCTATTAAAGCCATGATTTCGCTCATGCATTATGGGGACGAGTTTGATCAATTTGAAGGAAAGACCGATGGCATGGACTTCCTGAAGCAGCATAAGATTTACGATATTTAACGCCTGTTCAGACCGCTCGGTCCTTTCACAACCCCTGGACGGCTCTCCGTCCATCGGTGGTCTGCGGTTTTGCTTTAGGCAACCGATGAATTTAGCTATGGTGATCGCCATCGCCATATATGCTTCCATATCCAAAGAGCAACCGGAGCTGCGCCAGCTCCGGTTGTTCCATTTTCGATCCCCGGCCTCACTTGCCTCCGATAACCTCTAGCGCGGCGGAAGAAGCCGTCCCCTCTCTATATTTACATACAGGCATCTTCCTGCCTATTAAAATCATGAAACCCGCACCCGTTAACGCCGTCTCTTTCGTGTTGTAAATTTATCCATTACTCAGCATGGAATTTCGCAGGAATCTATACTACACTGGAACAATCTGCGCAAATTCTATAGCAGCTCAGATATCGCATAATGAGAAAGGAAGTTTGGTTTATGAAGGTTAGGTTGGGAGAGTTCAGAAAGGGATCGCTGTCGTTAAAGCTCAAGCTGATTGCGCTCCTTCTCGTCCTGACGGTTATCCCCGTCGTGCTTGTCGCTACAATTTCTACCCGTCTCTATTCGGGCATTCTGGTGAAGGAGATCCGGCAGCAGCAGGCGATTATCGCGTCTACCAACGCAAGTCAGCTTAATGATCTGCTGCAGTCAAAGGTAGCCGCTCTGGAATCCATGGCGGAGCAGTACCGGGATGTTTTTCTGCAGGGGAATTCACAGACGGTCGTAGCTCAGCTGAAAATGATGAAAGCGATGAACCCGGACGTGATTTCCTATGCTTTTTCGGATGGACAAGGGCATTTGGTCAATGAATCCTCCAAAACGTTTGATATATCGCAATATGATAATTTTAAGCGAATCCAGAAAGAGAAGAACGTCGGCATTTCTGATATTACGCAGGATCTTGAAACGAAACAGAACATCATTATTATCGACTACCCTCTGCTGGGGGACGCCAGCGAACTCGTGGGTGTTATCCAGGCTGTGGTGAGTCCGGGTCAAATCCTGGAGCAGCTTAATCGCAATAAAATGAGCGAGACGAGCAGCGCTTTCCTGCTGTCCAAGACGGGTACATACCTTGCTTATCCGGAAGCGGACCGGATCGGCAAAAACGTAAAGGATTTCGAATCCCCCGCAGCTGTAGCTATTTTTGAGCATGACATTCTAAGGAACCAGCAAGGAAGTACAACCTACAAAACACAAGATGGAACCTCTGAAATGGCCTCCTATACTCAGGTCGGATTAACCGGCTGGCGGGTGGTGGCCGCAGGGGAAGAAAGCGATTTGATGAAGGACGCCCGGCACTCGGAGCAGTTTGGTTATATTTTTATTATGGTGTGCGCCCTGGTCATAGCCGTGATCTCTTATTTCACAGCGAGCTATATTCTCCGCCCAGTTTATGTGCTGATCCGGCTCATGAAGAAGGCTTCTGGCGGCGACCTGACCGAACGGCTTCCGGTTAAAGGCCGGGATGAAATGGAGCAGCTCAAGGAGCATACCAATCTGATGCTGGATTCGTTCACGCTGACCCTGAAGAAGCTGGGGGAAGCCGTTCAGCATACGGCCGCATCCTCTAAGCAGCTAACGGCAATTTCACTGGATTCCTTGAGCGCCACGGAGCAAACCGCCCGCGCCGTCGCTCAAATGACGAAGGGCTCCGAAGTGCAGGTTGAAGGCTCTGAACAATCGGCATCCGCGATGGAGGAAATGTCGATCGGTATCCAGCGGATCGCTGAATCCTCCAGCATTGTAAACGAAAGAACCATGCACGTTCAGGAGCAAATTTCGCAGGGGGATCAGGTCGTACAGGCCGCGGTCGTCCAGATCGCCAGCGTCAGCCAGGCCGCCGACCGTTCAGCAGCTATGATTGAGAAGCTGGAGTCGCACTCCTCGGAGATCGATCAGATTGTCCGATACATCTCGGAGATTGCACAGCAGACTAATCTGTTGTCCCTCAACGCCTCTATTGAGGCTGCCCGCGCCGGAGAGCACGGCCGAGGTTTTGCAGTCGTCGCCGACGAGGTGAAGAAGCTCGCCGAACAAACCGCGCGGTCGACCGGAACGATTGCGGACATCATGTCGCAAATCCGCGATGCTGCGGCCGAGACTTCCAATTCCATTACGGCAGAAAGAGAAGAGGTATCCAAGAGCGTTGCTCAGATCGAGCAGGTAGGCAATGTCTTCGCCACTATCGTTCACGCCGTAAGCGAAGTGTCCAATCAGATCAACGAAGTCTCTGCGGCTACCCAGCAGCTTTCAGCCAGCACCGAGGAGGTTTCGGCCTCCATGCAGGAAATGGTCAGCATTTCAAGAGGCGCGCTGGAAGAGCTGAGCGGCATTTCCGCCAAAGCGGAAGAACAGCACCGCTACATGGAGACAATTTCCGCTTCCTCCGAGTCGCTCAGTTTAATGGCTTTCGAATTGGAAGAACTGGTGGCAAAATTTAAGACTAGTCAAATCTAGCAAATCCGCCGTACCAGACCACTATGCTCTTTGCAAAAGCAGCCCGCAGCAGGAAGTAATTATCCCGCTGCGGGCTGCTTTTTTATGGCATTCCCCTCTTGGTCAACCGTTTCTACCAGCTATTCCCCGTACCAGAAGCCGTAAAATTCGGAGAGTCGTTCTTGAATTGTCCGGAAGGCGCTCCCCCGCTTACCGTATTGTTCATGAAGGTTGAAGCGCCCGAAGCCGATTCTCGGATGTATACCCCGTAAGTACCAGCATTCAATATGGTGTTGGAAGCATACTGGACTGAAATGCCGGGTGCCGGCTCCTCTACAAAAATGCCGGAATAGGTGCTGTCCTGAATCGTATTGCCGGAGACGTTCACGGACAGATTCTGCGCTTTTCCGTTGTTATTGACCCAATAAGCCCAAACAGCGCCGATTGGATATCCGTAATCCCGATGCATCGAACCTGTCCGCTGCAGTTTATTGTTCTGGATGGTCAGCGTTCCGGTCAAAGACGGCGGATTAAAGTTTGTGCCAAATGAAATCCCTGAACCGCTCAGCACGGTATCCGTCACAAGGTTGCCGATAATCCGGTTGTCCTTCCCCCCATAAACGGCAATATTATTTGCTAGGGTTGGAAGCTGTACGGTGTTATAGCTGAACGTGTTGTTTGTATCCAGATAGGTATCGGACCACATGGCCATGCCGTCGTCTCCGCTGTTGCGAATCGAGTTGTTGGTCACTGTTGTGTTGGAGGTGCCATAGTGGAGGTTCAGGCCGTCCGCCCAGACATCCCGGATTCGGTTGTTCGAGACGGACGCTCCGCTCGTTTGATTAGTCAGCCAAATCCCCACTTTGGTATGTTCGATCCACAGATGGGTCAGGGTAGCATTTGTGCCGTTCCCCTCAATGCCGGAGACGCCATTGTAATCATCCCGGATGATATCGCTCGCGCTGATTTTGAAATCCGACAAGGTGACATTGCCGCCCCGCAAATAAAATCCCGCATAATCGCCCGAAAGCTTGGAGTACCAAATGCCTGCGCCTTTGACAGATATGCCGCTATCCAGATACAGCCGGGTTCCTGTACCGTCATAGCCCGCTCCTTTAGTGCCGTTGTTCAGTGTAAAAGTGCCTGCCGGAATCCAGACGCCTTTCAGCGTTCCGCCGGAATTCTTGACGGCATTGATGGCACTGTTGAAGGCAGCGGTGTCATCTACGCCGTCATTGGCAGAAGCGCCGTACTGGGTAATCGACACGAAGTTCGAAGGCATCGTTAACGGTGCCGGAACAGCCTCGGCCTCCAGCAGATCTATGGCCACGTATGCCGCCGAGCCGAAATTCAGGTTCGAAGAGTTCCGCTGCAGCTTGATTACGGTTCCGGCCGGGTAGGACCGATCCAGCAGAACCGAAACTTCGTCATACATATGGTGCGGTGTGTTAGAAACGGCGTTTGGATTGTTGGACCATCTGATTTGTCCGCCTTCCGTATTCCATTCCCCATAATTCCAGGCATATCTGGACGTCAGGTTCACGTCTTTGTACAAAGTACCTCCAATATACAGGCTGATAGCCGAATCGATGCCCGTACCGTCGGCATTATCCGGAAGCGCGTAGCGGATGGTTAAGCCTTGAGCCGCTTTAGACAGCGTGAACTGCACATATTGTCCGGCGGAGGTCAGCTTGACCGCTTTCCGGCCCGATGCCTCTGATGCTAGATCTCCCGCCGTAGTAAACGGGCCGATGACAGTTCCCGTGTGAGACACGTCTTCGGCTTCAAAGGTGTCATAAGGCATAGTCGCCCCGTAAGTGCCTGGGGACGGCGTTGGTGTTGGAGTAGGCGTCGGTGTCGGCGTCGGTGTCGGCGTCGGGGTTGGGGTTGGCGAAGGACTAGGAGACGGACTAGGCGCGGCCGAACCCGTATTATAAATTTCAAACTCTGCTGCCTGGCCACCGGTTGCCCCCGTGTTAGCCGTAAAGCTCACTCTTACATACCGGACAGCCGCAGCCGTCAAAGAAACTTGAACCGTATTATTATTGGAAACCGGGTCAAACGTATAAGCTTTGGAGGCCGCAAGCGTGCTGTAGGTTGAATTGTTGGTGCTGCCAAGTATGGAAAAAGTCTGGCTTCTCGCTCCCCATGAGGGCGGCAGCTTGAGTACGGCCGTATCCACATTTTGCACACTTCCCAGATCAACGGTCAGCGTGTTCGGATAGCTGACCGCTGCGCCTTCATAATAAGTGGAGCTGCTACCGTCTACCGCATTGGCTGCTGAGAAGCCTGGATAATTATAGTTTGCCGCAGCGGATTTACCAAAAGCCAGGTTGGTTCCCAGCGAAGCGCTGAGCGATAAATGGTCCAAATTCACATTGCCTGTATCGGAAGCATCAAATTTATAGGCAAGCGTGTTACTGCCCGCGTTCAACTGAATCTTTTCCAATTGAGTGCCCCAAGTATTCCAGTCCGAAGTGGCCGGCAGCGAGATTTGTTTAAGATTGGCTCCGTTAAGGTAGAGACTGAGTGTTTTGGCCGAGCCGGTTCCGTTGGCATACCGGAGCTCAGCTGCATATTCCCCTTGATGGGAAACGCTTACATAAAAAGTGGTGGAAGCACTGCCTTTGTTGCCATCGGTGTACCCGCCGACAAAACCGCTTCCCGTATAACCTGTATGATCGCCGGCTTGAGCAGCGCCGCCGGACAACATAGCCGATTCGGCTTCATAAACCGCGGATGCCGCAAAGGCAGACGGGGAGAAAGGCGTCTGCAGAACGATTAACGACAGGGTAAGCAAATAAACGATCAACTTGTCCGAAGTGAATCTCCTTAACATGGGATGCCTCCTTCTTAATGGGGATCTGACCCTGACCATGAAGGTGGGAACTGGGCCTCCATCGTCTGTTTGGGCAGTTTCATCATAAGCCGGGCTTCCGGGCAATATCCGGACTTTTACATGCGAAATCCGGACTTTCGATCAAGTCCTTGACTTGCGTCGAGTTTATCTTCCCCTGCAAGGGGTACAACCCAAAACAAAAGGCGGCCGGGCGGCCGCCTGAGCTTTATCCATTTAAGTCACGAAGGCAGCGGTTCGGCCGGAATGGTCAGCAGAAAGGTTGTACCGTGGCCCTTCTCGCTCTGAACCTCAATGCTCCCCTTCAGCTTGTGAACGGTGCTGTACACCATCAGCATGCCAAGACCGGTTCCTTCCGATTTCGTCGAATAATACGGTTTGCCCAGACGCGAAATTTCTTCCTTGGTCATGCCCACCCCGGTATCGTGGATGCTGATCATGATGTTCTGTTTCTTATCCGATATATCGATGCTCAGAACGCCGCCCCCTTTGCTTTTCATAGCTTCTATGGCGTTCTTGTACAAATTGATCAGACACTGCTGCACCTGATTGCGGTCATAACTTGTCTTCAGCTTGTTATTGAAGCGAAATTGCACCTCCACTTCGTTGATCGAGGCGTAAGGCAGGATGATATTTCTGGTGTATTCCAGCTCCTCCTGCATATTGGAATAGACCATATTGGCCGATTGCGGTTTGGCAAAAGACAGGAAGTCGCTGACAATTTGTTCGGCACGCTGGAGCTCCTGAAGCGACAGGTCGATGAACTCTTTTTCCCTCGTGGAAAGGTTGTTAGACTGGTTCAGAAGCTGCAAAAAGCCGCTCGTCACGGTTAATGGATTCCGGATCTCATGCGACACGCTCGCCGCCAGCTCGCTGACCACGTTGAGATGCTCGGTCTGGATCATTCGGTCACGTTTTTGGATATTGGCAAGAATTCGTTCGATTAGAATCATAATAATGGCGGTCATAATCGAATAGGTGGCCAAGGCGTTAAGCGTAAGGATCCAGAACTGCCGGTCCGTGTGTCCGATCACAAAGATCAGGCTGATCAAATAGCAAGCCATCATCAGAAAGGAAGCCGTGGAGGCGGCCAAAATCCTTTTCCTGGGGGATAAAAGAATAAACCTCTTGCTAAACAGCGGCACCAGCAGCAGGACAAACGTTGAGAACAGAAAGGACGGAAGAACTCCTTCCCCGCCTACATAAAACCTGGAAATATTTAATATGGCGTATAACGGAAGCACATTGGCATAACCCCCGAACAAAGCCACAAGAATAAATGGAATGTATCTTAAATCAAAGGTAAAGCCCGTCTCGAGCCGTATAGGCAGAATCATGCATAGACTCATCGTTATCGCCGACAGCAGAACAAGAAGCCAGCGGTTAAACGAATGTGGTCTGTTCTCGAAAAAGAGCAGGTAGATCACCACAGGAACCAGCAGAAACAGGAAATTCAGCAGCAAAGCTTCAAACAAGATTCAATCTTCCTTTCGACCTTTGGTGTGGGAGAACGGAGTCTATGTGCGTTTGGGCTTGGGTCTATACTATAGAACTTTACGATACCTCGATATGGCAAGTAAAGTTAATCTTGAGAAAAATTTGACATGTCTGTTCAAAATAAAAAGGCACCCGAAGGGAATCTTCGAATGCCTTGCTGCCCGTTCAACGACGTGTGTGGAAAAAACGCAATACTCCCTTGTTTAACAAACTTATAACTGAGCGTGCAGCCGCTTGATCTCATTGATCAATCCGGTCACATGCTCCGCCTTGGTCGCCCAGCTGGTGCAGAAGCGCACAACGGTGTAATGCTCGTCTGCCGTTTTCTCCCAGGTGGAGAACGTATAGTTCAATCTCAGTTCCTCCAGCAGCTTGTCCGGAAGGATTGGAAACTGCTGGTTCGTAGTCGAAGCATATTTGAAGGAGTACCCCAGCTCCGCGATCGCCCGCTGAATTCGGTCCGCCATCTCTACCGCATGTTTGGATATTTCGAGGTATAGGCCGTCTTCAAACAAAGTCTCAAACTGAATGCCGAGCATCCGGCCTTTGGCCAGCATGCCGCCCCTTTGTTTGATATGGTAACGGAAATCCCTGCCCAGCGCTTCATTCACGATAACCACCGCTTCGCCCATCATGGCCCCGACCTTGGTTCCGCCAATGTAAAATACATCGCACAGCCCGGCCAGATCGGCAAGCGTGACATCGCTGTCCGCAGCCGCAAGAGCGTAACCCAGGCGGGCTCCGTCTATAAACAGCGGCAGGCCGCATTCCCGGCTTGCCTGATGGAGGGCCTCCAGCTCAGCTTTGCTGTAAATCGTGCCGTTCTCTGTGGACTGGGAGATATACACCATGCCCGGCTGGACGACATGCTCATGGGTCGGGTCGTTCCAGTGAGCTTCGTATACTTCTTTGACCTGCGCGGCTGTGATTTTGCCGTCTTCGCTCGGCACGGTCAATACTTTATGCCCGGCCGCCTCGATTGCCCCTGTCTCATGGCCGGCGATATGGCCGGTTACAGCGGCGATTACGCCTTGATGCGGGCGCAGAATTGATGCGATTACCGTCGTATTCGTCTGCGTGCCCCCCACCAGAAAATGCACGTCCGCATGCGGCGCCCTACAGGCCGTACGAATGTACTCCCGCGCCCGTTCGCAGTGCTCGTCCGTTCCGTAACCGCTCGTTTGCTCCTCGTTGGTCTCCAGCAGTCTCTGTAAAATGCGCACATGGGCGCCTTCCGTATAGTCGCTTTCAAATCGAATCATGGCTGTCTGCCTCCCATTTAACCGTTTAACCCTGCGGTTTCTATTATACGCAATCCAGCAGGAGACCGGGCAATGGATTTTTTGTGCTACAATAAATCCAACAAACATCTGTTCTATCAAGATGGAAAGGACCGGTCCGATGAGTATCAAATTAACCAAGAAATCGATCAAGCAGTGGTGCGGAGCCTACGCCTATCAGAAAGGGGAACGGATCAACCGCGGCCAAAAGGTGTCGTTTATCCAGTTTGAGGAGGGAACCGGCCGCTATACGGCGGAAGTCACCCACCAAGGACGTCACCAAGCCCAGCTGGATTTAGAAAAACTTAGCCGCAATGGCCGTCCGGAGGCCGTCTGCTCCTGTCCTACTTTGGATTCCTACGATGCCTATTGCTGCCACGTTGCAGCCGTGCTGCTCCGGCTGTACGAGCTTCAGCAGGCCGATAACGATAGGCTCGGCGTGAGCCGCGAGTCTGGTGCCCTTCTTGCTCCGGCTGGCGTTGGTCGTCCTGCTCCCCGGACTCCTGACGGACTGACTCCCTCGGCTCCCGCTTCGCTCGGCTTGAACCAGCCGGAAAGCGGAGGCGACTCCCCCGCCCCCGCCTTCGCCCTCGCCGAACGTCTCCTTGGCCTCTTCGAAGACAGGCCGGTAAGACCCGTTCATAACCGCACACTGGTCGAAACCCGGAGCCTGCTGCAGGTCGAGTTCATAATCAAACTGCTCGAATTTAACCCGCACACCGCCCTGTTCGGCATCGAGCTGAAGGTCGGTCCTAAATCCCTGTATATCGTCAAAAATATCGCCTCCTTCCTGGATCAGCTTCGCCGCGGGGAAAGCGCCGTCCTCGCGCCAAGGTTCAGCTACGATCCTGAGCTGCACAGCTTTGCCGCAGAGGATGAGGCCATCCTTCAGCTGCTTGGCGAAGGGCTGCAGGACCGCGCGCTGTACCGGGATACAGACCGGCTAGGAGCTATTTTTGCGCCGGGAGCAAGCAGCGGCCGCCAGCTGCTGCTCCCCCCGCAGGTCTGGAAGAACCTGCTGCCGCTGCTGCTTAGGGCTCCCAAAGTGACGCTTATGGACGGAGGGCAGAAATATGAAGGCATCTCCGTCTCGGAGGAGCCGCTGCCGCTTCGTTTCGAGCTGGACAAGGCCGGCTCCGGGTCTGAAGATTACGAATGGCGCGCAGAGGGGCTGGAACGAATCAAAGTCCTGGAGCCTTATAGATTGGCATTCCTTGAAGGCAGACTGCTGCCGCTTTCATCCAAGACCTGCAAGCAGCTGGCCGAGCTGAAAGCCATTCTCGAAGAGGGGATCTCCAAAGGCGATTCGCTCGCGGTCCAGGTTCCGGGCAGCCATATCGAAGCCTTTATGAAAAAAGCCGTTCCCGGCTTCAAGCGTCTTGGCTCCGTCAGCATCGCCCCCGCTGTCGCCGGGAAGGTTACACAGGCTCCGCTCCAGGCCAAGCTGTACCTGGACCGGGTCCGTGACCGGCTGCTCGCCGCCGTGGAGTTTCAATACGATACGGTGGTCATTAACCCGCTGGAGGAGGAGCGCACGCAGCCGGGCAGCCACCGGATTCTGGTCCGCGATGCCGAGAAAGAGCAGCAAATCCTCGACATCCTGGAGCAGCAGCCGTTCACGAAGACAGAAGCCGGATACTATATGGACGAGGAAGAGCCCGAGTTCCATTTTCTTTATACGGTCGTCCCGCAGCTGGAGAAGCTGCTGAAGGTCTATGCCACAACAGCGGTGAAGATCCGGGTCCACAAGCTGGATGAGCTGCCGAAGGTCAGCCTTCAGGTATCGGCCACCGAAACGCTGAACTGGCTGGAGTTCCGCTTGAACATGGGCTGGATTCCCGAGACGGAAATCCGCAGCCTGATTAAATCCCTGGAGGAGAAACGAAGATATTACCGCCTGCCAAGCGGCTCCCTGCTGCCGCTTGACAGCGGCGAGCTGCAGGAGATGGCCGAGTTCCTCAAGGAGACGGGACTGCTGCACCACGAGATCGAGGGCAACAAGATCAGGCTGCCTTTAACCCGAGGGCTGCCTTTGATCAGCCCAAGCTCCGGCTCCGGAATCGTCAAGCTGGACCGTCCGGTCAGACAGCTTCTGGACAATCTGCGGAATCCGGACAACCTGGATTTTCCGGTTCCGGCCTCGCTTTCGCCGGTGCTTCGCGATTATCAGAAGCTGGGGTATCAATGGCTCAAAACGCTCGCTCATTACGGGTTTGGCGGTATATTGGCCGACGATATGGGGCTGGGCAAAACGCTGCAGAGCATTGCTTACATCGCTTCCGTTCTGCCGGAGATCAGGCAGCAGAACCGGCCGGCCCTTGTCATCTCGCCGGGATCGCTCATCTATAACTGGCGCGACGAGCTGCGGAAGTTTGCGCCGGACATTCGGGTGCTCATTGCGGACGGCACTCAGACGGAGCGGGCAGCCAAGCTAAGGAGGCTTGAGGAAGTCGATATCGTCGTAACCTCCTATCCGCTTCTGTTGCGGGATCAAGAGCAGTATGCCAAGGGGCCGTTTCACACGCTTATTCTGGATGAAGCGCAGGCGTTCAAGAATCCCGGCACCCAAACCGCACGGGCAGTCAAGTCCATCCAGGCCGGATTCCGGTTCGCTTTGACAGGCACTCCGGTCGAGAACCGTCTGGAGGAGCTGTGGTCTATTTTCCATGTCGTATTCCCGGCCTTGTTCCAGGATCTGAAAACCTTCGGCAATCTAACGCGTAAGGAAGTCGCCAAACGGGCGAAACCTTTTATGCTCCGCAGATGGAAGAGGGATGTGCTTCAAGACCTGCCGGAGAAGATCGAATCCATGAAGCCGACCGAGCTGCTGCCCGAGCAGAAGAAGCTTTACGCCGCTTATTTGGCCAAACTCCAGCAGGATACGCTGAAGCATCTAAGCGTAGACGGTTACCAGAAGAGCCGGATCAAAATCCTCGCCGGACTGACCCGGCTCCGCCAGATCTGCTGCCATCCGGCCTTGTTTGTAGAGGGCTATAAGGGAAGCTCTGCGAAACTAGAGCAGCTGATGGAGATCGTGGAGGAAGGACGGGCCAACCGCAAACGGATGCTCATCTTCTCCCAATTCACGGAAATGCTCGGACTGATCGGCGGCGCGCTGGACGATGTGGGTATTCCTTATTTCTACCTTGATGGATCTACGCCGGCTCGGGAACGGGTCGAGCTTTGCCGCCGCTTTAACGAAGGCGAAATGGACGTGTTCCTGATCTCGATGAAGGCGGGTGGCACCGGTCTTAACCTGACAGGAGCCGACACGGTCATCCTTTATGACCTGTGGTGGAACCCGGCCGTCGAGCAGCAGGCTGCAGACCGCGCTCACCGTATGGGGCAGAAGGAGGTTGTCCAGGTGATCCGGCTGATCGCCAAGGATACAATGGAGGAGAAAATGTACGAGCTTCAGCACAATAAGAAGCAGCTTATTGATGAAGTGATGGGCCAAGGGGGAGAAGCCGCTGGCGGTTCTTCCCTGACCGAGCAGGAGCTGCGGGAGATTTTAATGCTGTAAGCTATTTTTAGGAAAGCCGTCCTTGATTTTTGGATTGCAGACTCCACTTTGCTATACTGAGAACATGAATACGACAAAGGAAAACCATACCGTCAAAGAACCGAAGCTGACGAAGAAAGGGAAGGAGACCCGCGCCCGCATCGTCGCCGCTGCTGCCAAACTGATGTTTGAGCGCGGGGTGGCCGGTACCAGCGTTGAGGATGTTCAGCAGGAAGCAGGCGTCAGCTCTTCTCAGCTGTATCATTATTTCAAAGAGAAGCGGGAGCTCGTGCTGGCCGTGATCCTTTATCAGAATGAACAGGTGCTGGGCTCCCAGGAGCCTTTGCTGAGCCATCTTGACAGCATAGAAGCCTTGCAGGCCTGGCGTGATGCGATTGTCCAATACCAGACCGAGCAGCAATTTCTGGGCGGCTGCCCCATCGGTTCGCTGGGAAGTGAACTGGCCGATCTGGAGCCAGCCGCAAGAGAGGAGCTGGTCGCCGGTTTCCTGAAATGGGAGCTGGCCATCCGCAAAGGACTTCAGGCCATGTACGATCGCGGCGAAATGCAGAAGCATGCGCGTCCAGAACGTCTGGCCCTTGCTGTGCTGTCCGCCCTGCAGGGCGGCCTGCTGCTCTCGAAGATACACAAAGAGGCCGGTCCGCTTGAAGCCGGACTCGATGCCATGATCGAGCATATCCGTTCACATCTGATCTAGGTCTTGCCCATCTAACAAGCAAAGGAGGTTTACTCTCATTCCGGTCCGTCCCCCCGAACCCTTCATAGAGGGTCGGGGGGATTTTTATGTCTGAACAGCAAGCTTATTTTTTGGAGTTGACACTCCAAAAAAATTCAAGTAAGATGAAGTCAAGAGAAAATGGAGCAATTACTCCAAAACATACAACCCTTAACTTCACGACAAAAGGAATTAAGCTCCAAGAGGAGGAACTATTATGTCTTTAACTCAATCGCTGGCGGATGCCAAACAAGAATTTATTGCCCATACACCTCTGGAAATCCAGTCTGAATTGTTCCGGCAGATCCGGGAACAGCAGGAATCGGGAATTCCTTTTGGTTTGAAGGAAGGGCGGAAGGCCAAAGATTTCACTTTGAAAAATGCTTTAGGAGAAACGGTTAATTTGTACGACGAGCTGTCCAAAGGACCTGTCGTATTGACTTTTTACCGCGGGGGATGGTGTCCTTTCTGCAATATGCAGCTTAAGGCCTACCAGAAGGTTCTGCCTCAAATCGAGGAGCTTGGCGCCCAACTCATAGCGATCAGCCCACAGAGCCCGGACAACACGCTGTCCCAGAAGGAGAAGGAAGAGCTGACCTTCCAGGTGCTCAGCGACAATCATGGCCTGGTTGCAGCCTTCTATAACATCTTGTACGACGTTCCGGAGTACCTCCAGGATATCATGAAGAACAAGATGGGGATGGATCTGGCCGAATATAACGCGACAAACCGCTGGATTCTGCCGATCCCGTCCACTTTTATGATCGACGAATCCGGCACCATCCGCTCGGCTTACGTGAATCCGGACTTTATGCAGCGGTTTGACCCCGAAGATATTCTGGATGAGTTAAGAAAGCTGTAATCGAAAAATGCGAAGACATGTCAGGCCCTTCCCGTGAAGGGCCTTTTCTCTTGTCATGAATAACCCCCCGGCACCGGAGATATATTAAGAAGAAAATGGGGGCATGCCCAATGCCTAACTTTGTTCCTTATTTACTTCTTGCTCTGCTCAGCATCGCCCTTTTAACTTTTGCAGTTCTGAACAAACGGGAACCTGGGTTCATTGCCTTGTTCCTCTGTTTCTCCGGGATGGTTTTTGTCGCCGAGTTCTGGGTTCTGGTCGTAGGGGACGGCTATCTGTATCTCCCGGCTGTATTATCCAAACCGTATTACGATAACATATTGGGATCTTTCCCCTCGAATTTGTTCATAATTCCTGCCCTCGCCCTGCTGGCGTCGGCCTATTCCCTGACGCTCCAGTGGCTTGTTTGTCTTGCTCTCAGCCTGCTCGGCGTTGAATGGGTGTTCGAGCACCTGGGCATTTACCGGAGGCTTTGGTGGAGGCGGGAGTACACCTTCGCAGCCCTTCTGTTCTTCTTTGGTTTGGCCCGATGGTGGACAGGCATCCTCAGATCCGGACCCAAATGGGTGAGGTTTGTTTCGCTTTGGATGATATCCTGGAGCAATGCGGCCACCGTCATGTTCATCATGTCCGTTGCCGGATTACGGTTCTACCATTACGGGTTCTATGCGGGTATATATAGAGACGATGTGTTCATTGCGTCATTGGTCGGATTTGTTAAAGGGTTGATCTTCGCCCTATTTACGTTCCGCTTCTCAAAGCTGGGCTGGCGTCTGCTGGCGCCTCTGCTCGTTTATGCAGTAGATATGGTTCTATACGGAACAGGGGTGCTTGTCATCCATACGGCATTTTGGTTCTATACCCTGATTTATCTCGCCATCGCTTCTTTATTGATGATTTGGGCGAGCTATGCGAATAACGTCTTCGCCGGCTGGAGACGTCAACCGGGCAGATTCTAGAGCCCAGCCAAGCTGAGAATTTGCTGAAATAAAATCAACCACCGTTCAGAAACGAAAAAAAAACTTATTTAAGATATTTCAAAAAAATTATATTTTTCCATTGCTCTTTGGGGCAGTACCTGTTATTATGGGTTTGCATGATTTTTGGAAAGCTAATATTCAATATATTTATTCAGGTCTTTCCAAGCAGATAATTTTTGACCACTTCTTCAAGAAGTTAAGGCCATACGGACAGCCGGGTCAAATGCCGATTGGCAACTCTTGTTGCCTTATTGATTGAGTTAAAAGCTCAAATTTTATAAGTTGGTTACTTTACAACCAGTGCATCTGCACATCAACTTGTGAAACGGTCAATAAGAGTGGTAAAGGCGAATTATTTGCTAAATAGACTCTGATCCCAACCCGATATATTTGAATATTAAGAGCTTATCCATAACAGGATTTTTTATGGCTGATGGATGCCGGGCTTGTCCGGTCATTTTTAGGGCTTTCTTAATTTCGAATGATATCGCAAGCAAGTGATGATGCGCAGTTGATGCGTTTTGTTCACTTGCTTTTTTATTTTGTTACGTGACTGTTTCTCACAAAAAAAGATGAAGAGGAGAATGGAGAAAATGGGAAAAGCGCTTATTATCGGAGCGGGCGGAGTTGCCTCCGTAGCGGTCCACAAATGTGTTCAGAACAGCGAAGTGTTTGAGGAAATCTGCATCGCCAGCCGCACAAAATCCAAATGCGACGAGCTGAAAGCGAAATTGGACGGCGGTAAAACCAAAATCACGACGGCTCAAGTTGACGCCAACAATGTTGACGAGCTGATCGCCCTGATCAACGAAGTCAAACCGGACATCGTCATGAACCTGGCTCTGCCTTATCAGGACCTGACCATCATGGACGCCTGCCTGGCCACCAAAACGCACTACATGGATACGGCTAACTACGAACCGGAAGACACAGCGAAATTCGAATACAAATGGCAGTGGGAATACCGCGAGCGTTTCGAGAAAGCCGGCATCACCGCTTTGCTCGGCAGCGGCTTTGACCCGGGCGTGACAGGCGTATTCTCCGCTTATGCTCTGAAGCATTATTTTGATGAAATTGAATATATCGACATCCTGGACTGCAACGGCGGCGACCATGGTTATCCTTTCGCCACCAACTTCAACCCTGAGATCAACATCCGCGAGGTCTCCGCGAACGGCAGATACTGGGAGAACGGCGAGTGGATCGAAACCAAACCGATGGAGATCAAACGCGTCTACAACTTCGCTGAAGTCGGCGAAAAAGACATGTATCTCCTGTACCATGAAGAGCTGGAGTCCCTGGCGGCTAACATCCCCGGGCTGAAACGCATCCGTTTCTTCATGACCTTCGGCCAAAGTTACCTGACACACCTGAAAGCACTCGAGAACGTTGGCATGACTTCCATTGAGCCGATCGAATTCGAAGGCAAACAAATCATTCCGCTGCAGTTCCTGAAAGCCGTTCTGCCCGATCCAGCATCCCTTGGACCTCGCACGAAAGGCAAAACGAACATCGGCTGTATCTTTAAAGGCAAAAAAGACGGCGAAGACAAACTCTACTATGTATACAACGTTTGTGACCATGAAGCATGCTACAGAGAAGTGGGCTCCCAGGCTGTTTCTTACACAACCGGCGTTCCGGCCATGATCGGCGCGATGATGATCCTGCAAGGACACTGGAACAAGCCGGGCGTTTACAACGTCGAAGAGTTCGATCCGGATCCATTCATGGACGCCCTGAACCAATGGGGACTTCCATGGGTTGAAGACTTCAATCCGCAAATCGTTGACGCTTATCCGGAAGACGAGAAGTCCGCTAAGCGGGAAGCAGAGGTTGTGAAGTAAATGCGGTTTGAAGACCTGCCCACACCTTGTTACGTAGTAGATGAACAGCTTCTGGAGAACAACCTGAAAATTTTGGCCGGAGTCATGGAACGTACCGGTGCCAGCATCATTTTGGCTCAAAAGGCCTTCTCGATGTACACCACGTATCCTTTGATCGGCAAATATCTGAGCGGCACGGCGTCCAGCGGTCTTTATGAAGCACGCCTCGGACACGATGAAATGGGCAAAGAAAACCATGTCTTTGCCCCCGCTTACCGCGAAGATCAAATTGACGAGATTATCTCGCTTTGCGACCATATTATCTTTAACTCGTTCTCCCAGGTGGAGAAATTCGGAGCCAAGGTGCTGGCGGCCGGCAAGAAGATTGGCCTGCGCATCAACCCGGAATGCTCCACCCAGGTAGGACACGACATTTACAACCCTTGCGCCGTGGGCTCCAGATTCGGCGTGACGATCGACAACTTCCGTCCTGATCTGCTTGACGGAATTTCCGGTCTGCATTTCCATACGCTGTGCCAGCAGAATTCGGATGATCTGGCTACCACGCTGGATGCAATCGAAGAGAAATTTGGGCCTTATCTGTCCAAGATGGAATGGATCAACTTCGGCGGCGGCCATCATATTACCAGAGAGGACTATGACATTCCGCTGCTGGAAGCCTGCATCAAACGGATGCAAACCAAATATGGCTTGAAGGTGTACCTGGAACCGGGCGAAGCGGTTGCGCTGAACGCCGGTTACCTGGTCACTACGGTGCTCGATACAATGAGAAACGGCATGGATATCGCGATTCTCGATACCTCCGCTTCCTGCCATATGCCGGACGTGCTGGAGATGCCTTACCGTCCGCCGCTGCTTGGTTCCGGTGAACCCGGCGAGAAGGCCTACACTTACCGCCTCGGCGGGCCGACCTGCCTTTCCGGGGATAACATCGGGGATTATTCCTTTGATGAACCTCTGAAGCCCGGCGACCGGCTGGTCTTCGGCGACATGGCCATCTATTCGATGGTGAAGAACACCACGTTTAACGGCATGCCGCTTCCCGCTCTTGTGCTGAAGGAGAAATCTGGGGACTGCAAGGTCCAGCACGAGTTCGGATATGAAGATTTCAAAATGCGTCTTGCGTAAGCGGAGCGGTTTGGCTTAAACGAAATAAAGCCCTATTCAAGTATACTTGTGTCCGCATTTTTTAAGCCCTGAAATTTCGACGAAATTGGCTTACGTCAAGGCTGGCGCCTCAACGGCCCGGCCAATCCATCCAAAAACGGCTGCCCCTTGAAAGTGGGGCAGCCGTTTTTATCTTTCATACCGTTTGCTTATTCGGTTGTATTTCTTGTATCTCTTGCCAATCCCTGAACGAAGGCACTGAAATTCGGAGCCAGCCGCGTGACTTTGTTCTTGTTCCCTCCATCCACATGAACGACCTCCGGTTCGCCGTCGTTGCCGGCTTCCCGGTAATCCAGCATAACCGCCTGATGTTCGTCCGGGCATTCACAGATGACCACGCCGAACTCTGGGAAACCTTCTTTCTCGATCAGATAACGGCTGCCGCGGTCTCCACACAGCGAATGGCTTTTGTCACGGCCGATGCCCAGAATGGCGGAAATGGTAATCGGCTCTTCAGCAGCAACCTGCTGTACAGGGAATACCCGATTGCGGGGAACGCCGCCGTTATGTATTCTCATAAACTCCACGTAGTCAGACGGCAGCTTGAAGACAAGCTCCTCTTCCACGGAAGCAATCAGCTCGTCCGAAGGCGGAGCAAGCACATAGGTTTCAGACGCTTCTGCGCTGTCCTCCCAAAAATCGGAGTCTCCGGTTCCGCTGCCTACAGCCGTAGAAGCCAAAGCCGCCGTCGATTCTGCAAGCACGTTTGCTCCGACTGCAGCAGGGACACCAGCAGCATTAGCTGTCTCTGCCCCGTCAGCTTCGTCAGCTTTGTCAGCTGCATCATTCACGGCAGCTTTGCCTTCCGCCTCAGATGCAGAGGATTCGCCAGGCTCGGCTGCGGGTTCCTGCTCCATTTTCTCCCGAATCCATTCCAGGAACTCCAGCGTATCTTCATCCCCGGGATCCAGCTGATCGGCGATCGTAAATTCCCGTTTGGCATTCTCATATTGCTCCAGATAGTAGTAAGCCAGTCCCAAGCGGTAATGCCAAAGCGGATCGTCCTTCCCCTCTTCCGCCACCGTCAGGAACTGTGCCGCCGCCTCTTCATAACGCTCCAGGTTGTTTAGGGCTCTGCCCAAATGGCTGACCAGCTCATAATCTCTATCCGCAGCCGGAATTTCACCGACAGCCTCTACAATTTGCTCGTATTCATCGGCTTCATGATACGCTTCCAGCCTTGCCCGAAGATCCTCATTCATCCTTCATGCCTCCCGATACTAAATTCGATGTAAATTATACCATCTGCACAGGGGCACTCTCCACTACAGCCCTCTCAGCAGCGGCAGAAAGCAAAAAGTCCCCCTTTACCAGGAGACTTGTAAAAGGGGACTTCCTCTCTGAAATCATTAAATCCATTGTCCATATTCGCCCGATCATTGAAATTGGAAGGTACTAAGCGATGTTTGGCCGGTCAGGACAATATAGATGTCCTGCCGCCCGCTGACGCCGCTCAGCTCGGCGGTGTAAGCGCGCCACTCCTGCGCGCCTCCGGCTGTCAGCTCGGCACGTCCCGCAAGCGGGCCGTGCGGCCCCTGCAGCCGGATTTCGGCCGCGCCCGCCGTTCGGCTGGCTGCGCGCAGCTTCACCGTACTGGCGCCATCGCCAAACTCGGCGTCCTTGAACGCAATCCAGCCTGATTGCGTCTTCACTTCCACGGCGCTGCCGTCTTCCCGGCATTCGCCGAGCAGCACGCCTTCGCAGGCGTCATAGTTGACCGCCTTCACAGGCTGCTTCAGGTCGCGCGGCGGGATCACCTCGCCCTGCACCTGAACCACCGCGCTGAGCGGCAGATGCCCTGAGGACGGACCGGCCATTAGATCATAGGGACCGGTCTCCACGCAGAAGCGCTCGCGCGTCACATCCCACACGGCCAGCTCGGACAGCGGCAGTGTGAAGCTCACTTCAGCCGTCTCGCCCGGCTGAATCCGAACCCGCCGAAACGCGAGCAGCTGTTTGAGCGGCCGTTTCACGCGCGACTGTCCGGCATGGCCATACAGCTGCACCACTTCTTCGCCCGGACGGTCCGAGGTGTTGGTCACGCGGACGGTAACGCCGATGGCGTCATCTTGATCCGCCTTAACCCGGCATTGATCCAGCTTCAGCTCTTCATAACGGAAGCTGCTGTAAGACAAGCCGTGTCCAAACGGATACAGCGGCTCTCCTTCGAAATACCGGTAGGTTCTGCCGCTTTGAATGATGTCATAATCCATAAATTCCGGCAGCTGATCCACCGATTTGTACCAGGTCATGTTCAGGCGGCCGGCCGGATTCACATCGCCAAACAGCACATCCGCTATGCCATGGCCAAGCTCCTGTCCGGCGTGAGTCGTATAGACGATAGCGGGAACATGCTCATCCGCCCAGTTCAGAGCGTACGGATAGCTGCCCACGACCACAACAATCGTGTTCGGATTCACGGACATCACTTCCTTGATCAGCTGCTCCTGGGTTTCCGGCAGGGTGATATCCGGCCGGTCGATCGTTTCCTTGCCGTTGATCAAAGGATGATTGCCAACGAATACCAGGGCTACATCCGCAGCGCCTGCCGCTTCCTTGGCAGCCTGGAATTTATCCGTTACCTTCTCCACTTTGAATACAGCCGCTGCGGCCGACTCCTCTTCCCGTCCCGCAACGGAGGCCGCGCCGGCAACATTGATCTCGTTAGCGGTCTCCTCAGCGCTGCCGCTGCCGACCAGCAGCTCGCCGGTTTCTTCTTTCACGGTAACCGGCTTATCGTTCCAGGTGGAGAGGGTTATGGGATCCAATCCCTCTCCTGCTTCTGCTCCCGCCTCCGCCGGACGAACCAGAAACACTTCTTTCGTGAACCATTCCCAGATCTGGTCGGCGGAGGCCTTAACGATGCGGTCATCGGTCGTCAAATATTTACCGCTTGGCTCGGCGATGATCGTATGGCTGCTCCAGCCCCAATCCGTGACCTCAAACACGGAGGCTTGCTCCGCGGTCTCTGCGTCCGCAGCCAAGGCCGCCTGCCCGCCATCTTGTACCCGCACATACCGGCCGCTTTGTTTCTCCTTCAGCTTCATACGGTCCGTGCCTTCACTGAACGCGATCGCCGCGCCATGACCGGCCAGCTTCTCCCGGATACCCTGCAGCGGCGTAACCGCATAAGGAAGGGAGCCGCTGTACCAGTCGCGGTATACGGTGCCGCCAAGCGGACCGATTACCGCCACCTTCTTAAGCTTGTCGGCCTGGAGCGGCAGCATGCCGCCTTCGTTCTTCAGCAGCACGATGGCTTTGCCAGCTGCTTCTCGGGCGAGCTTGGCATGCTCCGGATGAAGAATCTCCGACTCGCCAATCGCCGCATATGGATTCTCTTCCTCCGGATCGAATTCACCCAGCCGGAAGCGGACGCGGAACGTATTGCGCAGCGCCGCATCGAGATCGCTTTCCGTCAGCAGCCCTTCCTGCAGCGCCTCGCGAATCGACTGCTTCATCAGCTCGCCGTCGTCGGTCAAGCTGTCGATGCCGCCCTCCTTGATCGAACGGGCCACCGCTTCCTTGTAACTGTCCAAATAACCGTGATCGCGAACCGTACCGGATACGTCAAAAGCATCGCTGACCACAAAGCCGTCCATGCCCCATTCCTGCTTCACAATGCCGTTCACGTCCGGATTCAGGTTGGCCGGAACACCGTTGATAGCGTTGTACGCCGTCATCATCGACTGGGCGCCGCCTTCTTTAAACGGGATTTCAAAAGCCTTCAGGTAATATTCGCGCATATTGCGCGGATCAATGCTGACCGACTGATCACCGCGGCCAACCTCGTTGTTATTAGCGATAAAATGTTTTAACGTCGCAATCGCTTTCAAATAAGTCGGATGATCGCCTTGGATGCCTTTAACCAAAGCCGCCGTCAGCTTCCCGGCCAAGATCGGATCCTCGCCATACGCTTCTTCGGTACGGCCCCAGCGCGGATCCCGCTCCATATCGACGGTAGGCGCCCAGAGGGTCAATCCGTTGATTTCCGGGTTTCGTTTGTAGAACCCTCTCGCCTCATCGCTGATAGCGCTGCCAATTTGCTGCATCAGTTCGATATCCCAGGTGCAGCCCAGGCCGATTGGCTGCGGATAACCGGTGGCTTCCCCGAGCCAGGCCATGCCGTGGGCCGCTTCGGTGCCATGTTTATATGCCTTCACTCCAAGACGTTCGACGGCCGTTTGATATTGAATCATCAGCCCCACTTTCTCCTCCAGCGTGAACCGGGAAACCAAATCGTTCACCCGTTCCTCCAGCGGAAGGGACGTGTTCTGAAACGGATAAGCTGTTGTAGACATCATGAACCTCCTTAGTGTCAGTCCTTACGCGTCATTTTACCTAACACAGCTTCCCCCGGCTACCCGAATAATTAGAGGCTTTTTCATAGAATATTAGTGGATGAAAAGTTAAAAAAAGAGCAGACCGGCCGGTCTGCCCTTTACGCCCTTATCGGAGCCCCTATCGCAACGGGTCCCGCCCTCAGGAACCCTGCTCGCCCTAATGGGTACGATTCCCGAGGCCGAGCGCCTCAGCGGTGGAGATATGAATATCTTGGATAAGTTCAGGATGCTGCACTAAAGACAAGCCGTAGGACGGGATCATTTGCTTAATCTTCGGCTCCCATTCCTTCAAATGCTGCGGGAAACATCTGCGGATGACTTCCAGCATAACCGAAACAGCGGTGGAAGCTCCTGGCGAAGCACCAAGCAAAGCGGCTATCGAGCCGTCTGCTGCGCTGATCACCTCGGTGCCGAATTGCAGCGTCCCTTTGCCGGCCGCAGTATCTTTAATGATCTGCACGCGCTGTCCCGCAACCACCAGCTCCCAGTCTTCGCCTTTGGCGTCCGGAACGAATTCCCGCAAAGCCTCGATCCGCTGCTCCTTCGATAACATCAGCTGCTGGACGAGATATTTGGTCAGCTGGAAATTTTTAACCCCGGCCGCCAGCATCGTAGTCAGGTTATGAAGTTTTACAGAGGTAATCAGATCGAACATCGAACCGAATTTAAGGAATTTCGGCGAGAAACCGGCAAAAGGACCAAAGAACAGCGATTCTTTCCTGTCGATTACCCGGGTGTCCAAGTGGGGTACAGACATCGGCGGCGCGCCGACAGGTGCCTGTCCGTACACTTTGGCACGATGCTGCTGCACGATCTCCGGCTTCTTGCACACCATAAACAGTCCGCTGACCGGAAAGCCGCCAATGCCTTTCCCTTCCGGAATACCGGATTTCTGGAGCAAATGCAGACTGCCTCCGCCTCCGCCGATAAAAACGAATTTGGCTGCATGACGTTCGGTCATGCCGTTCCCCAAATTCTTGACTTTTACTTCCCACAAGCCGTCCGCGGCTCGTTTGATATCCTTTACCTGATGGTTGTAGTGAATATCAACATTCTGATCCTTTAATTGCTTGAACAGGATGCGCGTCAGCGCTCCGAAATTAACATCCGTGCCCGTTTCGATTCTTGTAGCCGCGATTGGCTGATTAACCGTGCGGTCTTTCATCATGAGCGGAATCCATTCTTTCAGCTTGCCCGGATCGTCAGAGAACTCCATGCCTGGAAAAAGCGGGTTGGTTGAAAGCGCTTCAAATCTTTTTTTCAAAAAAGCAACGTCCCGCTCGCCCTGCACAAAACTCATATGGGGCACCGGCATAATAAAGTCCCGCGGATCGGGTACCCGTCCGCTCTTGACGAGATGCGCCCAAAACTGCTTGGAGAATTGATACTCCTCGTTAACTTTGACTGCTTTGCTAATATCAATGGTTCCATCAGGCTGTTCTACGGTGTAGTTAAGCTCGCACAAAGAAGAATGTCCCGTGCCCGCATTGTTCCATTCATTGGAGCTTTCCTCCCCTGCCCCGCCGCGCCGTTCAAATACGGTGATTCTCCAATACGGGACTAGTTCTTTCAGCAATGACCCTAAAGTCGCACTCATGATACCGGCACCAATTAAAATAACTTCAGTTTGATTTTGTCGGTTGCTCATCATTACCGTCCTTCTACCCCACAATTTGCAGGAAGGATACATGCGCTCCTGCTTAGTCGCCAAACAAACCTGATATACGGCCTGGCCGCATACCTTTTTCTGGACCAATCCTGATCTTAGTTTATCACTAATGGTTGGAGATTTTAATCATTTATTTCATTTTTTATAGATCTAAAAATCAGATAATTACCACGGCCCACCTTCACCTATTCGCCGCAGAAGAGCGAGAGCTTACATAGACGTATTCGTTTTTGCTGCTCGTTTCTTTGAAAAAAGATGACTAAAAGCGTCAAAAATTTGGAAAACTCCCTATACATTCATTAATTCAAAGCAGGGAGATTGTGACTTATGTCTTTCATCCTTCGTCAAATCCCGGACTGGAAGATCTTTGTTCAGGCCTTGATAGCTCTTCTGGTCCCTATTCTCGCCAGCAAAATATACAAACGGTTTTATTCGCTTATTGATGACCGAAGAAACGACGCTTCCAAGAAGCCGGCATCCGATGCTGACGCCACCCCCTCCAGCACCCCCTTCAGCGGGGACTATCAAACCGATACCGAGACGATTCGTTCCCGGATTGGAGCCAACAGCGACTTGACGGCGAGGGAATTTACGATGACCAAGCTGAATGCCCGGGCCACGCTCTACTTCGTTGACGGCATGCAAAGCGAAGCTCTGCTCAATATGCGCATCATGGAATTTCTGGCGTTCGAGGCTACTCAAGAGTCCCTTTCCGGCTCCGGGAAGGCAGGGGAACAGCTGCCGTTCAACATTCTGACCGAAGCCCCTGATCTGGACAGCTTTAACCGTTCCGTGCTGTATGGATTTGCCGGACTGTTGATCGAAGGGCTGCCCAGCGGATTCCTGATCGAGCTGCCGAACGGGTCCAACCGTTCTATTTCGGAGCCCTTATCCGAAGCACTGCTGCGTGGTCCGCGGCTCGGTTTCTCGGAAGTGCTGAGCGAGAATACCTCGATGCTGCGGCGCCAGGGCTACAGCGATCAGTTGGAAATGAAAGGCTTCCGGATCGGTACAAGCATTCAGAAGGATCTTGTGGTCGCTTATATGAAGGACATTGTCAACCCAGAGCTTCTGCAGGAGGTAACGGCTCGCATCCGGAAAATCAACGCCGATTTCCTGGCCGAGTCCGGATACGTTGAACAGTTGATTGAAGATAGCTATTCGAGCCCTTTCCAGCAAGTTCATAATACCGAAAGACCCGACCGGGTCATCAATGCCCTGATGGAAGGAAGAATAGCCCTTCTGTTGGACGGCACGCCTTTTGCTCTTATCGTGCCGACAACCTTCAGCATGCTGCTTCAATCCCCCGAGGATTATTATGATCGCTGGCTGTCAGGCTCGCTGCTCCGGATGCTGCGTTTTGTAGCGGCCTTTGTATCTTTGATGGCACCTGCGTTCTATATTTCGTTTATTGCGTTTCACCCCGGCCTGATCCCTACAGAGCTGGCCTTGTCCATCATCGAAACGCGGCAGGGGGTTCCTTTTCCCCCGTTCATTGAGGTGTTGATTCTGGAGTTCTCTATCGAAATCCTGCGGGAAGCCGGAATTCGGCTGCCAAAACCGATCGGCCCGGCCATGGGAATCGTCGGTGGTCTCATCATCGGGGATGCTGCCGTTCAGGCGGGGATTGTCAGCCCTTTCCTGGTGATTGTGGTTGCCGTCACAGCTATTTCCTCTTTCTCCATTCCGGTTTACAGCGCCGGCATCACCCTGAGAGTGCTGCGTTTTGTCGGCATGCTGTTTGCGGCGGTTCTCGGCATGTTTGGCACAACTCTGTTCTTCCTGCTACTGTGCAGCCATTTGACCAAACTCAAGAGCTTCGGAGTTCCCTATTTGACCCCGGCGTCTCCTTTCCGTCTCAGAGACTGGAAGGATCTCTTCTTCCGGGCGCCTCTTTCTTTGATGAGGCAGAGACCGGCCATGCTTAAAACGCAAAAAAGCAAAAGGAAGTCCTAAAACTTATAGTAGGAGGGATGGCCTTGTTTGTTCGTACTGATGATAAAATCACGACCTCGCAAGCTGCTGTATTTCTTACAAATACTATACTGGGGGCCGGTATTCTCACGATGCCGCGAAGCATCACCCAAGCCATGAAGACCCCCGACTCCTGGCTGACCATCCTGCTGGGCGGCGTCATTATCGTGTTTGTCATTCTGCTCATGGTCAAGCTTTGCCAGCGGTTCCCGGGCCAGACCGTTTTTCAGTATGCCGGAAGAATTGTAGGAAAGTTCCCAGGCGGACTGCTATGCCTGCTGCTGATCCTTTATTTCGTCATTACTGCCGGCTTTGAAATCCGTACGCTGGCCGAAGTTACGCTGTTCTTCCTGCTCGAGGGCACCCCCATCTGGGCTGTAACCCTTCCCTTTGTTTGGGCCGGCACCTACCTGGTCTGCGGCGGCATCAACTCCATCGCAAGAGTCTTTCAAATCGTATTGCCGATCACCCTGTTCGTGCTGCTTGTCTCTTTCGGCGTGAGCCTGCGCATATTCGATATCAACAATCTGCGTCCTGTGCTGGGTGACGGAATTCTCCCGGTATTTCGCGGCTTGAAATCCTCGATCCTGATCTATACGGGATGCGAGGTCGTGATGACGCTGGTTGCCTTCATGCAGCATCCCAACCAGGCCGCCAAGGCGATGCTGGGCGGAATCGCCATTCCGATCTGCTTGTATCTTCTGACGGTCATCTTCGTGATTGGCGGCCTGTCGATCGACTCCATCATTACCAGCACCTGGCCAACCTTCGATCTGGTTCGAAGCTTTGAAATCACCGGGTTCTTTGTAGAGCGGCTTGAGTTCCCCCTTATGGTGGTTTGGCTGATGCAAATGTTTTGCAACTTTTGCAGCTTCTTTTTCCAAGCCTCGCTGGGGGTATCCCAGGTCTTCAAATGTTCCTTCATGCCGGTTGCCCTGGGCATGGTCCCGCTGATTTTCCTGTCGGCCATGGTCCCCAAAAGCGTTCAGGATCTGTTTACGCTAGGGAGTGCCATCGGCATGATGGGGCTGATCCTGTTTCTGCTGCTGCCGGTATTGCTTTCCTTAATTTGGCTCTTCCGCACGAAAGGATTGAAACAGCATGTATAGAACAATTGCACGGATCGGGGTCAGCTTGTGTCTGCTGCTCCTTCCGATGCTTCTGGCGGGGTGCTGGAGTTCCCAGGAAATCGAGGATTTGGCGATCTACCCCGGCATGGCGCTTGACCGGGGAGAACCTGCCCCGACAGAGAAAGAGTTCGAGGCCAAAGGAGGAGGTTACACCAAACGGGATAAAGTGATGGTTACCGTCCAGATCGTGCCTACAAAACTCATCGGGACGCAGGACAAAAATAAAGGGGCAGCCAAGAGACCCTATCATAACGTCTCTGGCAGCGGAGACTCCGTGCTTGAAATCTTTCGCCAGTTCTCCATCCGTCTTGACCGGCCGATCATAGGCCATCATCTAAAGGTAATGATCATGTCCGCCGACCTGCTGAGGAAACAAACGATAGAGCAGGTGACGGATTTTGTACTGCGTGACAACGACATTCGGCCCAGCACCGCAGTCTATATTACCGAGGGCTTGGCCAAGGATGCCTTGATCACAACAGAGCCGAATGATATTCCAGCCTTTCACATCATAGGGATGCAGCGAAGCCTGCAGAGAACCAGCAAAGTGCTGAATGTCGTCTCCTTATCCAAGCTGGACGCGCTAATGCATTCGAAAAAAAGTTTTATCCTGCAGAACCTGGTCACAGGAGGCGGTGAAATCGCATTATCCGGCGCAAGCATTATCCGAGGTTCTACGGGTCATTGGATTGGAAGCCTGGATCAGGAGGATACCGAATGTCTGGCCTGGCTTACCGGCAAAGGGCATTCGGGAGCGATAAAAACGTACGACTGGGACAACGAGCCGCTCACTTATGAGGTCAAGTCCATGAAATCCAAGATCCGGAGCTACGTTGACGGCGACACTATTTCGTTCAAGGTATTTATCTCCACGGAAGGCCGTCTTATCGAAACGTGGAACAACAGCGATACACCGTCTTCCAACGAATTCGCGGAGAAAGCCGGCCAGTTCGTTCAGGAGAGGCTCGCTCAAATGATGCAGAAGCTGATGCATGATTTGCAGTCCAAATATAAAGTGGATGGAGCCGGCTTTGGCGACAGGTTAGCTATTGAGCACCCTGCGGTTTGGAAGAGGGTTAAGGAGGACTGGGACGAAACGTTCAGCCGGTCAAAAGTTTCCTTCTCCTACAAGCTGAAGATTACAGATTTCGGTTCATTTACGGAGGACTGAAGCTCCATAAACCAAAAACCGGCTGCATGCTGCAGTCGGTATTCGTTTTTCACACCGGTTATAAAGGGGTTAACGTAGGATCAAAGCGGGGGTGTTGTTACGCCGAGCTGGGCCCAGCCTTCTTTGGAAGGCCCGTATACTGCGGGAATTTGCAGCCCGGCCTGGCGCATCAGCACGGTGGCTTGTCCTCTATGGTGGATAATATGTTTGATCAAACCCATAAAGATGGAAGCATTCGATTCCATTCTCCCGAAGGCGTTTTGCGTCTGCTTCAAAGTTTCCTCCGTCCACTGCGCTTCCAGAGCATCCGCAACCTGCAGGCTCACCGCTTTGAACGTCTCCGCAATCTCCCTGGCTGACGGTATCTCATCCGGATAGGGAACTTTAGCGACCTCCACTCCGAATTTCTTCAAATAATCGGGGATGTTAGAGACAAAATGCCAGGCGATTCTTCCCAGCGTGCGGCCCTCCGGGTACACCTGCTGATGTAGCGAATCATCCGTTAAAGCATCCAGAACCTTCTGGGTTAATGCCGCTTCTTTGTTCCATTCAGCAATCCAATCCTGTACTGTAAAATACATGCCTCATCTCTCCTGGCCTTTTAAATTTTCAAATCACTCTTCTGCTTCAGTTTCCCTTCCACGCTCTTATCTTAATCTTTAATAGTGACAGATCCTGTCATCAACAGAACAAAATTTTCGCGAATACTGATACCCTACTTCCTTCGGGTACTTATACTTACCCGCAGAGTAACAAGCTTGATGGGTGAAACCATGTTTACATCTCAACAAACGCCATGCAAAGATCTCCAATGGGGGATTGAAATTACTCCATTTGGATATGTATTATTAGGTCAGCCAACAGAAGTTACCTTTAGTCTTATTTCTGCCGGTGTTTTGAAACCAAGCGGACAGCTAAGAGCACCATACCCAGCAAACGTTTATCCAACCCACACAATATTAAGCTAACGGGCAGTTGATAGCGCAACTTTATTGTTAGTTTGGCGTCTTGCTAATGGGAATACCTAGCGCTTGTGCCGCCTCAATTATCACTTTTTGGTGACTATATCACAAAAAAGTGGGTACTGTTTTTCTTGTAACTTTTCCCCCATACTATCGTTCATAGGAGGTTTATGAGGCAGACAGAGCATCCTATACCATATAAATCATTATAAAAGGAGTGTACTAGAATGGGGAAATTTGACGGGAAGGTAGCAGTTGTAACCGGAGGTACAAGCGGCATTGGTCTCGCGTCGGCACAACAGTTCGTAAAAGAAGGGGCTTACGTTTTTATCACGGGACGCAGACAACGTGAACTGGATGAAGCAGTAAAGCAGATCGGAAAGAATGTTACAGGTGTCCGAGGTGACATATCTAAATCGGAAGATCTAGATATATTATTCGAAACCGTTAAGCGAGAAAAGGGACACTTGGACATTCTCTTTGCAAATGCCGGACTAGGGTCATTTCTTCCATTAGGAGAAATTACAGAAGCACAATACTACAAGACTTTCGATGTCAACGTGAAAGGAACCATCTTTACAGTACAAAAGGCATTAGCTTTGTTTCCAAATAAAAGAGGCTCGATTATTCTAACGGGATCCACTGCTGGCTCGACGGGGATGCCAGCGTTTAGTATCTATGGTGCATCCAAGGCAGCGATCAGACAGCTTGTCCGCAGCTGGATTCTTGATATGAGAGGGACCGAAATTCGTATAAACATCCTTAGTCCGGGAACAATCGTAACGCCGGCGTACGATGAGTTATTTGGCTCTGAACTAGATCATGTCCTGGAACAGGCAAAAAATGATATTCCGCTCGGCAGAGTGGGGCAGGTTGAAGAGATCTCCAATGCTGTCATGTTCCTAGCCTCTAATGAAAGCAGCTATATGAACGGCGTTGAATTATTCGTAGATGGCGGAGTAGCTCAAGTTTAACCAGGACATAATAATTTTCAAACGACAAAGATTTTTAAATCAACTTAAATGCGATTGTATTATCCCCTCCATGTAACGTTCAATTGTTCCTTCAGTGATCCTTGAAGGATCAAGCGATACATGAAGGGGATATTCTTAGGTCGGGAGATGGTGCATTGATATGAAAACATTTTTCTGTGAACTGGAAGTTACACTAGAGGTTATCGGAGGAAAGTGGAAGGGGCTTGTTCTGTACTATTTAATAAAAGGACCTAAACGGACGGGAGAGCTTAAGCGACTCGTTCATAATATATCGCAAAAGATGCTGATTCAAACTCTTCGGGAACTGGAAACAGACGGATTAATTCGCAGAAAGATGTACAATCAGGTACCGCCTAAGGTGGAATATTCAACGACGGAACTGGGTCAATCACTTGAACCTATTTTGAGTTCGCTTTGTGATTGGGGGGGGAATTACGCAGAGCAATCCTTCGCTCCGGGCGAGATTGAGATTTTGTATCTGGATTAACTGTCGGGGGACAAGAGCGTAGTCCCATTTGAAGTCGCTATTTTAGCGGCTTTTTTTGTTTTATCGGTACAAGTTCTTTCCCTAAACCAAAGACAAGAACTTTGTACCGATTGCCGATGGTAGCTGTTCAAAATGAAAACCGCCCGAGTCCGGCCACCTAGCGTGATCAGGATTCGGGCGATTTTTTCATTTGCGGTACTTTTTCTTTCACAATAACATAGGGCCTTTATGCAGAAAACTGCGGCAACAAAGAAATGTTGTTTTGGGATCATGAACTTACTTCAGTAACTCTTCCAATTGTTCATCGATTCCTGAGTCTTCATGTGGCGTGAACACCCTCATTGCAAAAACGCTGCTTTCAGAGATTGTAAACGTAGGGTAACGGAAAGTCAGCAGGCCAGCTTCTGGAAGACGGATTATTTCTTCCCCTTCCAATATACCGGAAACCTCTTGTCGATCCCATAACGTTCTGAACTCCTTGCTCCTGTCATATAACTTGTTGAATAGCCCTTGATACCACGAATCGTTCATGTACAAGGCAAACCGATTTCTGAAATGAGCCACCATCGTAGAGGCGACATTCTCCCAGTTAACGATACGAGACTTGCTGTCCTCTACTTCGAAGACGCGCCAGAGCATATTTCTTTCGAGCTCCGGGGCTCGGCTTAAGTCTCCACATAACGTCCCCGATATTCGGTTCCATGCGAGAACGTTCCAGTGCCTGTCGATAATGTAGGCCGGGTAGGTCCCATTCTGTCCAGAATCCGCTGCAGGGAAATGGGAACGGAATCGTCCGCTTTTGGTACTATAAATCCAGACCTATTTGCCGATTTTATGACTCATTATAATCTACTTATCTTCCGTCGTGAAGGAGAGTCGGAGATCCGTACTGTTCCATGGATTAGCTGATCGCGGCTGAAGAGCATCATATTGCAAGGTCAGTCCAACCATCAAATACGAAGGAGAATTTTATGGTGAAGTCAGAACAGATCGAACGTGGGCATAGTTTCAAGGGCAAGCGTGTTGTTGTTCTTGGAGGAACGTCCGGAATCGGGTTTGCGGCAGCCGAAGCCGCTGCATGGGAAGGGGCATCCTTGGTCATTGTGTCCAGTCAAAAAGAAAAAGCTGACCGTGCCGTTTCGCGTTTGTCCGAAGGCAGCCAGGGATATGCGGTTGATCTGACAAATGAGGAACAAGTTCGTCAATTTTTCAGCGAAATCGGGGAATTCGATCACTTGGTCTTTACTCCGGCGACCCACTGACGGTTGAAAGTCTGGACACTACCGATGTCGATACAGTACGCCGATTGTTTAACGTGCGATACTGGGGAGCGTTCATGGCGCCAAATATGGCAGCCGAAACATCAGACGGGGAGGGTCAATTACGTTGACTTCCGGCGTTGCCGGAGTTCGTCCTCATAAGGGGTTTACTGTCTCAGCCAGCATATGCGGCGCTGTTGAGGCACCCACAAGGGCGTTGGCCGTCGAGCTGAGCCGGCATCGCGTCAACGCCGTTTGCTTCGGACTTATGCGTACCGGGTTGTGGGACGGTATTCCTGAGGAACAACGGAACGCAATGTATGAACATACTGGGAAATCATTGCCGGTTGGGCGAGTCGGTGAACCGGAGGACGGCGCTGAGGCATATCTCTGCCTAATGCGCGAAAAATATTCCACCGGTCAGATCATTGTCGTAGATGGCGGTTCTACCTTGGTTTAAGTTTCTTGAAATATGAACGGTGAACGTAAGCCTCTTCCATCAAAACCCACCCGGAAGAGGCTGTACCTCACAAATATCTCCGCTTTGCACTTATTTATACTGCTAATTCCGTACGATTCATGTGAAATTATGACTTGATCATAGCCCTTGAATTAGGTATCTGGTCACCAATACAGGAATATTGGTCACAGGAGTACAACCCTCCTAATGGACATTCGGATATAGCACTGCTATAATGGACGTATGAACACATATGACAAAATATTAGCAGCTGCTCTTAAGGTACTCGAAGAGGAGGGAGGAGCCCAATTTTCGACGCGAGCCGTAACTGCCATCGCGCAGGTTACAGCGCCTACTCTCTATCACCATTTCGGCAGTGCCGATGGGCTCCTAAGTGCAGCTATAGTGGAAGCGTTCAAACAGTTATTTGAAAGCAAGATTGCCGCTGTGGAGTCCACCATTCCAGAGATCGCTCTTCGTCAAGGATGGGATGACTATGTCCGCTTCGCGGCAGCCCGTCCTCGGATTTATGCGGCGATGATGGGGCGGTTGCTTGAGGGTGCCCATATCGAGGCGGCAGATCAGTCGTACCAAGCCCTGGTAAAAAATATTCAGAGAGCCGCCGCCGAAGGCAAACTGGCTGTGTCCGCTGAGGCAGCAGCAGATCTGGTCTGGGCTTCCGCCAATACGGCCTCTTGGCTGTATGTGACAGCCCAGGTTCGTAAGGCACCCCCACCCCAGCCCGACGTCGTTGATCTCATTCGGGAAAGCGTCATGCAGATCATTTTGATCCCAAGGACAGACAACGATTCAGAATGAAGGATTCGGGTGACAGAGCCTGGAGACTCCAGGCAAATATTCAATTTAGAAGATACTAGAAGACGCATAAGAAAGATCGCCTATCCAACCTGGACCTCCGGGAGGATGGCGATCTTTTTTATGTTTGGAGGATGCGAGCATTCGTTCTCTTGGATTCCAGTAGTGTGACAGGTGAAATGTGGCACGCCGAGTGCATCACGCGCGCCCGTCAAAGCCATGTTCAGACCACAGAACAACACTTCAAAAAAATATAGCACCGCTATAGACAACTTTATATAGCAGTGCTATAATAACCGTATAACAGTGCTATACCGTGATCCACATCTTATCAAACTCAGGAGGGTTACTATGCCATTCAAAACTCAAGAACTGGTCGTCGTCACAGGTACGTCCAGCGGCATCGGCAGGGCTACCGCGGAGCAGCTTGCCGCCGAAGGCTTTCATGTTTTAGCAGGGGTTCGTCGTCAGGAAGACGCCGACAAAATTAAACGCAAGAATATCGAACCGGTGATCGTCGATGTTACCCGTATCAACACCCTAAAGGCGCTGGCCGAACGGGTGGCGTTAGATCCGCTTGGTCGCCCTTTGCGGGCCGTGGTCAACAATGCCGGCATCGCCGTTAATGCCCCTCTCGAGATGGTTCCGCTGGATGAATTTCGCCGCCAGATCGAAGTCAGCGTGATCGGACAGGTCGCGGTTATTCAGGCGCTTACCCCGGCCTTGCTGAACAGCGGAGGGCGAGTGGTCAATATCGGTTCGCTTGGGGGCAAGGTTTCCATGCCCGGGTTCGGCATTTATTCGGCTGCAAAGTATGCTATGGAAGCGATCAATGACAGTCTCCGCAGAGAGATGTCCTCGTTTGGCCTCAAGGTCATCATGATCACGCCGGGTGGCGTTAGCACGGGCCTGTCGGAACAAGGGATTACGACAGCGGAGCGGCTGGCGAAATTGATGACGCCGGACCAGCACCGGCGCCATGATCGTCTTTTTGATGCCGTGAAGGCTCAGGCTGAAACCTGGGCTACGGCCGGTATCCGCCCCGAGAAAGTGGCAGCCGTGGTTTCGCGAGCCATCCACGTAAGCAAGCCGCGCACCCGCTATACGGTCGGCCGCGATTCGGCCCTGCTGACCCGACTGGTCCGTATTCTCCCCGACAAACTCCTCGATCGGATGCTCCGTAGCCAGATGAAGCTGCAGTAACGGATTTTTTTACGAATTCCCCATTACAAAACAGGAGAAGGAATCATGTCACAACAACAGGTTGAACATGCCATTATTGTAGGTGGATCTTTAGGTGGTCTAATGATGGGGCTTGCGTTATCCCGTTCTGGTTATACAGTGACCATTCTTGAACGTGCTGCAGATTCATCCTTAAGAAATGGTACTTTTATTCGCTTACACACAAAGCCTTATCATAATAGTGAAATTGAACGAGAATTGAGACACTTGGCATCCAATGGTAACAACCATGTTGAAGCCTGGTCAGCCATTCAAGAACGTTTACTCAACGCAGTCGCTAAAGAACCTGGCATTACCCTTCAGCACCATACACGAATTGCTAGTGTTGGGCAAAATGAATCATCTGCCTGGGCTACCAGTGAAGAGGAGCAGACGTTTAAAGGAGACTTCTTGATTGGCGCAGATGGATATCGAAGTATGGTCCGCCGTTATTTAAGCCCTGACAAACCATTTGCAGATTATGCTGGCTATCTGGCTTGGGTAGGGAAAGTGGATGAAAATTTACTGCCAAAGAGGGACTGGAGAAAACGGCAGCTTTCGAGCGCTTATTTCAGCGATAGTGCAGCCGGTAAATTGACAACTGCGGTGATGCCGGGGAAAGAGGGGGGAACCCAGCCCGGCCAGCGGTGGATAGGTTTTTGCTGGTTTGATCACTCGCATAATCCATTGCTGTCTGAATTAGGCGTGTTAAAGGACGGGATTGCTCAGCATTCCTTATACGGTGAAGCTGTTCCGGATTCGCTGCTAGAAGAATTATCACAAACCAGCCAAGCCAATTGGAGTAAAGAAGAGGATGCCGTTTTGCAAATCGCAATTAAGGATCGCAGTTTAATCGGGGCACCTGTTAATGAATACATCCCTAATATCTTGTCAAAAGGAAGAATTGCCATGATCGGCGACGCAGCACATACCATGTCGCCAATGACAGGGGCAGGCTTTAATGACTCACTTGATGATACGGTTGCCATTATGGATGCCCTTAAAAAGTATCCGAATTCGATAATAAATGCTTTGAGCGAATATCAAACACGCCGTTTAGATATAGTTCGTCAAGATGTTTTTGCGGGCCAAGGCTTTAATCGCACTTTTGGGAGCTTATAACAGCATTAAGCTAAGCCATTGATACAAGTGTAAACGGGGAATTTGACCCCCCGAGAAAACGGTAAAGCCAAAATCGAAGTATTTATAAATTAGGAGGAATTAGAATGAACGATACAAAGAACCGTAACGTTACTGTACTTTGGGAGGCAAGAGCTAAGGCAGGGAGAGAAGCCGAGATGAAGGCATTTATGACCGCTGCTGTCACTCCGTCGCGCAACGACTTGGGCAATATTGACTATGAGGCTCACGAGGTAGAAGGCCAGCCCGGTACATTCATCATCTACGAGCGCTGGGAAAACCGGGATGCTCTCGATCGGCACCTGAGCGCCCCACGGATGCAGGAACTGGTGCCCCAGCTTTTAGAACTGATGGAGGGATCTATTGAGGAAGGGATTCGACTCCTGCAGCCGTTCCGCCCAGCGCAGTAAAATGCAGCACCGAGGGGTTAAAGGCTTTAGTGGGGATGAGGCCAAACGTTGGCAACGATCGATGATTTTGCAGCACTAGATATCCGTGTCGGAACGATTAAGGAAGCGGAGTTTTTTGAAGAAGCAAAGATCCCTGCGATAAAGCTAAAAATTGATTTTGGACCGGAGATCGGGCTGAAATCCTCAAGTGCACAAATAACTAAGCATTACAAGGTTGAGGAAATTATAGGGAATTCTATTAAAGCCGGATACTGAAATGCCTAATGGAACACCTATTGCGTGAAAATAAGGATCTACCTAAATTGTACGATGTAATTAGTTGTAAACATTGTTTTCATCAAAGGAATAATGCTTGGAAATCAAATTTAAATTTTAAAAGCGGAAGCTTTAGGAGGTAAACATGGATCTTAAATTAACCAATAAAGTAGCTGTCGTTACCGGAGCAAGTAAAGGAATTGGACTCGCTATCGTTCGAAAATTTATCGAGGAAGGGGCAAGTGTCGTCGCGGTAAGTCGGACTTTAACGGAGGAATTGGCTGATCTTGTTGAAAAAAAATCAGTCAAACATCTACCGATTGATGTCAGTATGGAACGCAATACAGCTGAACTTTCTAAGAAACTCGGTGAAGTGTTCGGCAGAATCGACATTTTAATCAATAGTATCGGGGCGGTTGACAAGAGAAGAGGAGAAGGTTTTTTGGCTACGCCAAATGAGGAATGGGAACAACTTTATGATTTAAATTTGTTTAGCGTTGTTCGTTTTACTCAAGCAGCATTACCGCATATCCTAAAGAACGATGAGAGGGCAATTGTAAATATCTCTTCAGTAAATGCACGGATGCCCGAAATGTTATTGCCTATTTATGGCACTACCAAAGCGGCACTTAATAATTTGACGAAAATGCTGGCTGGTGAGTTTGGACCCCGAAATATTAGAGTTAACTCAATCTCCCCTGGACCGGTAGTAACCCCTTTGTGGCAAGACCCTGAAAACGGAATGGCCAAAACAATCGGTTCATTTGCAGCGATGGATTCCGAAAAAGTTTTTGAAGAGCTGCCTAAAATGGCTGGTATAACCTTGGGGAAATTTGCAGAAGCCGAAGATATTGCAAACCTTGCAGTTTTCCTTGCTTCGGAGCGGGCTTCAATGATTACCGGAGCGGATTATGTTATTGATGGAAATATGATTAAAACGATTTAAACCGAAAGGGTCGTGAAATGATAGTTAAATAAAGGATGTTAATGAGGTTGCCACGAAAATGTATCGCAGCCTCATTAAGCTAACGGGAAAGTTAGTTTAATAACAAATCTTTTAACTTCTCCATTAGCGGTGATTCCGGAGGGATAAGTTCTGCTCAACCAAGGAGTATTTATTGTTAAGGATTCATAAGCGGGAGGAGGGGAATTAAACGAAATGTATTATGATGGCGATGGAAGTTATTTGGAGGCTCTTCCGGATAAATTAAAAAATAGTAAATTACCCAAGGGTATTACATGGTTTGAAGACCATGTACATTTCGATACATTAAGAGAAGCCTCTGAATGGGTACTATCTGATTCTTACAATAAAATAGGTCATGATTACAATGGATACATCTCAACTGATCCTAAGTTAGTCCATGCCCTTGTTTATGAATTAGTCAGACATAGAAGATATGAAGGAAAAGTACGCGTTTGGGAATATCGCCTTAATGGTAAGCACTACCTTTTTTTGTGGATAGAGAAATAAAGGTTTAAAACTACGGAATAGACTCAAAATTGTAGAATAGCACAAAAAGGCCGGAGCTTTGGCTCCGGCCTGATTTGTAAGGCCCCGTAAGCGGGCTGACTATTATGATTTGGGGCTCAGGCTAGCTGCAACCTCCCCCTACTTGATGATCACGTATTCCAGTCCTACAAGCTTGGCATAGGTTTCAATTTGATCCGTTGTCAGGTTCAGCGAAACCACGGTATGATGCCCGCCGCCGTTCTCGATCCAGGCTTTCACCCCGTCCTGGAAGTTCGGCTTCACGTTCCAAAGCACGCGGGCTACGGGAAGTTTGGGAGCCGGAACCGCCGGCTCAAAGGCGGAAACCTCATTGATCAGAAGCTTGAAATGTGTGCCAAAGTCAGCCATTGAAACGACAACGCCGTCGCCGGATTTGCCATCGAACACCAGACGTGCCGGATCTTCCTTGCCGCCAATGCCAAGCGGGGAGACGACGATCTTCGGTCTATTCCCGGCCAAGGTCGGATCCACCTCCAGCATATGCGACTGGAGAATCGATTCCTGTCCAGGGGCCAGCTCGTAGGTGTAGTCCTCCATAAAGCCGGTGGACTGGTTATGGCTCATGATTTTCAGCAAACGGTCCAGCGCCGCCGTCTTCCAATCCCCCTCACCGGCAAAGCCGTATCCCTGTGCCATCAGGCGCTGAACGGCCAGTCCTGGAAGCTGCTTCATGCCATGCAAATCTTCAAAGTTTGTTGTAAAAGCCTTATACCCGCCGTTGTCCAGAAATCTTTTAATTGCAATTTCATAACGGGCCTGCACTTTAACGCTGGCTTCCCAATCTTCTCTGCTATAGGCACCGTAATCAAATTCGTAAAGCTCGGCATATTCCTTGAACAAACGGTCTACCTCTTCATCCTTAACCACATTCACGTATTCGACCAGGTCGCCAATGCCAAAATAGTCCACCGTCCACCCAAACTGAATTTGCGCTTCCACCTTATCCCCTTCGGTAACGCCAACATTGCGCATGTTATCTCCAAAGCGGGCCACTTTAATGTTGAAGCTTTCGTTGTAGGCCACCGCCACGTCCATCCAAGCCGCGATCTGCTGCTGCACCTCCGGGCGCTCCCAATACCCGACCACGATTTTGTTGCGTTTCTTGAGCCGGGCGTTGATAAAGCCGTATTCCCGGTCGCCATGCGCGGCCTGGTTCAGGTTCATGAAGTCCATGTCGATCGTCGACCAAGGGATGCTTTCGTTGAACTGCGTAGCGAGATGAAGCAGGGGCTTCTGCAGAAGTTTTGTTCCGCGAATCCACATTTTCGCCGGTGAGAACGTATGCATCCATGTGATGACGCCGGCCACCTCGTCCCGGTAGTTGACCTCTTTCATCAGGCTTGTGATTGTGTCTGCACTAACGGCCAGCTCCTGCAGAACCAGCGGATAAGGCAGTAGCCCGCTTTCATTTAAAGCATCGGTCATGGTCTGCGCATGGGCCTTCACTTCCGCCAGCGCTTCTTCCCCATAAAGATGCTGCGAACCTACGATAAACCAAAACTCCTTCGCTCCCAAGGTTGACATTGACCATCCTCCCCTTTTCTAAAAAATGATTTATTTCTGTCCGTAATAAGCATTGGCCCCGTGTTTGCGCAAATAGTGTTTATCAAGAATCGGCTGCGGCAGTTCTTTCGCAAAACGGTTTAATTCCCTTGCGAACAAGTTCATTTTACAAACCTCTTCCAGCACAACGCTGTTCATCACCGCTGATTTGGCGTCTTTCCCCCAGGTAAACGGCGCATGGCCGTGCAGCAGCACGCCCGGAACGGCCAGTACATCCAAACCTCGTTCTTCAAACGTTTCAACGATAACTCGGCCGGTTTCCGCCTCATAATCCCGATCAACCTCTTCTTTCGTCAAGAAACGGGCACAAGGAATGGAACCATAGAAGGTATCCGCATGTGTAGTGCCCATGACAGGCACATCCAAACCTGCCTGTGCCCAAACCGTTGCCCAGGTGGAATGGGTATGCACGATGCCGCCGATTTGCGGATAGTGCTTGTATAACACGGCATGGGTCGGCGTATCCGAGGAAGGCCGGTAGGGTCCCTCAACTACGTTGCCCTCCAGGTCGACGACGACCATATCAGACGGTTTCAGTTTGTCGTATTCGATGCCGCTCGGTTTGATCACAAAATATCCGCTTTCGCGGTCCACCGCGCTTACATTTCCCCACGTATATTTCACAAGCCCATGTCTGGGCAAATCCAGATTCGCTTGATAGACTTCTTCCTTCAACTGTTCCAGCATGTTTATCCCTCCTTACTCAAACCAGATAATCCACTGCGGCCTGCTCAATCGCCAAGCCTTGTTTGTACCGCTTGATAAACGCTTCAAAGCCTTTAACATCCGTTTCGTCCGGCTCCATTTCCAGAGCAGGCACGTCTTTGAAGACTCTGTGGTCTAGAAAGTCCTCCAGGCCCTCTCCCGCTTCTTTGCTGCTCATATAGGAAGCCAGAATCGCCATGCCCCAGGCTCCGCCTTCGCTGGCCGTCGCCATGACCGAAACCGGCGTATTCATCGCTGCTGCCACGATCTTCTGCCCTACTACCGGTGTCTTGAATAAGCCGCCATGCGCCCATATGCGGTCAATAGACACCTTCTCCTGCTGCGTCAGAATCTCCATGCCAAGCCGCAAAGCGCCAAATGCGGAGAACAGGTGAGTCCGCATAAAATTGGCCAGGTTGAACCGGCTTTCAGGCGAGCGGACGAACAGCGGGCGGCCCTGCTCAAGACCGGTAAGGTTCTCGCCGGAGTAATAACCATAGCTGAGCAAACCTCCGCCGTCCGGATCGGCTTCCAGAGCTTTGCCAAGCATGACGCCGAACAGTTTCTCCGAATCGGCCTGGTGCCCCATCGCCTCGGAGAATTCACGGAACAACCCCAGCCAGGCGTTCATATCGCTGGAGCAATTGTTCGCATGCACCATCCCTACCGGACTTCCGCTTGGCGTCGTAACCAGGTCGATTTCCGGGTAAACCTGGGATAGTTCCTTCTCCAGCACCATCATCGCAAATACGGACGTTCCCACGGATACGTTGCCGGTGCGCTTGCGTACGCTGTTCGTAGCGACCATTCCCGTTCCCGCATCGCCTTCCGGGGGACACAGCGGGATGCCCGGCTGCAGGTCCAGCGAGGGATCCAGCATTCCGGCTCCCGCTTCGCTCAACACGCCGGCCTGCTCGCCGGAGACATAGACCTTGGGCAGCAGGTCCTTCAGCTTCCAAGGATACCCTTTATCAGCAACAAGCTCGTCGAATTGTTCGAGCATCGCTTTGTTGTAATCCTGCGCGGATTCATCAATCGGGAACATGCCGGACGCATCCCCGATGCCGATGGCTTTGTCACCGGTAAGCAGCCAGTGAATGAAGCCGGATAAGGTAGTCATGTAATCAATACGGGCTACATGGTCTTCCCCGTTAAGAACCGCCTGATACAAATGGGCAATACTCCACCGTTCGGGGATGTTGAACTGGAATAAATCCGTTAGCTGTTTGGCCGCAGCGCCGGTGGTCGCATTGCGCCAGGTTCGGAAAGGAACCAGCAGCTCTCCCGAGCTGTCAAAAGCCATGTATCCATGCATCATAGCCGAGAAGCCGATTGAGCCGACTGTTCGAATCGTGATGCCGTATTTACGTTCTACCTCCTGCTTCATCTCGCTGTAAGCTTCCCGAAGCCCCGTCATCACATCCGCCAGGCTGTACGTCCAGAATCCGTCCTGAAGGCGGTTCTCCCATTCATAACTTCCGGATGCAATGGTTTCGAAACGGGAATCAATCAGCACCGCTTTGATCCGGGTCGAACCGAATTCGATTCCCAAGGAAGTCTCTCCCCGGGAGATTGACTGCTTCACCTTTGCCTGGTCTGACACTTTGCACTCCCTCCCCGCTATCGTTCCCCTCCTACATATGTAAGAAGAAGGCGCTTTCCTTTATGGGCCTAGTATAGGTTTATGTACGTACATTTGTCAATTATTAATAATATTTATACATACATATATAAAACCATAACTTCGTTTAAAGGCTCATATCTATTTATACAGAGATACATTTAAAGTTATGAAAGCGAATTATTTATTTGCCAACCATTATTCATAAAGGATTTGTACGTACAAATAGAGCAGGGTTCTTTCCCCACTCAAAAAAGAGTGATACAATACGACCATACAAATTTTTCAGACCCATGAATAGGAATACGAACAACTTTGAAAGAAGAGGATCGCGTGAAACCTAAATATCAGGTAATTATAGAGGAGCTTAAAAGTCAGATTCTTTCGGGAGGATACAATCCGGGGGATCAAATCCCGACGGAAGCTGCGCTTCAGGAGACCTACAAAGTGAGCCGGCAGACGGTTCGGAAGGCGATTCTGGAGTTGTCCAACGAGGGATTTTTAAGAAGCGAGAAAGGGTCCGGCACCTATGTCAGCAATCAATACCGGTCAAAGTCAGGCGGGAATCCGGCCAACCGAACGATCGGCGTGATTACGACTTACATTTCCGATTACATCTTCCCTTCGATCATCCGCGGCATTGAGGGGCGTCTGAACGAAGATAACTATTCGCTGCTTCTGGCCAGCACTAACAATGACGTCGCCCAGGAGAAGAAAGCTTTGGAAATGATGCTCTCCTTCGGCGTAGACGGTCTGATTATCGAGCCTACCAAAAGCAATTTGTACAATCCCAATATCGCTTATTACCTGTCGTTTAAAGAGCAGGATGTGCCATTTATTATGATCAACGCTTATTATGAAGAGCTGGACGTGCCTTTCTTCTGCCTGGATGACGTACAGTCCAGCTATCTGGCGACCCGGGAATTGATTGCCAAAGGACACACCCAGATCGGGCTGGTTGCCAAAATGGACGACCTGCAGGGGAAATACCGCATGAAGGGGTATATAAAAGCGCTGGGGGAAGCCAAGCTGCGGTTCCGGCCGGAGCAGGTGCTTTCTTTTAATACCGAAACCAAACATGCTCTAAACGCCAATTTGAGGAAATTTCTGGACGACAACAGAGAGGAATTGACCGCGCTGGTTTGTTATAACGACGAGGTGGGGCTGGAGGTCGTAAATGTATGCAGACAACTGGGGCTCTCCATACCGGACGAATTGTCAATAATTGGGCAGGATAATTCCTATATTGCTAAAAATGCAAACATCAAGCTGACGACCTTGACCCATCCGCAGGAGCAAATGGGCCGTGATGCAGCGGATTGGATTATCAAGAAGCTGCAGGGGAAAAAGGATTTGCCCAGCAGCACCTATTATCAGCCCGTGCTGATCGAAGGCGAGACGGTAAACAAGAGATAGTCCTTCCCGTTGGACGTTTATGTTAGACAGTACAGGAGCAGAAAAGCCGTGGGCAGCCGCCCGCGGCTTGATTTTTTTGGCCTGTGCTCCACCGTTCCGGCCTTTTTCTAAAACCAGCTTATACCATCAAAATCAATGCCTCACGCGGTTTTCCTGGCGGGCCGATTCCTGCCACCTTTGAAATCCGTAGAAGATCAGCGTAATCAGAATCTCGGCAATAAATACATGCCAGCCTCTATTAAAGCTGACTAACCCCAGCCTGTCGAACCAGCGCAGAATGACAAAAGCGAAGAGCGCGTTCGCCAAGATCTCCACCCCGAAGAACAGCCAGAACCGTTTATATGTGAAATACAAGATCCACATCGGCACGACCGGAAATAATCCATAGACGTACGAAGAGAAGACTCCCAGCGGGTAGGTGGTTTCCCGAAAAGCCCACCAATTGCAGCCCACCCCGATATCACAAACCAAAATACTCAAGAATGCAGACATCATGCCCGCCGGAAGGTATCTTCGGATGCTGTCCTTCTTCATAAAAATTAAACTGGCCCACGGGATCACAAATGTCGCCCATAAAATAAGTTGGTTGCTCACGGTCATTCGTCCCTCCTTTAGTTTCTTATACCGGAATATTTTGCACGGTTGGATTCCTCCTTATGCATGAATCCTCCGGAGGCATCTATTAGCATTGAGGCTCTCCAAGCGGCTGGCACCCTTTTGACAAAAAGGGAAGGATGCTTTAGGATTAGAATGAACGTTCTATCCAAAGAATACTTTGGTTTTTTTAGAATGAACATTCAATTTAAAATGAATTTAGGAGGATAAACCATGAGTAAAACCGTCTTTATTACAGGCACCAGTTCGGGGTTAGGCAAATTAACGGCCATCCGCTTTGCCCAAATGGGCTGGAATGTAGCCGCGACCATGCGCACCCCCGAGAAAGAAACAGAACTAACCGCATATGACAATATTAAAATATTTAAGCTGGACGTGACCCGGGTGGATCAGGTCCAGACCGCCGTGCAGCAGGCTGTAGAAGCTTTCGGGACCATCGAGGTGGTTATCAATAATGCCGGAATGGGGACCTATGGTCCGCTTGAGCTGGCCGAAGAGGCTGCAATCGACTGGCAGTTCGCCGTAAACACTCGGGGACCGATCAATGTGATCCGCCAATTTCTGCCGCATTACCGGGCTAACGGCGGTGGCATGTTTATCAATATCAGCTCGTTCATGGGCATCACGACGGCCGTGCCGCTCGGGTCGCTTTATAACATGTCCAAGTTTGCTTTGGAGGGATTGACGGAGGGCTTGTATTATGAACTGCGTCCGTTTAATATCGAGCTGAGATTGATTGAGCAGGGCGGCTCGAAAGGCAACCATTTTACGGACAGCATCGCTTGGAGCCAGGATGAGAACGTGAAGGACTATGATGAAATGATCCTGAAATTAAAAAATATGATGATGAACTCGGAGTCCAGAGGTACTTTAGACGACCCTCAAATCATCGTCGACGCTATCGTGGATCTGGCGACCGGGAAAAGCAAGAAATTCCGCACCGTTATCGGAGAAGCCGGTAACAACCTGATGGCCCTCAGAAATTCCATGCCGATTGAAGACTATTTGGAGGCTATGGCTAAAAATTTTTAATGCAAGTTGATTAGAGTGAACATTCAGTTTAATGAAAATAGCATAGGCATGTCATAGGAACGAAGAAGAGCGGGCTATCTTTCCGATAACCGGCTCTTCTTCTTAGTTTAGCCCCAATATACAGGCTGGAAGTCTGCAATTTCGATCCGGTTGCGTCCCTTCTCCTTGGCTTTATAAAGCGCCTTGTCCACTTCTGCAAGCAGCCCCATTAAATAATCTTCCAGCTGGTCCTCGGCAGGTTCATTGGCCCCGGTGAAATCGTCAACCGACAAGATCCCCATACTGATGGTAATGGCTACCGGTTCAGGATTCTGCCCGACCCGGATATGATTGGACTCCACCAGCAGCCTCACTTCTTCTGCCAGGACTTCAGCGAGCTTGCGGTCCGTATCCGGAAGATAGATCATAAACTCCTCCCCGCCATAACGGGCTAGAATATCGGTGCTCCGAATCGACTGCTTGACCGTCTGCGCCGTACGATAAAGGACTTCGTCCCCTATTATATGCCCATACCGGTCATTGATTGATTTGAAGAAATCAATATCAAACAAGATGAGTGAAAATGGCGTCCCCATCTGCATATTAGCGGCAACCTCATGCGTCAGATGCTGGGTCAAATAGTGACGGTTATAGCAGTCCGTCAAGCTGTCTGTCAGCGCCATTTCCTTTAATCTTTGATTAGCTATGTATAACTCGTTGCGAATGCTATCCAGGGAATGGTTGCGCTCTTGAAGGATTTCGTTCTGCCGGTTCAGCTCCTGAACGAGATAGCGCTCCTGGGACACATCCTGAAACGTCAGGATCCGGCCAATCTGCAGCCGGTTAGCGTCCAAAATCGGGACAGCCTGCAAAATGAAATGCCGCACGGTTTCCCGCTCAAAGATAATCTCCAGCTCTGCTGACGTATTGTCTTTATGTCGGTAATGTTCGAGAAATTCCCTGCTGCTGCCCTCCACACGTACCGAATCAAGGAAGCTCTCCAGGTCGAAATAGTCGCCCAAACTGAGATCCATAAACCGCTGCAGCGCCGTGTTGACTTCAATAACGGACTCATTCTCGTCCAATACCAGGATGCCGTAAGGAATGGTATTGATCATATCTTCATGCGCAATGGAGACCAGATCAAACATGTTATATCTCTTGATCACATAGCCGAAGAACAAAGCGGAGATAAAAATCCCCACCGAAGTTAAACCGGGAATAATCGGCAGCCATTTCCTCAGCACCACATTTAGAATCAGATCGCTGCAGGCAAAAGTGGCCAATACAAATATCCCCCATAGGGTGATTTTCACTTGTTTGCGAATCGCCAGCAGCGTTTTGGAATTCCTGACGGTCCTCAGCAGCAAAGAAAGCGATGCAAAAAAATAACTCAACAGGATTGCGATCATCAGCCAAAACCAAGGGCCATACGCTCTATGCATATAGCCGCCCTCCAGCGGACGGACAAACAGCTGAAACGGGTTCACCATTACTCCGGCAGCGGCAATCACCGCCGGCAGCACCAGCAGAATCCGGGACCTTCTTCCCAACCGCCCGGAATAGCCGGTAAGGAAAATAGTCAGCAGCAGCCAACCGCTGCCGAGCAGGGATAAAGAAACAAAGGACAACGTAACGTAGAACAGCTGCATTTCCGGATCCTTAATAATATCCGTAGCAAATTGGCAGAGCGGCCAAAGCATCATAAAGAAATGAAACAGAAAGTAAGCCTTACGCAAGTTGGTGATCCGGACGGTAGCAAACATATAAACAAATAAAGCAAACAATAGAAGGAACAAAAAAAGATCATACCATGCTAATAGGTTCACAAAACTTCTCCTTTTCCATCCGTCGGCTCTAATTCCTTTTAAAATGTTATTATTTATCCAGTTATTCTCAATTAGAAGATTCTTGTTCTTAGTATATTCCTTAATAAAAAATAGTTAAATACAAAAATTCCCTCCGGCTTTCCTGGAAAAGCACAAAAAAGACCATCCGTCGATGGTCTTCATCAATCTCAAAAATTATTTAAAAATAGCAAACGTCAAATGTCTATCCTTCAAATATTTCACGATATCCGGAAGCGCTTCAAGCGTGCTCTTGTCTTCATGAAGCACATAAATCCCTCCGGAGGCTTCAAGTCCGTGGAAATACCGGACAATATCCACTGCCCGCTTATGGTTCCAGTCTTCGGGATCCCGGTTCCACATAAGCGTCTTCATATGCTGCTTTCTTGCCACGCCAAACAGCTTGTCGTCAACCGCACCGTATGGCGGACGAAACAAAGTAACCGGCGTATGCGTTAAGGACTCCAGCAGGCTGGCCGTCTCCGCCAGGTTCTGAACCTGCTCGGCCGGAGCCACTTTCGTCATTTCCTGGTGATCCCAGGAATGATTGCCGATGGACATGCCGTGTTGGCTAGCGTAGATCACGGCGTCCGGATTACGTTTGGCGTTCTGGCCGACGAACAGAAAGGTTGCTGCCACTTTGTTCTCGGACAGAATGTCTACAATCTTCTCGGTAAATCGTGAAGGCCCGTCGTCAAAGGTCAACGCCACATACCCTTTAGGCAATCCGAATAATTTCTTCTCTTCAGCGACGTCAATGATCTTGTAGTTCTTCTGCCCTTCGTCCAGAACCTCTTTATCCGCAGTTAGATTGCCGGAAGCGCCCGCCTTTGTCCCCGCCGGGCGCGCGGGGTGAGCGGCCTCAAGCTGATCCAGCCTCTTCTGGGTAGCGAAGGCGGGAATAACCGCTTCATGGAAACCTTTGCTTTCTTCGGCCTCCTGTGCTGCGTCTGCGTGTCCGTCCGCCAACCCTGCCGGGTCGGCTTTGCTGTGATAAGGAATAGAGATAAGCACTAAGAAAATAAACCCGACCAAAAGCAGATTGGCCATTTTGGGTGCTCGGGTATATAAGGGCTGCAAATAACGGGTCCAACCCGCATCGGATACCTCTGCAGCGTGTTCTTCTGATGCTGATCTTCCCCGCCGTTCCTGCTGCTTGCCGTTAGCAGAAGCCGGCGGAAGCTGGCCTTGTCTCATTTGCTTGATCTGGTTCTGAAATTCTTTGCTGCAGGCAAAATACAAAGTCTCCCGGGAAAAACCTGTAGTTCTGATGATACTGCTATAATATGTATTTCGGTAAGGATCCCATTTGGGATAAAGAGAAATCCGGGCCCGTCCTTCACACAACGGCTGGCAGGCTTCCAATTCCAGAAATGTAAACTCGTCAATATCTATTAAATAACTATCCTGCTTGTCCTCTTGGGTGACGACGACCTTCATTTGATGGATACCCTCAGAGGTCTTCCCAAGCGACAGCAGTTCCACTACCTGCGTGCTGTATGCCTCCATACGATCTTCATCCTTCTTTTTGTCCGGCCCTAGATGAACTTATTCAGCTGAACTTCCATGAAGCGGGTCTCCGTTTGCTGCAAATGGAGAAGTCATCCGGTTGGTAAAATCGTTTACAAGATTGAGGAGATGGGTCTTCTCCTGACGAAGGGCTTCAAATTTCTGCTTCATCTGGGAGAGCTCCACTTCGAGTCTGGAATTCTTCTCTTCCAGCTCGTTGATTTTCTTGTTCTTATCCGCCGCCGCTTCGTTATACTTCTGAAGCAGACTTTTGTAGTTCTGGCGTTCGAACTCGATCACCGTTTTAAGCTCTTCTATTTCCCCCGACAACGTGGCCTGAAGCTCCCTGTAGTCCTCCATCATCTGATCGACCTTCAAATTCTTGTCGCTCAGCCGCTGCTCAAGCTCCATAATGCTTTTCTCGCGTTCCTCGATCACCTGGCCCAAATTCTTGAGATCTCTGTTCAGCCTGTCATTTTGTCCATGGGCATGACCCAAACGGTCCTGCAAATCATTAAAGCTGACCTCAAGATGCTGCTTGGCCTTGATCATCTGCTCCACGGCAAAGACGAGATCAAGCGATCTTTTGTCCATCTGACTTTTATTGTGAACAAAAATTGCACCTGCCGGCTCTTCACTTGCTTCAAACTCTGCCGATTCACCCAGCACTTCCTCTTCGGAAGGAACCAAACCCCTCCCTGTGCCTAAATCCTCTTGCGATTGCTGCTCAAAACTACCCTTCTTCTTCTGGAAAGGAGAAAACATAGAGAACTCACCTTTTCTAGGAAAATGTTGACAAATGTCGAAAATTATACTCTATATTATAGTGGAAAACACCTGTTTTTAATTGGTTCAAAAGTATCTATTTGCGTTAATTTACATAGTCCAAAAGAATCTATATCTTTTGCAAAGTAGGTCTTTATGCCATACACTGTCGCTTTGTATGGGTACCCTCTGCTACTATCCTCTATTTAGGACTTTCCCCGCCGGTAATGGTCAAGGCTTTTGTAGCCCTCGCCTAAAATCTGTTTCATTTCTGCTCTTCGTTTGGCCCTTGTGCTCTCTTGTACGGCGCTATAAATGTACCGGGCCCAATCCTTCTTGTAGCCGGGGGTAAGGGATTGATAGAACGCCAGAATCTGCGGACTGTCTTCCAGATCCCGCTCTACGTCAGGGATTAGGGGCAGGTAATCGTCGACACGCCCGCTTGGCTTGGAAGAGGGGTCTGGGGTATCTTTACTGCTCCGTTTCTCCGCTTTGAAGCCAACTACGGTGAATACCTCGTTTAAACCCACCATACGAGCAAACTTCAGGCTGCTTGCTCCTATATATCCGTCTTCACCGGCTCCCAGCCCTTCAAATAGACTGTCCCTATGAATATACGTCGGGTAGACTTTGTTGCCTTTCTTCGGATAGGCGGCATACAAATATCCCCCTTGATTTAAAAGGCCGCCGTCGATCACTTTCCGGACCAGCTCCTTCAGGGAACCCATATCAAGAACATACGCAAAAATCAGATCATATGGACCGTTCGCCAATTCCGTATCATGCTCTTTAAGCTCTGATAGGCTGTCGTCATCCGCCGGCTGGTTCAGAACAGCCCTCTGCTTAAATTTGCTCAGATTCAATTTCTCAACAATGGACTTGGTCATATCGGAATCCTCCTAACAGGTTTCTTATTTCTTATTTTCGCCGATACTCTTTAAATAAAATAGCTGAACAACTTGGATTGCGGGCTTGACTTAAACCACAGTTTAAGTCGTATCCTATTCCTGTCGACGAGAAAGGATATGATGGAGGTCTCCAAAATGAAGTATTATTCGATTAGCGAGGTTTCAGCTAAATTTAATATTCCGGAATCCACGATACGCTATTATGAAAAGAAAGGGCTGCTGCCCTTTATTGAACGTGATGGAGCGGGCAGACGGTTATTTTCAGAAGATCAAACAGCTCTGCTTGAAACCGTAATTCGCCTAAAAAACACCCACATGCCCATAAGCAGTATTAAGCAGTACATGGATTGGGTAGTGGAAGGGAACAGCACGGTGGAACAGCGGCTTGAGATGATGAAGGCGCACAAGCAGAAGGTGCTGGCTGAAATTTCATCCATGACGGAATCCCTAAAGAGCATTGATTATAAGATTGATCGATATACCCATCAAAAATCATAAGAAATGAGGAAAAGATATGAAACTTTCAGGAAATACGATCCTTATTACCGGCGGAGGCTCCGGCATCGGCCTGGCTTTTGCAGAACGTTTTATCCAAGCCGGCAACCAGGTGATTGTAACCGGGCGGCGAGAGCAGGTGCTTGAGGAAGCGAAACAGAAACTTCCCGGCCTGATTACGCGTGCAAGTGATTTGAGCTTGGAAGCGGACCGGACAGCCTTGTTTGATTGGGTAACCGCCAATTATCCGGAAGTTAATGTGCTGGTGAACAACGCAGGCATCCAGCAGCGATTCAGTGTCCTGCGGGCAGACGCGAAGAACGATTGGAGTTATTTCAATCAAGAAATCGCCACGAATATCGAGGCTCCTTTCCACCTCTCCATGCTGTTTGCTCCTTATTTTGCGAAAAAAGAAGCGGCGGCCATCCTTAACGTGACCTCCGGTCTGGCCTTTACTCCATTTGTCATCGCTCCAATTTATTCGGCAACGAAAGCGGCGCTTCACTCCTTCACCATGAGCCTTAGACATCAGCTGTCCGAGACTTCCGTGGAAGTGATTGAAGTAGCTCCTCCGGCCGTTAATACCGATCTGGGCGGAACAGGCCTGCATACAGGCGGAGAACCGCTGGACGCCTTCGCTGATGGCATTTTTGAAGGATTGAAAGCAGGCCAGGAAGAAATCGGATATGGGTCGTCGGCACCCCGCCTGCGCATGTCGCGGGACGAAATCGACGAATACACCGCGAAGATGTACAGTGCAACCAAAAACATGATCGACTAATTTGCAATTGAAGGTGATGAACTTATGGCACGCGTGTTATGGATCAACGGAGGTTCTGAAGGCCATATCCAGCCGACCCTGGGCGTTATCAGGGAATTGATCAGCCGCGGTGAGGAAGTCGTATATTTCGTATCCGACTCATTCCGGACACTCGCCGAATCGACCGGGGCAAAGGTGATTACGTTTGACGGTGAGGCCTTTGTAAAAGCTTTCCTTGCCGGGGGAAGAAGTCCCTGGGGACGAGTGAGCGGCCTGCTGCGTACAGCTGACATTGTGATTCCAAGCGTTCTGGAGCAGATTCAAGGAGAAAGGTTCGATTACATGATCCATGACTCGATGTTCGGCTGCGGACGCCTGCTGGCGCAGATTCTGAAGCTTCCGGCCATCAGCTCCTGCACCAGTTTCGCCGTGGGACCGGCCGATTTCGAGCTTATGCAGGAACAGCTCTTGAAGGCTTATCCGGCCGAGGTAAACGAACAAGCTGAACAGGAGCTGCGGCAGCTGATCAGCGAGGCAGAAGCCAAATACGAGGTGCAGGCGGGCTCCGCCTACGAAATCTTCTGCAATCCTGCACCGATGACGCTCGTCTACACCTCGAAAGCTTTCCAGCCAGGCGGAGAAAGCTTTGATGATACCTACAAATTCGTAGGGCCTTCCCTGGCTCCGCGCCCGCAACAGGAGTCCCTGCTGCTGGATGCAGGCACGGAGAACCTGATCTACATCTCGCTCGGTACGGTTTTTAATCAAGCTTTGGATTTCTATAAGCTTTGTTTGACGGCCTTCGCCGATACGAAATATACCGTCATTCTGTCTGTCGGCAGACAAACAGAGATTGCGGCGTTAGGCAGCCTTCCGGCGAATTTTATCGTCCGCCCTTATGTACCGCAGCTCGAGGTGCTGCAGCGTGCCGGTCTGTTCATCACTCACGGGGGCATGAACAGTGTTCATGAAGGTCTCTATTATGGGGTGCCCCTGATTGTTATCCCGCAAAGCGCCGACCAGCCGGCCCTGGCCCGGCGTGTGGCCGAGCTAGGCGCGGGCCTTCAATTCAATCAGCAGGACCTGACGGCCGAGGATCTCCGAGCGGCGGCGGAACGCGTATTGGAGGATGACTCCATGCGAGCGGCCGCTGCCGAACTTGGCGCTTCGTTCCGGAAGGCGGGTGGGCAGCGGCAAGCCGCTGAAGAGATTTTGAAATATAGACGTGGTCTGCAGCTGAATTAAATAGGCATTACGCTTCTCCTTATAGTTCGCTCTGCAGCTCAACATCATGCCGCAAATAAAAGAAGCTCTCCTCTTTCATGGGAACCTGGTACATCCGGTATTCAGGCTTTTCCATGGATGTGGAGCGGCTTCTTTTTGTCGTTTTGCCCTTTTTGAAGGGAACAGCGGACGAGCAGCTTAAACCGGCCTTTCCCAGGGTCCAAACGAGCTTGATGATCGAATTCAATTGTAAAAACCTGCAAATTCACGTATCCTTGTTCTTATCTTCCTGTTTTACATCTTTTATTTGCACCTTTAGAATTGGAGACCCGCTTGTAATGAAATCATCAGCCTTAACTCGTCCCTTTTATTATCTGTGGACTACTCAAACGGCGGCAAATGCTGCAGATGTCCTATACATTATGGCGCTTACGGTATTGGTGCTTAACCAGACCGAATCTTTGGTATCTGCTGCGTTGATGCCCTTGATGCGCAGCGGCGCCCAGATGATTAGCGGACTGATCGCCCCGCTGCTCATCCACCGCTTCAAGCTGCCCGCCCTGTTGCTTCTGTCGCAGACGGGCCAGTTTCTGCTGTTCGTAGGTCTGGCTGTCTACCTGCAGGTTAACGGGAGCAGCGCTTCATTTGTCCTTGTGTTTGCGCTTGTATTTATTATGTCCTTCCTTGACGGCTGGACAGTCCCTGCCCGCAACGCGCTTGTGCCGCGGCTAGTGGAGCATGAGCAGGGGCTGCTCAGAGCCAACAGCCTGATCAGCGTGAGCGACCAGGTAGTGCAGTTTGCCGGCTGGGGGCTAAGCGGCATGATCGTCGCTTGGCTGGGGCCCAGTCATACCCTGCTGCTGACCGCTGTCATCTATGGACTGGCGGCAGCTATGACGCTGGGTGTCAAAGAGCCGGCAGGGCTTGAACCTGTGGAGCAAGCAGAGCTGCAAACCGCGGATTCATCTGATCCCAATCCCCCTGCTCCGTCTTCCAGATGGCATACCCTGACTGAAGGCTGGAAAATGATCTGGCGAATGCCAAACCTGCGGCTGCTCACCTTTATGGATATCATTGACATGCTTGGCGGGTCGGTCTGGGTCGGTGCTTTTACACTCGCTTTCGTTCAGGTTGCATTAGGACAAGGCGAAGAATGGTGGGGCTTTATTAATGCGGCGTATTTTGCGGGGACTGTTGGCGGCGGACTGCTGGTGCTTGCACTGGTCCGGACCATCGGCAGCCGCTTCCTGTCCGCCATGCTGATCGGCATGGCCGGGTACGGCATCCTGACCGCCTTATACGCGCTCACCACCTGCCCTGTTATCGCACTCATTCTGGTGCTGCTGATGGGACCGTTCGCCGAGCTGTCGGTCATCAACCGGCGCACCTTGATTCAACGCAGCGTAGACAAAGGAACGCTGCCGAAGGTGCTGTCGGCCCAAGCCTCCCTGCTGAATCTCGTATTCTGCATTTCGCTGCTGGCTATGGCCGGGCTGGCCGAATGGATCGGCATTGTAAATCTGTATGTGCTGGCAGCAGCTCTTACTCTGCTGGCACTTGGGGTTGGGCTGGCCGGCCGGCGGGCCTTCGGGAAGACAGCCGAATCCCAGCCCGGCGCTACAAACCGTTAACCCGCTGCTAAACCTGTCGCCGCTAACACAAAGGGATGCTCCGGTCCGGACATAGCTTCCACCGCATGGCTGATAATGTTGGAGAAGCATTCGGCCATCAGCGTACGGTCGACACGCAGCGTCGTGGCGGCATATCGTTCCCAGCCTTCATATCGGCAATTTCCTGCTGCGTCTTTCCTTCTGCAATCAGTTTGAGCAGGACGACATCGTATCGCCTAACATAATATCCATAAGGACTACATCCACCGGGGTTTCATCGAGGGCTGACATGCAGGCTGCCTTGCCGCTCATACAAGTAACGATCTCAAATCCGGCTTCTTTGAGAAATACAATTGCAAACCGTAGCTCCATGCCACACACCCCTCTCTTCTACATGGAAATTATTCACTTTTTCTTGTAAGAAAAGAAGCAGATAATTTCATGTACACCTGTCCTGCCGCAGGGAGTATCGGGATTCGCCGGGTATGTTAAAGGAACAATAGGGTAAGATACCCATTAAAACGCCTGACAAATTATTGATAAAGGCAGGGTAAGTCTAAATGTGGATGGATACCGTCAAAGATTCGCTTCTCGTAGCCGGGAGGATCATCACGATCTTCCCCCTCATGCTGATTGCTGGTTTGTTTATGGGCAAAAGATCCATCGGCGAGCTTCCGGTGTTCGACTTTCTCGTCATCCTCGCTTTGGGAGCGGTCGTTGGGGCCGATATTGCTGATCCCAACATTAATCATATCCATACGGCTGTTGCGATTGTACTAATTGCCCTCCTGCAGCGGGGCGTTTCATTCCTGGTGATTAAATCCAGAAAATTCGGTAAGCTGATCACCTTCGAGCCGACTATTGTCATCAACCAGGGCACATTTGTGGTCCAAAACCTGAAGAAAGTAAGGTACTCCATAGATAACATTCTGCAAATGCTGCGTGAAAAAGATGTCTTCCATATCGCCGATGTCGAATTTGCGATTCTCGAGGCTAACGGCAAGTTAACCGTGTATAAAAAGGAGTCCCCTTCCGCTCCGCTCCCGAATCATACGAGACTTCCTAAACCCAATAAGGATGTATCTTATCCCCTGATTGTGGAAGGTGTCGTCTATGAAGAATCGTTAAGCTATATTCACAAAGAGCGATCCTGGCTGGATGCCCAACTGCAAGCTAAAGGCCTGCGCCAGGAGGATATTTTCTTTGCCTCCATCGATCAGGAGGGCCAGATTTATATCTCCGACCCCATTTCAGCGGACCTGCCGCCAATTCAGCATTAGGGGCTGGGCGCCCCTGTACCTGTGCTATTTAAAACAAAAGGCACTCCAAATGGAGTGCCTCTAGTACCGCTTCTGCTGTTCGCGCTTTTAATCTCTCAGCTCTTTCACTTCATACAAAGAAGCATCCACAGCCTTGATGAACGGCGTCCACGCCCCCGCAGCGTACAGCTGAAGCCGGTGCATGGCGCGGGTACAAGCCGTATAAAAAAGCTTGCGTTCGCTTTCCCGGTGATAAACGTCCGCAGATGCGTCGTAAATCAGAACGGCGTCGAATTCCACACCCTTCGCCAGATAGGCGGGAATGACCACGGCTCCGTTCTCAAAGGTTGGCGTCTCTTTGGTAATGAGCCGCAACTGTATGCCTCCGTGAGCAGTCAGCAGGCTGTGGGCTTCGATGCTTTCGGCGGCGGTTTTGGTAATAACCGCGATAGAGGCAAAACCCTCCGCTTGGAGCACCGCCACATCTTCCGCTATTTGCGCCGCCAATTGACCTTTACCTGCCGCCTGCGTGAGGAGCGGTTTCCCTCCGCTTCTGTCAAAGGGCACGATCTCCTGGCCGCCAGGCAGCATGGATCTCGTGAACTCCACGATCTCGCGGGTGGACCGGTAGCTGCGGACAAGCCGAATCAAGCGGGTGTCCGGCTCCCCATAGAGCTGGATCAGCGGCGAATCCGCCCCGTACAGCTCTGTGGCCTGGGTAAAGATGGCCTGGCCAAAATCGCCGAGCACTGTCATGCGGGCCCGGGGGAACAGTTTATTCAGAAATTCATATTGAAACATCGAATAATCCTGGCCTTCATCGACGAAGACGTGTTTGACCTGCGTATTGATCCGCACGCCCTCGACCAGCTCTTTCAGATACAGAAACGGCGTCGCATCCTCGTAGAACAACTCGAGCCGGCTAAGCTTCTCCCGGGTTTGTTCGCAAATCTCCGCCCAATGCTCCGGAATGTGCTTCTCCTTCGTCATCGCCGCATAAACGTCCGGGCTGCCGAACAACTGGGCATACAGTCCAGCCATGTCGATGAATCGCATCTTTTTCACGCTTCTTCTGAGCGGTTTAAACTGCTCTTTAACGATCTGCCGGCTCAGCAGCTCTTCCTCCCGCTCTGCATAATCGAAGTCGCCCTCATCCCGCCGCGGTTTGTTCTGCAGGAGTTCTTGAATCTCTTCATATTTCTCGGCAAAATCAAAAACGCCTCTCTCTTTATGCAGCTCCTTATGCACGGCGGCGTATTGCTCATTATCGAGGTAATTCAGCTCCTCCTGCACCCAAAGCTCCGTTCGCTCCTTGCGCTCCAGCAAGGTTAGCTCCTTCAGCAGCCACTCCTGCAGCATACCTACACGAACCGCGAGCCGGATGGAAGGATCATAGCTGTAAAACTGCGCTTCCATTTGCTCAGCCGTGATCAGATCGCGGTCCCGGAACCGGATGCCGTTAAACCGCATGCCTTCCTGTCCCAGCCACCCGGCATAATTTTGTAGGGCTTGAAGGAAGGAGGCCGACGCCTTATATTCGATCCCCTTGAGCCGGGCTTCATACTCCCGCGTGGTTTGTTCGGTCAGCACGTATTCGATCTGGTCAAACGGATCCTCTAAACGCAGCGCGGCGCCAAGCCCGTACTCCAGGTATTCCTGGAAGGTCGCCTGCTGCATGTTCTCTTCGCCGAGCTCGGGAAGCACGGTCGATACATAGCTGTTAAACATCGGATTGGGTGAAAAAAGAACGACCTGATCGGCCTTTAACCGCTCCCGGTCTTTATAAAGCAAATAAGCCACGCGCTGCAGGGCCGCTGAGGTTTTTCCGCTGCCCGCCGCCCCTTGAACAATGAGCATCCGGCTTTGGTCGTCGCGGATAATCGCGTTTTGCTCCTTCTGGATAGTCGCCACGATGCTCCTCATCTGCGAGTCCGCACCTTTGCCGAGGACCTGCTGCAGCAACTCATCGCCGATGGTTAAGCTCGTATCGAATACGTTCTGAAGCTGGCCATTCCGGATTTGATACTGCCGTTTCAGCTCCATAGCGCCTTCGATGCGTCCGCCCGGCGTGTCATATGCGGCCGGCCCGGGGGAATAGTCGTAATACATGCTCGCAATAGGCGTCCGCCAGTCGTAAATCAGAAAATTCAAGCCTTCTGAATCAACGAAAGACGATACCCCGATATAAACCTGCTCTTTGATGCCAAGCCCATTCTCCGTAAAATCAATACGCCCGAAGTAAGGAGAAGGCAGCAGCCGCTGCAGATTTTTCCATTGCTGCAGCTTCAGCCGGTAGCTCCGCTCCCGTTCCGACAACAACGCTTCCTGCTGTTTGATGCTGTGGAACGTTTCCTCAAAATCCTCATCGGAAGCCGTATTGACGGTTACTTCTTCCCAGAAGCGTTTGCGGATTTCCCCCGCCTGGTTCTGCAGTCCGTCCACCTCCGGCTCCAGCTCGGCGATTCGCTCCTGCAGCTGTCCCGTCACCTCACTCAGCCGTTCCTGCTCCTGGTTCCAATCCTGCTCGTTGACCATTCCCGAACACCCCTTCCGATATTTCCGAAAAGCACATTTGACAACCGCTGTGTCCTATGGTAAGATTAAAGTGTAGATAAGATAGGTTTATTGTGAGGTTTTTAAAAAAGGCACGCACGGTTTTTTCATGATACCATAGCGGCTCTTTATACGCAATTTAATATACATAGCAAAACCCGGCAGATTTGCCGGGTTTTGCTTTTTTTAATTAATATTCGCCTTTAATAACAAAAAACGAACCGCGAATCGTTCCAGCCAATTTTGACTTCTGCCGGGCAAACTTAAACTTCCCTTCCAGCTCGGCCGGTACTTCCATTCCCTCGGAAAGCTTGAAGCCGACGGCCCGTTTCTTAGGGTCATCCACCGTATATAAGACGTTGACTTCAAGTCCACTCTCATAAAAAACGAAAGCCCAGTCGATATTCTCCACCTGAAAACGCGACGTCTCCAAAGGTTTAGCCGCAAACACGATGTCCCGTTCCTCTTTCAAGACCCGGTTAACATAATCCAGCGTTTCCTGGCTTTCTTCAGCCGGCACAACCGTAAATTCATGTTTGTATTTATTCATGAAATAACGGGCTTCATTGGCGCGCAGACCGGCCAGCGTTTCTGCCACAGGCGAAGATTCCAGCCCCACTGTGGAAACCTTTTTAAAATCAACGATATAAGACACTTCCGACAGCCCCTCTCTTTATTTCCTTACAACCGGAATCCACATCTCGCCGACAAGCAAGCCTTCCTGCTCTCCCATCACAACCGCTGTATTGGGCCCGCCTACATAAGCATGATGCTGGGCTTCCGGCAGGGCTTGACCAAAGGCAAGGCCGGTCAGCTTGGTATTCAATTCATCGACCGTCTTCCCTTCCCCTCTAACCACCAGGTATTCTCCTTTAGGGAACTGAATTACCCTGGACCCTTCCGCTGCTGGCGCCGCTTGCGCTTCCTCTGTCAGGACACCGGCATAAAACATCATCTTGTTGTTCACCGCTTCATTTACTACAAAAAGGTAGTCGTTCGCAGCCAGCTCTTTTAACGCATCAAGCCTGCCATCCTCGCTGACCGCCTGCCAGAAGTCGGATTTCTCCTTGTTTAGGCCGGCAAAGTCCGTGTAATGGCTCTTAAGCTCGGTTCCCAGTCCATACACGATAAAGCTGTCTTTCTCTTCCAACGTAAAGTTTGTCATTGGTTATAACCTTCCTTTTTTTCAAATTTAGTCAGCGGATGTCGAGTTGTTTTCTGTTCTTGATGAGTTTATGATAGCCTTAAATAGTATCAAAAAATGGACCTGTTTAGGAGTTTCCATGAAAAAAGTTGAACGGATTAACACCCTTATGCGGTATATCAACAACCGTTCCCGCTTTACCATTGCTGAAATCATGCAGGAATTTGGCGTTTCCCGTTCGACGGCGATCCGGGACATCCGGGAAATCGAAGCCCTGGGGATGCCGCTTGTCGCGGAGGTCGGCAGGGATGGCGGTTATTTTGTGATGCATAACACGCTCCTGCCTGGTGTGCGTTTTACGGATAACGAGGTTAAAGCGCTGTTTATTGCCTTTATGGCCACCAGAAATGCGCAGCTTCCGTATCTGAAGAGCCGGCAGTCCTTAGCCGAGAAATTACTGGGCCTTATCTCAGCAACCCAGCAGGACGATCTTGTGCTGCTGAATCAGATACTCCTATTTGAAGGAACCAACCCTCATAATCCGGATCTGCTTGAGCTTTCGGACCTTCCCCACCCCATGCTGGAGAAGCTTATCCAGAACCTGCTTATGGACAGCTATTTAACGGTCAGCGTTAAAGAAGGGGAGATCATCCGGACCTATTCTCTTTACCTTCTGCACCTTTATCATAATAGGGGCCTGTGGGCGATCGAAGGCTTTGACTTAAAGGACGGAAAGAAAAGGATTGTTCCCGTGGACCAACTGGCCGATGTCACGCCCTATCCGGAGAAGAGAAGGTTAAGTCCGAAGAAGATCTTTGAAAAACTCGGCAAACAGGAAGAAGAAATCAATCTTGTCCTTGAAGTGGGACCGCGAGCTATTGCCCAGTACAAGAAATACCATCCCTTAAAAGCATTTATTGCCTATACGGATCCTTATCAAACCACGGCGGTTGTAAGTACTTTTGTGCAGGCAGATAAACCCGAAGAATTGGCGGAAATGTTGAACTGGATGCTATTTCTGGGGGAGGATGCAAGGATTAGAGAAGCACCAGAGGAGATTTTGGAGGGGCTGCGGGGGAGGCTGGATCACTTCAAGAGACTTTGCTTACCTACTTAAAGAAAAAGTAGACCGTCCCTCACCAAGGATAGCGGTCTACCTTTTCTGATCGTCACCTTTGTTGAAGCCAACCGTCTTGGGAACGGAAGGTCATCCAATCGAAGCGTAGATGGTTACACATCTGATTAAGCCTGCGCTCTCACACCCACGCCGTTGTCCGGAACAGCAGCCGGCTTCACCAGCGCTTTCTTCTCCCAGGCCCGGCTTCTCCAGCGGAGCAGCATCATCACCCCGCGCAGCCATTCATCCAGCGTAAAAGCAATCCATACGCCGAGCAGTCCGATCCCGAAATGAACACCGAGCAAATAAGCCAGCGGCACCGAAACTCCCCACATCGAGATCATGCCCATCAAGACGGGGAAGCGTGCATCCCCGGCCGCACGCAGCGAATTGATGATCACCGTGTTAAAGGTTCTTCCGGGTTCAAGCACGATGGACAGCAGAAAAATACCCGCTCCCGCCGCAATGATCTCAGGGTCATCGGTAAACATGCTGATCAGCTGATGCCTGAATATTGAGGCCGCCCCAACGATGACCAAGGTCAACATGAAGCTGATCCTCACGCTTTTCATCAACCGCTGGTAAGCCGCTTTCATGTCCCCCGAGCCGACCATTTGCCCGACAATGATTTCGGTCCCCGCCCCGATCGACATCGCCAGCGCCATAAAATAATTCGATATGTTCATGACATAAACATGCGTATTCAACGCCGTAATGCCGATCATGTTGACAAAGCTGATCACCATGAGATACTGCGACTGCCAGGAAAGATGTTCGCCCGCCGCCGGCAATCCGACACTCGTAATCTGTTTGACATAAGAAGCTTTCCAGGAAACGTAATCCTTGCGGCGAATCGGTGCCGGGACCCGGCGATACAAAATGAGAAATAGAACAACTGTGCCGAGCAAACGGCTAATCACCGTGGAAACGGCAGCCCCCGTAACGCCCAATTCCGGAAAACCGAGATTACCGAAAATAAGCAAATAGTTCCCTGTGATATGCAGGACATTGACGCCCAAGGTCACATACATCACGCTTTGGGTGTTCCCGCTCGAACGAATGACCGACGACACCGCATAAGAAAGCGCCTCAACCCAAATAAATCCGCCGATAATCTTCAGATAACGGCTTGCGATGTCAACTTGTTCGGGGTTTAAGTTCAGCAGCCGCAGCAGGGATTCCCCGAAACCAACCAGAACAAGGCTGACAAGGATCCCGAAGATCAGGTTGAGCGAAATAGCCATCGCCGAAATTCGGCTCGCCTCTTTCTCCCTTCCGGCACCGATATACTGGGTAACCGCTACACTGGTACCGATTCCGACAAAACCGAACATCAAAATGCAGAAATAAATGATTTCGTTGGCTAAACCCACTGCCCCCGTAGCCTCGTCGGAAATGCGGCTCAACATAAACACGTCGACTGTGCCAAGCAGCATCCGCAGTACCGAATCGATAAAAATAGGCCATGTTACGGCGAACAAGCTAAGTTTCTTCCATGATGGAGTACGGTCTAATAAGGTCACGTTATACAAGCTCCCGCTAAGTTTATTTATTCCTTGTCGCTTTTCCTAGTGTAGCTCCCGCGGGCTCCGTACGTCTACGGAGAAATTTATTTAAATGTGCACGTTTGGTAAAATAGGGACGTTTCAATAGAGCCGCAGACACAGGCTGCGGCCAAACTCCATTTACCCCTTTATTTGTTCTCGACCAGACAGGAAGAGGGCCGGCAGAAAGCAGACAGCAGCAAACCCTACAGTCCACCAGAAAGCGATTTGATACGCATGGACCAGAGAGGTAAGACTGGCCTCCGCCCCTCCCTGCAATTGTTGCCCGATAACGGTTGCCAGGACGGCGGAGCCGAACGCGCCCCCAACGGTCTGGAAGATCCGTGTAGAGATGCTTGCATGCGGGATTTGCTCCTTCTTTAATCCTTTATACGCGGAAACCATAATCGGAATCAGGATACCGTTTAACGCCGCCCCCCGTACAAACTGCGCCGCGCCCAACAGAAAATGGTTGGTATCCGCCCCTGCGTATGCAAAGGGGATGCTGCCGACAAGGGTCACAACCAAGCTGACGAGGACGATGCTCCTTGCCCCAACCCGGTCAGCCATTCCCCCGATCCAGCTTCGTGTCAACAGCATCCCTACCCCTTGAGGAATCAAGAGAATCCCTGTCATCAGTACGCTTTCGCCGCGAACCTGCTCGTAATATAGCGGGAGCAGGAGCTGCGCCCCGTTCATGACCATACCCGACAGAAACAAGGTGGCGTTCGACGCCAGGAAATGCCGGGAACGGAATAAATGCAAATCTACCAGCGGAGGCTGGCTTGATCGCAAGGCATACACGATGTAGGCAGCGAGCAGAACAAGTCCGGCGGCCAAAGGAACAAGCACGCCCGCCGAGAGGAACTGTCCATGTGAACTAATTTGCGAAATGCCGTAAATCAGAACTGCAAACGCCGGGGACAATAAAAGGAATCCCATCACGTCCAGCCTTGGTTTATGGTTAGCTGATTGATCCTCCGGAATGTGTCTCCAAGACAGCCAAAGTGCGGCGATCATGATCGGAATATTCACGTAGAAGATCCACCGCCAGCTCATATTGTCCATGATCAGCCCGCCAATGACCGGGCCAAGAATCGGACCCAGCAGGGCCGGAATGCTAATGATCGAAATCAGCTTGCCAAGGCCGCGGCCTCCTGCCGATTGAACAAGCACGTTCTGCATCGTCGGGATGAGCAGTCCCGCGCCAATCCCCTGAATTAGCCGGAAGAAGATCAGACTGCCGGGGTTCCACGCCAGAGAGCATAAAACGGAAGAAATGAGAAATACCCACAGGGAGAACATATATACAGTTTTCCCGCCAAACCGCTGAATCGCCCAACCCGAAATCGGAACCGCCAGGCCCATGGTCAGTACATAACCCGTGATGACCCACTGAATCGCCGACACCGTGCTGTGCAGGTCCATTGCGAGGGTATGAATCGCCACATTGACCATCGTTGAATCCAGCTGGGAAGCGATAGCGCCGAACACCAGAATAAGTGCAATTTTCAAAATACCGGGGTCTATTTTTTCTTTGGGAGGTTTGATGAGGACCTCTGCTTCACTTTTAGCCATGTTATCCACTCCTTGATTATTTAGGGTACAGTACGTACCGTACCTTATTTGATGTCATCATATTACCATTCGTGAGAAAATGCAATATACTATTTACAAGAGCCCTCAAGAAGGAACGAAATTCAGCTTGGGAAGAAGGAATTTGATATGGCGGAACATGCGCAGGATCATCAATCAAAAGCTCGCAATTCAGAAGGACAACGGGGAAATCAGGGGAAGGAACAAACGGCAAAGTCGCGGCGGCGCGGGGACGTGCTGGAGAATGCCATTCTCTTGGCGGCATGGGAAGAACTGCAGGAGAACGGTTATTCCCGGCTGACGATGGAAGCTGTCGCTGCACGGGCGAAGACCAATAAGAATGCCGTCTATAGAAGATGGCCAAACAAAGCAAAGCTGGTCATCGCCGCGCTTATGAAACATATCCCCAAACCTTCCCTGGAAGCTCCGGACACGGGGAATCTGAGACAAGACGTGCTTGCCCTGCTGGACAGGCTAAATAAACTGATGCAGATAATCGGGGCCGAGACGATTCATGGTCTGATGGTTGAATTTCATGGGGCGGAGCTGCATTCCAACCTGACCCTGCCTCCGCGATCGGAGGATTTGCTTGTCGTAGCCATGAAAAATATTCTGCAGAACGCGGAACGTCGCGGAGAGGTGAAGGTCGAGGAGCTGCCCGAACGCGTCATTTCCCTACCTGTAGACCTGATCCGGTTCGAGCTGCTTACGACGCATACGCCGCTGACCGATGAGGCCGTTGTCGAGATTGTGGATTTGATCTTTCTGCCTCTTGTATTAAAAGAAAATAAATAAGGATGAGCGAAAGGTGCTCCGCTCATCCTTATTATTTGCTAACGCTGATCTGAATACATTTAAATTTCAATTCGAATCAGCGTCATTTTTCATAAAGTTCTGCTTCTCCAAATAGTTCAGCACGGTTTGTGAAAATTCGAGGTGGGATTCCTTCGTGTATTTGGCGATCGTATAGACTTGAGCCAGATTTTTTAATCCCAATTCCTCTATCATCTCTTTAAGTCTGGGAACACTCATGTACCGCTGCCATCCCTTTTCATTTCTTTCTTTATAAATGGCTTGAATGTCTTCCTCCGAATAATCCTGGTACTGCTCGTAATGAACAAGCCCGCTCATGGGCAGCCGGTCGCGAAGGGCAGGCGCCTCTGCCGGATAACCCAGTGAATAACCTACTACAGGGACGACATTGGGCGGCAGGTTCAGCCGTTCACCAATCTGATCACAGTTGGCAAGCGTTGAGCCCATGTAGCAAATGCCGAGTCCCGCATTTTCCGCTGCCAAAGCGACGTTCTGCGCAGCCAAAGTGGCGTCAATGGCGCCAATCATAAAACTCATGAAATTATCGAAATGAACCGGAGCATCGTTCAGCTCCAGCCATTTTCTCATCCGGTTGAAATCCGCACAAAAAGTCAGCAGAACCGGGGCATCCACCACCATTGATTGTTCCATATGCGGCGTATACAGCTTTTTCTTCAGCTCTTTATCCCGCGTTACAATAATGGAGTAAGACTGCATGTTACCGCTGGAAGATGCCCGAATCCCTGCCTCCAAAATTTGATCCAGCATCTCCTGACTTACTTCCCTATCCTCATATTCACGAATAGATGTATGGCCGTGTATGACGTCGTTAAATTCCAAAGCACTCACTCCCCCAAAAATATTTCTTTAATTCTATCGAATTTTCTTTAGGGGTGTCCACTACCCGGGAACCTATTCTGATTTCTTCGCCTTTAGTTATCGGATTTAGTCCAGGCAATTTCCTATCCATCTGAATTCCTTATAAGAAAGGAATCGAGGGAGGGAAAGGGCTTGAATAAACCTGGTGTGTCCATTATCACGTGCCCTATTCAACTAACTGAAGTCCGTTTGTAAGGATGTCTCCTTTCAATAAAACCTGCAAGCCAAATATTGACGGCAAATACAGCCAAATAAACCAGGAAGGATAGATACAGCTTCCAACCGGTATAGGTAAACACATGAAATTTCACCGAAATCCATTCGCTTGTGATCGCCAACACCGCCCAAAAAATAAGATAAAGGAAATATTTCAGGCCTTGGGGTTTGTTAAATCTATAAACGTTTACTACAAAGTAAGGAAGCGCAGGATAAGTGATAAAGTGAAGGATTACATCAAAGAGTTCATGCGTTTGGTGATCGACCGTAAAATAAAGTTCATAGGGTTTTACACTAAGGATAATATCAGCCAACAAAGCAAGAAAGACATTAAAGGTCCAAATAACCATGATGGTGACAGCAGACACTCGTCTGGGCACTACAAACATCAAGGCAAACAGCATGACGGTAGAAAAGATAATAAATATTTCGTTCATATCAAATTTCTGTGGGAGGGGTAAAATCATATCGTGTTTACCTCTTTGTTTTTATTAATCAGTTTCTGTAAATAGAAAGAGTAAACAGCCAATATTACAAGGATCAAACCGTATCTCAAATAGGTGTAAAAGACATTCCATTTTACCCATTGCAAATATTGAATATGGACAAAAAATAACTCAATGGAAACCAGCGCGATTAAGCAAATGAGAGCATAAATCCCTTTACTGATCAAAGACCGATTAGAAAACAAAATATAAATCATCCACAAAAGCAACGCCGGCTTGAGGGATAACTCGGGAATTTTCTGTGTCCAAAAAATAAGAGGATTGGATGGATCTTGTTTGGTTAATTTTAAATTCAAATTAATAATTACACCTGTATTCGTGATCAGCACATTTGAAAAAAAATAACTGCCCAAGACATTAATAACGTTCATTTTCTTTATTAAGACGTACATAGAAAAAAAAGATAGCGCTGCTAAAATTAGAAACGTCCAAACCGTTAACATGTTAGGTCACCGTCTTGTCTTCAATGATTTGGGATTAGTTTATACAAGAACTGCCCAAAATACACGGGATCTGATGAGAACAAGTTGAACGAAAGCAACCAGTGAACAGTTGGCTGAATAGTAAAAATGCTATACTATTTTAAAGTTGCTTTTTATGCTAATGAAATTTCTCAAATTCCCATTCTAGGTGGTGTTCGATCTATGACTGTTACGAGCAGCAAAGCGAAAGCAATGGGGGCATTTCTCAAATCACGCAGGGAGCGACTTTCTCCAGGAGCTGCAGGCGTGGAGATCACAAACGGCCAACGAAGGACACCTGGATTACGGAGGGAAGAAGTTGCCGTACTAGCGGGTGTAAGCATCACCTACTATACATGGCTGGAACAAGGACGGGATTTGACCCCTTCGAAAGACGTGATTGACAGCATCGCGGCTGCCCTCCGTTTATCTCCTGAAGAAAAGGGACATTTATATCAGTTATGGAACCCTCATGCTGCCGAGACCCCTTTGTTGGCCGCAGCTGCCGTGGATCCGCAGATGCAGAGGATTATCGAACAGCTGTCATTTCCTTCACATATAACCAATGAGAGGACTGAAGTGCTCGCATGGAACAAGGCTGCCGAGGAGATGTTCTTCGACTTCGGCTCCATCCCTGTCAAGGAACGTTACTTCATCCGTTTGTTGTTCGAAGATTCAGAAATGCGACGTCAAATTCTGAATATAGAGGAATTCTCAAGGTACTCGGTAGGTGTGTTCCGAACTTATTATGATCAACACAGGGATGATCCTTGGTTTGAGGAGACAGTAAAGCATCTTACTCAGAACAGCTCCGAATTCGAACGAATCTGGAATCAGTATGAGATTCAACTCAAGAAAGTAAAACGGATCTCTTTACAGTCCTCTGCTGTCCAGCAAACTGTCCATTATGATATTCAGTCATTGGTCAATCTGACGGATCGACCGGATATTAACATTTGCATTTACACACCGGTTATAGATAGTTCAACTACAGACTGTTAAGTTTTTTACTAGTAAAAACGTTGTGTGGTTGCCTCTGACAGGATCAATTAGGATAAACCTATGCTCAAATGATCCTAATCCAGAAATGAGGGAATCTTATGCTGCAACAAAGAAAACTAGGGAATGAAGGACTTGAAGTGTCGGCTATCGGTCTCGGAACGATGATGATGCCTGATAACGATGAATCGGTGCGAACCATTCAGGGAGCACTGGATATGGGTGTTACGATGTTTGATACTGCCGATCTTTACGGGTCAGAATACCAGCTCGGACGTTTCGGGGAAAATGAGAAGCTTGTCGGGCGCGCGCTTAAAGACCGACGAGATCAGGCCGTTATTGCCACCAAGTTCGGGATTACACACGGACAGGGTCCAAAAGGGGATCCCGCCTACATTAAAAAATCTGTTGATGCCAGTCTCTACAGCCTTGGACTGGATTACATTGATCTATACTATCAGCATCGTCCCGATCCTAATATCCCCATTGAGGAAACAGTCGGCACGATGTCTGACCTCGTTAAGCAAGGGAAGATCAGATATATCGGGTTATCGGAAGCGCCGGCCGAACTGATCCGGCGGGCACATGCGGTACATCCCATTACCGCTGTCGAAACCGAATATTCCCTATGGAGCCGGGAAGTGGAGGATGAGGTTCTTCCGGTTCTTAAGGAGCTCGGTATCGGTCTAGTCCCTTACAGTCCCCTTGGCCGCGGCTTCTTGACCGGCCAGATCAAGAAATTCGAGGATTTGCCGGAAGACGACTACCGGCGCTACTACTCGCGGTTTCAGGGTGAGAACTTCGCCAAGAACGTTGGGGTCGTCTCCTTGATTGAGAAAATGGCCACCGAAAAGGGCTGCACCCCGGCTCAATTGAGTTTAGCCTGGCTCCTGGCACAAGGCGAGCGTTTTGTTCCCATTCCGGGAACAAAACGGTTGGAACGTATACAAGAAAACCTAGGTGCGATAAAAGTTAAATTGACAGCTGACGATCTGGCCGAGATTGAACGCATTTCCCCCAAAGGTGTGGCCGCAGGCAGCCGCTTCGGCACCTTCTGATCAAGCACGTGGCTTTTTATAACCAACTTTAGCCGTACGGTGGGAACCCGTACGGCTAAAGTTGGTTTATTCCCCAGCGTTCTTTCTGTCCTTGTTTCTGTAGTATTGATAAAGAAAAACACCCCCTGAAGTTACCTGCACGCGAGGCCTTTATATCAATTATAGATGATTCTCAAAGTTCCTCCGATACAAGCAGGAAGACCGCTGACCAGCCTTTTCGGTGTAATTCACTTTTCGCTATCCCTGTTCTCGCCAGGGCCGCTGAAAGTTCTTCCTCATCACTGCTCAGCTTGAGTTCATACTCCATGGTCTTGATGTATCAGCCCTCCACCAGCTCTTTCCGCTCCTGCAGCAGCTGGTATGATACTTGAACCAAGCGGCATCTGCGACGGCGGTCAGAAGACGTGGCCCGTGAATTCTATCTAAATAAGGAACCTTGGGCCGCATTTTCTTGACTAGTGTTAAGGTTAAGCGAACTTCATAACACTCAATCTAGAAGCGTGTACATTTCAATGCTTTCCACTTCGTCATCCTTGATATGGAACGTCATTACATCCACATAGTTGGCCGACGTATACCGGTATTCATCCTCCGCGCTGGTCGCTCCATTTCCCGTCAGGTTCCCTTCGGGATACGTTTTCTTAAGCTCTTCAAGACTGTCGCCGACTTTAATATTGCGGATTGTGGCATATTCAGGGGCGGTAATTTCAATCGTAGTGATATAGAAATCGGTCCCTTCTCCCGTATTGAAGGTTTCGATTTCGAGCCCTGGAAAGGTGTATAGATTTTTTGTGCGGCCAATTAGCTGATCCATATTAGTCTTATCGTCTGCTGTATAGGTGTGGGATTTTTTCTCTTCCGCTTTCCCCAGCATGCTTTCGAGTTTTGCGTCGTCAACGATATCGGAAAGGGCAATGGTATTGTCCTTGTAGACAAAAGCAAGCTCTTTCAGGATCACATTCCCGTCCTTGGGAATCGTTCCTTCCTTGATTACCCCGGAATCGGCGCTTCCGCCGGCCGGGTTACTGCTCGATGAAGGGGCGGGAGCGGAAGCCTCCGGCGAACTACTTTCCCCGTTTCCCTGACATCCCGCCAATAACGTCCCAAGAAGGACTATAGACAGCATTAGTTCTGCTGGTTTGCTTAATGCTTTCATACGGTTACCCTCCCATAATGATTTCTTAATCTTATGAAGTCATCATATGAAAACAAATTATTAGTTTAATCACAATCTTGTATCATTCTTGTAACTTCACGCTAAAGGGAGCAGGATGGACACGGTGGTCCCTACGCCCACTTCGCTTTCCATCTCCAATTTACCGTCAAATTTCTCGACAATTTCTTTGCATATGGAGAGCCCCAATCCCGAACCTTTGGCCACGCGGGCATTTTCCGCCCGATAAAATCGCTCCTGCACCCGGGCAATTTCCTCTTCACGGATCCCGACGCCCTCGTCCCTTATTTGGATGACCCCCGTCTCCTGCCTGATAAACGTCTCGATTCTAACCCGTTTGCCGGCATGGGAATACTTTATGGCGTTATCTATAATATTCGCGACTGCATGCGACATCAGGGTTGGATTGACGACGGCGAAGACTTGTTTTCCCGGCTTGATGTCCAGCAGGATACCTTTGTCCTCCGCCTTTGACCGCATTTCTGCGGCCACACTTTCGGTTAACCCGGATAAATCCGTCTTTTCCTTGCCCATTTCATCCGAACCCGCCTTGTCAAACCGGGCTAACAGCAGCAGCTCATTGATAAGCAGGGTCAGCCTGTCCGATTCATTTACAAGATGAGCATAGATCTTTTGCAAATCCTTGTCCTTATTTTCACCCTCATATAAATATTGGGAAAATCCCCGGATGGCCGCAAGCGGTGTCTTCAGTTCATGAGAAACATTCGAGACAAACTGCTTCTGGTGCTGGATATATTCATTTAATTGAATGCCCATTTGGTTTAGTCCTGCGGCAAGCATCCCCAGCTCGTCTTTTCTGTTCAACTTAACCCGCTGGAACTGCTGTTTGGAGAATTTCTCCGTGGCCCCAAGCAGATATTGGATCGGCTTTGTCGTATTACGGGCAATAAATAAGCTTGCCAGCGTAATTAGAACCAGAAATCCTGCCGCCCCGGCAAACAAAATGTAGCGGATTTGATCCATCATCACGTAGAAATACGAAAGGTCCTCAACAAACTCAAATACAAAGCTGTTTTGATAATATTTATCTTGAATGGGCACTGCGAAATAGAGCAATTTGGCGTCGGTAATCGTATAAGCATAATTCCCTTTGAGGGCATTTTGGATATTTTCCTTAAACATTGGAGGCGTTCCCTTATTGATGATAATTCCATCGGCGGCCCATCCCAACAGCTTCTGGCTGCTGTCGTAGATCCGCACTTCCTGGCCTGCAGATTTCAGCCTTTCCAAAACGGCCCTCGCCACCTCGGCAGACGATTCCTCAGCCGGCGTTCTATCCTGCATGGCAAGGATTTCTCTAAAAGACAGCTCATACAAGTCAGCCTGCTTCATCATTTTCTTCTCTATAGTCACAAAACTAAAATAGTCGATAGCTTTATTCACGGAAATAATAATAATGGCAAAGGATAATACGGAGAAAAATAAATAATTCAACAGCAGCCGCGTTGCATATTTCAGTTGGAGCCACCTCCAAGCTGGTAGCCGAAGCCGTAGACGGTTTTCACATATTTAGGATTTTCCGTGTCATCCTCCAGCTTCTTTCTTAACCGCATGATGGTCATATCCACGCTGCGGCTGTCCCCCAAATAATCATAGCCCCACACGAGCTCCAAAAGTTCATCCCTTGTAACGGCAACGAATTCAATGATACCAGTAATCACACGAAACCATATTCATGTTCACACTCTCCTATTAGCCATAAAAAAAGACTGTAGATTGCGTGATTAGATAGGCAGACCCGTCTGGCGGTGAAACCAAACTTGTCCATCGTTCAATCGTCGACGAACTTCCATTGATTTGTTAAATTGCGTTTTGTTTCCCAGTAAACAATGTTATCTTATCTTGGTATTGCTTCCTTGTCAACAAAAAGACAACCCTAAAAAAACAGCCCTACTCAATCAGCATTGGGCCGTCTCTGGTTTAAGCGCGTTTTATATTTAGATCATTCAAACTCCCGCTATAGTATCTAGCCGACTTTTAGGTCCGAACTGTTAGGTTCCTTTCCAGCGCATAGATAGGTTTGGCAAGGCGTTTTAGAGCACCCGAGAAAGGGTGCCCTAAAGGAACGTCCGAAGCCATATCAATAACAGAATATTGATGTTTCTAGCCTCTCAGCTGAATCTCATAATCGGTAACGATCTTACCATCGTACTGAATGATTTGCCCATTTTGATTCTTATCAGACACAATAATGTCAGTACTCAGCTCTCCAGCAGCTTCGGGAGACTTGACGAATCCGCCGTGTCCACCAGCCTCCATGCCGTTCAAGTCGGTTGCGACAGCGCCAGGCATGATGCCGAAAATCTGGCGGTGGCTGCCCATTTTTTCGAACTCGTAAGCGAAGGTCAGTGTCATCACATTAAGTGCTGCTTTGCTCGTAATGTAAGCAAGCGGGTGCCAAAAGTCGGTCGGCGAAATGGGGACGGTGATGTTGACAATTTTTGCGTTGTCTGTCAGAGATGGCAGCAGATTTTTTATGAGTTCATGGGTGCCTAGAAAATTCGTTTCCATCGTCGTGCGCAGATCCTCAGTTGTATAGTCCATGGTAGGTTTGGCGATGTCGAGCGGCGCACGCCCAGGCTTGGCACTATCAGGAATTCCAGCATTATTGACCAAAATATCGAGCGAGTCAACCCTTTTAGCCGCTTCGCGCAAGCTGTCTAAATCATTCAAATCAATCTTGATGAACGCCGCTTGTAGGTCTTCTGCGACAAGTTTTTCGACTGCTGCCCGTCCACGGGCTTCATCACGCGCCCCAACAAGAATATCATAACCACGTTTCCCAAGACTTCGAGCGATTTCGAAACCAATTCCTTTATTTGCGCCCGTGACAAGTGCTTTCATAGTGAATGAACCCCTTTTCGTTTTTTATTTGGATACACACACGTAATCGTAAACGAAACAATCGTTAGCATTCTCCATAACGCCTTAGATCATTTGATACGATACAACAGGTTCATTATAGGACTTAAATCTTAGTTGAAGTCAAGCTTCACATTTCAAGTAGAGTATAACCCTCTTTTCTCTGCTGAAGGCAACTGGTATGCCTAAATGTTGCTATCGAACTGGTTCATTAATGCCAATGCCTCTTCATGACCAGGTTCCATTTCCAATAATTTTCTGACGTACGTCCATGCCTCTTCTTCGATCTCTAACTCGAAACAACAGACGGCCAGACAATAATATACGGTTGATACGACCTCATCCGGGTTTTGCTGTACCGATATTTCCAAACACTGTTTGGAGTGTTCGAACATCCCCATTTCAAACAGAATCAATCCGGCGTCAAGCGCAAGATCATAACGCTGTTCCATGACATAGTACGATGACCACATCTTCTGGATGCCCCTGAGCAGGTCCTGCTTCTCATCGTCGTCTGCATCCGGCAACAATCGGGATATCTGCTTCACGCTCTGAATAAAAAACTCCGCATCATATCCGCCCAGACGCCAAAAGCTTAATAATTCCTGCATGCCCATGCTCTCTACATGACGATCTACCCATACCTTCATATTAAAAAAATCGTCCGGACCAAACCGTTCCATACATCGACGGTAAGCTAACCTCGAATTTACATATTCCATTGGTTTGTCCAAATGGAGAATACACCCGACATTGATATTGTTATAATGATGCAGGGGGAATAACGCCAGGGCTCCCCTTTGCTCAAAGAAATATTGGATCGCATGATAGTTTGCCGTCAAAGAAAAACTTCCATGCAAAATCAACTCCGGCGGTTCCGCGAATTTCCAATGATCCAGCAAGTGATCTCCTTTGTCTGCCGTTATCAACAAGAATCCAGCCTGCGATAAAAGATTCAAACGCTCTAAACAAGTTAAACCAGCAGCAGGGAATAAAATGTGCGAGTCTTCCAGGTGCTCCTGATAGGTAGAAATCACATCACGGTAAGGATACGTTTCCTGTTCGTACTCAGGTGCCCGTCGGTGCTCATAACGCAACTTTATTCGTTCCAACCATTCTGATGGTTTTAGCGAATCCATATGTTCGAGACCTTGGACATAAACGTCGGCTTCATAAATTTTTCCGTCGCCTACATAAATCAACTCTTGCGGAATACTGTCAAAAAAATAGTTCGCAACAACGATTAACGGCTGCTTTAACTCCCTTTCATTGATCGCCGTGCCAGATACGACGAGATTCAGTACGGTATCATGGACAGCATCGTATTGGGCAAAATCCAGTAATCCCTCGGCAACAAAAGCTTGCAGAGCCGGATGTTCCTTCCACGCCAGTACATTGTTAAGCGCCAAATCCGTCATTACATAGCGGAATGGAGGCAAGGAAATCCCCGCGTAGTCTCTCAGCCGGCACAACTCATCCAACACATGATAAGCAAACCGCCCCGCTCCTGCTCCAAGCTCCACAATAACGACGGGTTCGGAATCCTCCCCCTTATTCGCCCGATCTTGAAGAAAACCAAACATGACTTCCGCATAAGCGGCAGCGATCATCGGATTACTCGTTATATACTGAGGAACTTGGTCATTGTTCCAAGCCTTCGTTCCTTGTTCCTCATAATACCGGCGCTGCACATCCCATATCGGCGCCTCACTGAATCGGTAATGTTGTTCCTTGTTGCTTGTCATTTAAGCGACCCTGCTCTCTGAAGTTAGTTCGATTTCATGTTAGCACTTATTAAAAATTCCTGCCTGCTGGAAAGCAGCGCTATCGTAGGCAAGCTGCTTCCCATGGTACATCCGGGGCACCGGCCCACCCTCTGTGTCAGCGACACCCCTGACGACGAAACCCACCGATTCGTAAAACCCCAAAACGAGCGGGTTGGCGGACACCTCTATGTGTAAGCCGCGATGCGTAATGTTGGCGATCAGTGCGCTCGCAACGCCTTGGCGCATCCAATCGGGATCAGTGAACAGGTCCTCAAGCTCGAGAAAGCCGCCGACAGGACGTACCGACGCGAAGCCGACGACCTGAAATGTCGCGCAGCGCATTGACATCGCTAGCGACCGCACTTCGAATGATGACATCGGTCAACATAATTTCACTCCCTCAAACATCATGAATACAAAAGAAGCAGCCGTAACGTATAATTGCCAACCTTTGATCCCGCCCTAGGTGCTGTAATCAAGCTTATGTAACATGCAAAGAAGGTCACAGAAGTAGTCAGTGGCCTGATTTTGGATGATTCAACTATCGTTTCCCTGTACTTGAATGGCTATGTAACTAAAGCAATTATTCAAACTACTGCCTAGATCCAATGATGTGGAGTTTAGGACCAAGTTCTTGTCCATGGCCGGGTACAAGAATTTGGTCCGATATAACAAAAATGCTGCTCTCTATAAACTGGTACCCATAGACTGGACACTTTGAAAAAAAAGGTGTCTGGGCTAAACTGGTACCCATAGACTGGACACTTTGAAAAAAAAGGTGTCTGGGCTATGGGTACTTTTTGTATACTGGAAGAGGCAATGGAGGGGATGACATGAGTAAGAAACATTTTAACCAAGCAGAGCGCAAGGCTTTATCTAAAAATCCATATATCGCTAAGGTTAGTGAAAAATCATTAACATACACAGATGAATTTAAACGCCTTTTCATCGATCAGTATCTGTCAGGGAAAACACCTAGAGAAATCTTTGAGACGGCTGGATTTGACGTGTCTCTCATCGGCATGACGCGGGTGGAGCAGTGCGCAGATCGTTGGAAGAAGGCCTACGAACGGGATGGGATTATCGGACTCACCGACTCCAGAAGAGGGGCTTCAGGACGTCCACGGCAAAGAGAGCTTACACCTGCTGAAATCATGGCCAAACAAGAAGCGAAAATCAAACTTCTCGAGTCGCAGATTGACTTGCTAAAAAAGTTCGACAAGAACGAAAGGAGGCTATGCTTAGAGAAAAACAATCCAAGCGAAAGTCATAGATTTGAATGGATTCATCAAGCAATGAACCAGGGATTTAAGCGGATGACCCGGTATTTTTGTGAGCTCCTAGGGGTCTCAAGATCTGGCTACTATCATTACCTGCAAACCGCGGATGTACGCATCAAACGAGCTCAAAAAGATGAGGAAAGCGTAAAGTGGGTGAAGAAAGCCTTTGATCGCCGAGGTTTCAAGAAAGGAGCTCGCTCCATCAAGATGACCTTAGAGAATGAGTTTGGCATTGTGTATAACCTCAAACGGATTCGCAGACTCATGAAAAAATTCAATATCGTCTGTCCTCACCGGAAACCCAATCCCTACAAACGAATGGCCAAAGCCACTCAGGAGCACCGGACCGTGCCCAATCTTTTGCAAAGAGATTTCCGAAAAGAAATCCCCGGTCTCGCCCTGCTCACGGACATCACCTATCTGCCTTATGGATCTTCCCAAATGGCCTATTTATCCACCTTACTGGATGCTTCCACAGGCGAAGTTTTGGCTCAACATCTCTCGGACCGAATGACGCTGGATTTAGCAGCTGATACCGTAGAAAAGTTGATGAAGCAAAAGCGGCTTAAACTGCCTAAAGGAGCTTTTATCCATTCCGACCAGGGCAGCCACTATACAAGCCCAGCCTTTCAAAAGCTGCTCAAGAAGTACAAGCTTGGCCAGTCGATGTCCAGACGCGGTAACTGTTGGGATAACGCTCCGCAGGAGTCTTTCTTTGGTCATCTCAAAGACCATGTGGATCACCATAGCTGTACAACCTTCGAGAGCCTCAAACAGGAAGTAAACCGATACATACAGTATTACAACAACCACAGATATCAATGGGGACGTAAAAAGATGACTCCTGTACAGTACAGGAATCATCTTTTATCTGCGGCTTAAAACCACAAGTCCCTTTTTTTACAAGTGTCCTTGACAAAGGGTACAGTTCATTCTGAAGGAGGCCCTCCAAAAATACAATCCGAAAAATGACGTTGAAATACGAATCAAGGAAACACTGAAGCGACTCGCCTTTGAATACAACAATTGTTTACATTACCGGGTAGGTTATGAGTATTTTCCACTACAGCAATTCCGTATCTTAATGGAGAAGGTCGTCAATGTAATGAACCTTCGAAAATTTGGCCCTAAGTATTACGATTACTTGGAGTATGTTACAGAGACCACTTCCATCAAGAAAAATTGGGAGTTTATCCGTGGGGAGATCGATCCGACACTTCTGGATAATCGTAGAATCTTTAACGAAAGGAATCCCCTACGAAACGATATTCGCGACGAACATCTGTATACCCATAAATTTTATCATTTTGATTACGACTACAAAGCTATTCAGAGAGATTCAAGCCTTGTCATCCATGATGACAGTTCAACTTACAAAATGAAGATTCCCGCTGAGACGATAGAGAAAATCAGAAATATTGTCCTCTTCTTTGTAAGTAATCTTTTCATCCCAATTGCTCATAAAAACGAACATACAGAATACCTAAAAAAGATTCACCGTAAAAATAAAGACATGATTATCAAAAATAGATTGATCAAAAAGAAGGCGGTAAAGGAACTAAAGGAATTAGTACGCCATGTTAGCTGAGCGTACTGTTGCCAACTAGCAACAACAGTAATATCCAAAAGACAATACAATTAACACACTGGAGCGGCCTCTTCTCATAAAATTTCGCCCTACTTGTGATACGGTTCACCGTATCGGTTTTTAGGGTAAACTAAACTCCGCTACACACCTCAAAAGCAAAGGGGCCTGGATCATCTCCTAGGCCCCTCACGCTTATAACTTGACCAAAGCTTCAGCTTGCTGAATTTGCTTGCTCAAACTAGCTATTTCTGCTTCTCTATCCCACATTACACTTGAACGTCCTGCTATTATCATTTCTGATTTGAGCAGTACCTCTTCCTTGTTGTACGTATACCTAAATTGTAGCGGTTCACCTGTTTCTTCATCTTTGTAGTACATGTCAACGATAATCATTTGATCTCGTTTGTACAGGGAAATCTCATCATAATTTGCTTCGCTAATATTGTTTGCCAACACAAAAGGAGGAATCCCCTTATTGGCAAGAACATGTGCTAACTTTACTTTTAATTCCTGCACACTAAGCAATTGTTACCCTCCTTTCGGTTAATAAACTCATTCTAAAGTCTTTCCGATAAATATGCCACATGTTTTTCAGCCAGTGGCCTTGCTTGCTTAAAGTCGGCAATAGACCATTGCTTTCTTGGATACCCAATCGCCTTCAGCAATTGTTCGTTAATTATTTTGACGCATAGTCCATCTAAGGCTAGTTGTGTATCACGATAATAACCCAACTTTGTAGCAATATCTTCTGCTTTCCCTTTGGGGTTCAGACCCTTTGCAGTTAATATTTCCGCGATTCCATTTTCAATGTATGTTTTTAATTCTTGTCGACGCTCTTTCAATTCAAGGTCGGGTCTTTTCGATTTCGCAATATCTTCAAACGTAGACCCTTCGATAAGTTTAATCATCTCGTCAGTAACCGGAATACCCTTTGACCTTAGTGCTTCTAATGCTTCTTCGGTCTTGTTTCTGCTCTGACGAATTGCCTCTTCATACGCTTCCAATATGGTTTCATCACCAACAAATGTCTTCAGTTCTTCTCTATAGCTTTCTGATTGTCTAGCTTCCCCAACATCAAGCTCTGATCCACCATTACCGTCAGAGGAGCCTCCACCTTCATTCTCCTCGAATAATTTCTCTAACCGGTCGATGATCTCAGCCTTTTGTTGTTCTTTACTGTAGTACTCCCACAGCTCCTCTAGTCCAAGTGCGTTGTGATATACGAGATGTGCAACATTATCTATTGCCGCGTCTTTTGCATCCGGTATTGAACGCAATGCTCTTCCTGCAAATTGTGCGTATGCCGATAAGCTCTTAAATGGCCGGAATATCGCGGCAATAGAGATGTAGGGATGGTCGTATCCTTCACCAAGCATTCCGACATTTACAATTACATGCGTTCGATCATTGTGAAAGTCCACCCTTTCCCGATCTTGTTCAGAAGGTTCCATGTCACTGTGTATAATTGATGCAGGACATTCTGCCGCCTCGTATAGCTGTTTAATCTCCCTTGCATGTTCAATGGAACAAGCAACAGCAATGATTTTATGAGGTACTCCTGTTGCTTCTCTTTTCTCAGTCATGATTTGGAGGCTTCTTTTTACAACAGCTTCACTGCACTGTGTTGAGTAGGCTACCGTTCGTTCCACCCAGTCGCTGTCTTTTAGTTTCAATACTTCCTCCAATGATACGTCTTCCTCAAATCCTTGTACCTTGAAGGTCAACTGATCTGGTATATACTCTTTTTTTACAAGCTGCTTCACGTAGCCTTTTATCATCGCCCGACTGAGCGGATATGAATAAATATCCTCAGCATAGATTTCCTTTTTGTCCGATCTAAAAGGAGTACCCGTTATTTTAACAATCTTTGCCGAATTGAAATAATCTTCCATCTCTACCCATGATGCTGCTGGAGAATGATGTGCTTCGTCGATAATAATCATATCGAAAAAATCCCGCGGTACCTTCTGTAATAATGAACTTGTATTGTGGGATTGAATTCGATGAATGTTAGTAATCACAATTTTGGCTTGTTCTAGTGTTCTTGGATCACCTTCATATTCAATAACTTCAGGCAAGTTGGATGGAACATTAATGACTTTGCGATTCCACCAGAAGTTATGCTCGTATCTTGGATCAAGGCTATCAGTAACTGTATTACGAATTGTCCGATTTGGAGTAACAATTAAAACCCTGTCCTTAGCTATGCCGTAAGGCAAGATAGCCATAAGTCCAGTTTTCCCCACTCCTGTAGGCAAAGTAACTAACGCAGGTTTATGATCAACTGGAGATTCAAAATATTCTTTCACTCTTAAGTATCCTTGAACTTGTGGTTCTCGAAGGTTAGGATTTCCCTCAATGTGAGCAAATGTTTTTTGAAAGTACATATTTATCCCCCTGATAGTTTATGCCTCCATATAATTTTTACATTATGCATCAATTCATGCTGATAAGAGCATCCACCTTATTCCTTACCAGTAAATAGTCGAATTCCCCTACCAAGCTTATCTGATTCAATGTGCATTACTTTATTCAATGTTTCAATGTATCTATAAAAAGCATAAAGTAATTCTATTCCTTCGATAATATTTCTATTCAGCACATAACGGATAAAAAAGTCTTTTTCATCTTTTAGTTTTTCTACATTCATATGTTTAACGTTTTCATCTTTAACAACAAATCTTGAAGGTTTTTTTTTCTGTAATGCTGCTAAATCCTTTTTTAGTGAAAAGGAGTCTATCGTATGTCCCTAACTTATCAACGCGAATGCTTGTCATGTTTATAAACCTTACCAGTTCAAATCTGTACCTTGAAAACCAATATGTGAATTTTTTATTTTCTGGGGAATTTAGAATTTCAAGGCCTTTAATTACATCATCTATTTCAGCAATATCGTTGAATAAAAAATAATTTGAGCCTTCTCTTTCCCACTCTGTTATTAAGTAATTTCTATGACTCTTTATAAATACATTCGGGTATTTATTGAAAACCCAAAACTCTTGAATTAGATCATAACAGTTAAAAGCATATTGAATATTTTCGGAGCCCTTCAAAATAACTTTACTAATTGGTTCATCCAGTTTTCTAAATAACTGTATAACATCTTCTAATTTCTTCTTATTAGCCTGGGCGATGGCTCTTCTTGTCACACCATATTTACTTACGAAATACCATAAGAAAATTAACAACACAAACACCACAACCGCAGATAATTTCGTTAAGTTGTCTAATAAAAAATGAAGCCCCTCCCCCCATTTATCTTTGCTATAACTAATAACTTTACCTATTGGGGATCCTTCATAGGTTAAAAATGTTAAAATACCAGCTAGTAATGAATGAAATGATATTACTACGAAGAACAGAAACTTAATCCATTCATATACTTTAGGAGCCGTTATCTCATCAATTAATTCTTTATCACTCGTACTAGAACTTTTAATCATCCCGGGTCTTAAGTAGTAGTATATCTTATCAAAGCCATATTTTATTCGAATCAATTTAACTATCAACCATCTTTTCTTAATTAATCGATTCGTTAACTCTCTATAGAAAAAGTTTGTTACAAAAAAGAACCTGTACAATATTAAATCCCAAAAAAAAGAAATTAAAAAAGCTTCAATTAAATAGACTGTATACAGTCCCCACCAATTTTGTGACCACTCCAAATCACGATTCCATTCAATTATTCTAACTAATACTTCTTTTGGGGTATAGATAACAAATATTGTGCTAACTCCACATAAAATAAAGAAAATGAATGCAAGATCTACTAATAATGTAGACTCTTTTAACAATAATTTTTTTGTATTCTTCATATGCATCCTCACACTCTTAAGCGAAGACCTCACCCCATACCATTGTGGAAAATAGTTCTTTATTAATTTGGATCCCGTCTGTTCAATCTATTGTTCGTATTAATCAATCATTTTGTGATAACAACGATTTAAGTATAGATGAGTCTACCGCCAATCGTCTGGAATTAATGCATCTCCTCTCCATCGTTCCACAACAGCAGATTGGAACCTAGAATCCGCCAAGTCTGCATGGTCTGTTATAATTACTTGAAAGTTTGGCGAAAGGCTCTCAATAACATTGAATATAAGGTCAAACATCCTTCTTACTGCCAATTTATCATCATCAATAAGATGGTTTATAGAGCCAAGAAGTTCGCTGTCTTGATCCCTAGGATAATAAACCTGTGTAGGTTGATCCAAAAATAAAAATCTAGGTACTGGTCTGCTGTGTTGAACAAGAAATTTGTGAAGTGCCAAATGCACCAACAAATGATATGCTACCCAATTCTGCCCACTACCCATTCTTTCTAAAGTTATTGGTCTGTCTTCTCTATCTATTACTACCGTGACATTGGTCAGATCAAACCTTACAGGATCGCCACTATGCTCCAAATTTAAATTATTAGACCATTCTGTCATTTGAATTCCAATTCGATTTAAAATTGATTGCAATCTTTCTTGTTTATTTTCCTCATCTAATTGACTTTCTAATAGGATTACTTTTTGTTTAGCTTGATTTACTGCTTCCACGTATTTAGTTATGTCATTGTCTACATTAACACTCTCTAGCCATAAGCTAATACGCCCTGCTACTCTACCACGCCTAACATTCAAATCGCGTAGCTGTCTAGCTGCAGTCTGTTCTCGAAAAATGCCGTCAATCTCTTGATTCAATTCTTGAATCCTTTTTAATAATCCTTCTTGCTCCCTCTCCAGATTCTCAATGTATTCCCTCAATCTCGGTCGCTCTTTCACAGCGGTTTCCAAGTTTTCTCTCACCTGTTGCAATGAATTACTAATTGCAGTAGCATGAGGTGCTAATTCTTCCACGTAACTAGAGCATAGTGGACAAGTGTTAGGATCATGGTTACCCGTATTAAATAAGTTTATTGACTCCAGTCTAAATTCTTGTTGCTGTACTTCTTCAGCGTATCCATTTGCTTCATTGACAAAAGTTCTCGCAGCCCTAATTGCCTCAGTTTTCTCATTGTAATCAATTCTAGTTCTATGAAGCTCAACTTGAAGTTGAGTTAACTTTTCAGCTCCAGGAAACTCAACTTCTCCTGGTTTCCATTCTGATAAAGGTTGTAGCAACCTTACCAGTTCGACTAATGCGATATTTTGGTAGTTTGCCGCGGCATCAATTAAACCAACTTCACGTGCTTCTGAGAGTAGGCCAACCGCCTTACTAACGCCCTCTCCTCTTATCAATTCAGCTTCTTTTAGTATTTGCTCCGCTTTCTTCAATTCCCGTTTAGAACGAGCTAGTTCTTGCTCTAATGCTAACCTATCTTCTTGAATAGCTCCTAAAAAGTAAGGCAGAGTATCTTTTATTGTTTGTTTCATAAAGTCTTCAGATTGTCTATGGAATAGATATCTCTTACTTGCGATTTCGTCTTGTTGCTGGAAGCAGTAAAAAAGAGCATGTTTAATATTTGCTTCTAATGCATCTCTTGTTTGTCCAATAGGGGGCGTATGAATATTAGGTGAAATTCCTATCTTCTGTGTCAAGAAGTCCGAGATTGCATCGCTAGTTGTGTTTGCTACAGGGATACTATCTGGGCTAGGAACTACACTACCTATTTCCAAATAAGATGCATTTGTGCTAAGAGCTGATTTTGCTGGATTAGCTCTCCCGATAAATACTTCATCAGATTCAAACTTCAATCTTACTCCATACCATGAAACTGTATCACGAATAATTCCCTCGGGAACGAGGCATTTTCCTCTACCCAAGCAGTATTCAACAATCTCAATTAATGCCGACTTTCCAGTACCTGAACTACCCGTAATAATATTGACTTTCCCAGGTTCAAAATTTACAACTCGTTTTTGCCCTTTGTGGCTATATAACACGATCTCCAGTATCTGCAATTTAAGGTTTCACTCCCCACATGGTGTATATTGTTGAGACAGTTCCTGCACGAGAAAACCATTTACCTATCATTTCTGCCTTATTCATTATCTCGGCTATCTCACCATCTGTATGTCCATCTAATTTCACTTTTCTATATTTAGGCACTTGAACGTTTCCATTATTATCAATTGCCAACGCATCTAACTGCATTAAAAAGATAACTGACTCTTTAGTAATCGGAACTAATTCCTTTGCCCTGCTTGCAAAGCCTATACGAACGCTCTGGTTTTCTTGTAACCAAACATGCATCTGCTTACGGCTAGAAGAGGGGAATTTATCCCTTGTCACTCTATGTAATACAATAGGTAGTATTAAATACAAAAGAGGATACTGAAATGGTATATCTGTATTCTCGTAGTATTTTGTGATACTCCGACGAATAACTTCACCACAAAAGGCTGGATTTAAAAGATATGCAATCTCCTGAGGACGCTCATACCAAGACTTCATCTCACTCCCTCCAAGGATCTTTCTATTATATTCTCAAGTCTATTGATAAAGTCAGCATGCCAACCTACTCTTAGTTGGTTGGATAGCAGATGGTAACTCCCACGCATTACATATGGTTCTGTACAACGTGGGCGAATGTGGATATTAGCCTCCTGGTCCATCCAGTTGAATAGTGCTCTTCCAGCCTTTTTTATTTGTGGTTCAGAATCATCCTCAAAGTCCTCTTTCATAGCTTCAAAACGTCGTTCCCATTCATCAATCAACCGCGTCTCATACATTTCAAGTTCATTTACAAATAACAATTCATCCCTTACCCACCTTGAACGCTGCTCATAAGCTCTATAATAGTCGCTGATGGCTTTTTGAATACGAGGCTGACTAACTGCAACCAATTTTAATTGTTCAATAAAAACTCTTTGGTGCTCGGCAATTGATTCTTCTGCGGGAGCAATGTAATCTAAAAAGTCGATCGGTAGATTATCTTGATGGAATTGCTCTTGAAGATCATTTATGTAATCCACAATCTCGGTTTGCGAAATTGTGTTCAATGAATCACTGGATAAGTGTTGTATCACTTTGTTAAACCAAATGCCTTCCAACCTTTGATAGACGGCTTCCTTAAATTCCGGCCTTGTAGCATACCTTAGTTCTCTTAGAATATCTTCTTTTGTATCCACTATATTAGGAGAAGCATCTAAAACGTAAACACAACTTATTAGTTGTTCACGTTGTATCTCAGATAATCCCAAAAAAACCTCATATGCCATTCTGTTTGAATGGCTTGTTGATTTTTCAGCAACCTCATTAAGAAGTGATAGAGCTGTTTGAACGTCCCTATACTCCTGATAAGGATACAATTTACTGGCAATTGACCCTTCTGGAGCTACTCCTGTCGTAATCAAAGTGAATTTTATCGATTCAGTGCTGACTTCACCATTTTGAACTGCTGTACTCCAAATACGTATGGTCTTCCATAAATCAGAACAAGAATTAGTTAAAGAAGAAACAGAATTCATGTGATGTTTTGTTTGGATTAGTTCAATAGGAGTTCCGTCTTTTTCAAAAGCAATGTCATCTAGTTTTTCAATGGAAATATGTAAATCAGGATTAGATTTCAATAACATATATAATGCATATCTGGCCTGGTAGAAGTATCCCAGAGCCTGTGCGTTAGCCGAAAAGTCAGTAATTTTAATCAACCCCTGTCCTATCAACCAAATTTTCCCTATCTTATTCTATCTTAATTCTTGTTTATTTTTTTATCAATCCTTTCCCCGTACAAACGGACTATTTTTCGATTCCTATTGGTCTTAAGAACCATCCCAGCTCCGATTAAGAAGCAATATAATTTCTGAAAAGAACAGAAAGGTGCTATAATATCTCCATTCATTTGATAAATTACCATATTAAAATTGAGGTATCGTCATGAGGTTCACAATATATACAATCTGCGAAAAAGTAGAAAAGTTCTATCTTGAAGCTATAAAGGAATATGAAAAGCGTTTAAGTCGATACTGCACAATTAAGCTAATTCATCTCAAAAGAGAGGATCAGCTTGAAAAGAAGCTTAGTGACAGCAGCTATAAGATTGTTGTGACCAACACCAAGCAATCGCTGTCGTCAGAGGAACTTGCGGAGAAGATTAATGATTTAGGAGTTTCGGGGACATCGGATATCTCCATTATTATCGGCTCAGAAACCGCACCATACGATGAGAAACTGATGCTGAGTCAAATGGACATGGACAAAGGATTGCAAACAACTATATTGATTGAGCAACTTTATCGAGCATTCCGTATTATCCACAATCATCCCTACCATAAATAATAATCAATTAATGCTATTGGGCGTGTTTAATAAGATTTGCTTTGATTTTACCGATACACCGCATTATCACCAGAATTCCCGCCTTTAAAGTGCTCCTAATATATACTTAGAAAACTTCGGACTTCTGTGTCTATTCTATATATTCTCTAAACCAAAGTTTTGTAACATAGGTGCAACTGAGAATATCCAACCTCGCGGCAATGGCCTATAAACATGCAAAGAGCGGAAAGGACAAACTCCATCCTCTCCGCTGTTCATGTTACTCGCCCACCTCAATGTATCCTTATAACCCCACCTTCTTCTGTTTTGATGTAGTCCTCTAGATGCGTTTCATGCCTTGGCCTGTTGTCGATTGTAGCTCCAGCCTCTTCAAGCAGTTTCAGCATACCTGCATTGTAGGTCGTCCTCGCCAGCGTCACGCCTTTATTCGGATCAGCACCATGATCCAGCAACATACGTACAATAGCAACCTGAGCGAGCATCACTGCGGATTGCAGACCGCTATCTACATCCGCACTGTATTGAGCAAACAACTCCACTACCTCCAGATTGCCCTTCTCTATGGCATCGTGCATAGCAGGAAAGTCTTCTGACGGATCAGCCCCCGCTTCCAGCAATATCTTCACCATCGGCACCGGGTCTTCATTGAAGTTGACCGCCAACGACAAGTTACCTACAGGAATCGACTCCGATCCAACTCCATAATCAGCCGCGATGTTTGGCGAAGCTCCCCCATCCAGTAGTCGTCGTACCTCGGTCAGATTTCCTTCCATGATTGCTGAATTTAGCTCTGTGAACATGCCGTCCGTTACTCTTTGTTCAGACTGCTGAGAAGTCAGCACACGCTCTAAAATGGAGCATCCTGTCAGAGCCATTGGCAAAGCAACAGGAGTCCAATCTCATACACCCTCCGCATTTTCATTGTCATCCACCCCAGACCAACTCTGATCATTCGCAGAGTCATTTCATTAAAATCCTCTCTGGCTCAATAGCCGCCGCGAAGCCGATCTTCCATATGCGTTGCCTGATTCAGCAGCAGGAATGCAACAACAAACAAAGCGATGCCAATCCAGATGTGTTTACGTTTCTTCTTCGCTATTGCTGTGATTGTGTAGGCAATGCTGGTAATTTGTATAATGGCTCCGACGATCTTCAGCATCAATGCGGTTGTTTCCATTCGTTTATTCAGTCCTTTCTCCCCTTGTACTTTTGCTCTGCAATTTATCGTCCACTGCGGATATGTGTCATCCGCAACTACGTCTTCTCGTCCGCATCGCTGTCAATACCGCTCCAATTCATCCTGAATGGATTTCTTGGCGGCATCGGTTGCAAGCTCCTTGGCAAGCTCACTACCTAATCCGGTAAACGCAGTGATAATCAAGGCGTACTTCATTGGTGTGTTAATGAACAGATAAAAGAACGCCGATATGTAGATGCCTGTGACAATCAGAATTCCATTCATGTTTTCTTCCGCAAAACCGCCTACAACGAAATCCATGACAAGAAAATAAGATACGATGAACAACCCGACGATGATAAAGCCGACGACAATTCTCCCAATAAATTGTGCTATGACTCTTGCAATGAAGTTCATTTCGATTCCCCCTTCAACATTGCTTTAAAAAAAGAGCGAAGCCATCAAGTAGCTTCGACTCCGCTCTCAAATGGATTACAGGTTGATTCTGCGGATGGACTTGCTGGCGTCGTCGTAGAAAATGACATTGCCGCTGTTATCGAAGTCCATCTGCTTCATCTGGCGAATCTGTGTCCCGTCCTTGTAGATCAAGTCATTTTCGTTGATGAAGGTCGTCATATTTCCGCCCGTTCCCATTTCGTAGACGGTTCCTGCATTGCTCATATACAGCTTCCCGTTGTATGCAGCTACACTGTCGAATCGAATATCCGAATATTCAGCAACCATATCCACTTTCACAGGAAACAGTTGCAGATTGTACATTTTGCTCCGACCAAACACATATAGATTGTTTGCAGTTGCATGAGCGGCGGCGACAGGAGCGTAGCCATAGTAATCGGACAGATCCAGAGCATTGTAGCTTGTGCTGCTGGCGATACACTCGACCTGAGATTGATTCAACCTACCTTCATAAACATGAGACTCATGAGTGCCAGTAACGCCATACAGGATGCTTTCCGCATCTGGAAAAGCAATAAAGTCCACGAAGCGAGCTTCTTCATGGTCAAAGTCATAGGCCGCTACGCTGACTCCCCCTGTGATGTCATAAAAGATTGTTCTTGCAGATACTTTGGCCGCGAGGTATAGCTTGTTGCTAGCCGGATTGTAAGCCAGTTTCAGCGGCGTGAGATTTTTGTAGTCATAGTGCTTCGCATTCCCATCTGCATCCTTGTAATCCCAATTGAAATCCTGATTGATTGTCTTGAATGTCTCAACTGTACCGTTAGAGCTATTGAATTTGCGTATCTTCATCTTCTGACTGTCGAGGAAGTAGACATTGTTGCTCTTATCTACGACCATGCTGTCAATCTGATTGATCTTTGCTGTCCGCACAGGCCCATCTACATCACCAGCACCTGAGCCTCCCACCAGTGTTTCTACCGTAAATTTTGCGGATGGTGTGGATGCAGATGGTTGATCTACAGGTGTGTTCGGTGCAGGTGAACCAGGTGTAGTTGGATTTGGTGTGGATGGAGTAGTTGGTGTTGGGTTCGTCGTTGTCTGTCCGCCGCCGATCTCTTTGTTGTCATTGCCATATTGATAAGCCCTCCAAAGCATAACGGTTGCTTCTGCACGGGTGATTGTCGCCTGCGGACGGAACGTCTCGTCCTGAAAGCCAGATACAAGCCCATTCTCCACTGCCAAGGCAACATAGCTCTTTGCGGATTCGGAAATGCCAGCGTAGTCCTTGAACATCGCTTCAATGGTGCTTTGGTCTGGCAGGCGATTAGCGTCATAGCCTTTAAGCTTGACGAGGGCGACAGCCACATCTTCACGAGTTGCTGGTGCGGTTGGATTAAAGATATAATTGCCGTCTGCGGTTCGATAACCAGTCATGTAGTCCTTCACGGATTCCACGAATGGCGAAGCCCAATTGGTTGCCGGGATGTCGGAGAAGGAAGAATAATTTACCTTCTTAGGCGTGATGCCGGAAGCCGTGACCATGATTTTTGCGAACTCAGCCCGTGTGATCGTGTTATTCGGCCTGAATTTGCCGTCAGGATAGCCGCTGATTACTTTGCGGTTCACCATCTCGGCTATGTAGTTGTAAGCCCAATGTGTCGATGGAAGATCGGTGAAGCTTACGTTTTGTTGTGTTGTTTCTGCGTTCTGCCACTCTTCTCCGTAGGTTGGCAATGCGGCGGAGGCTGTTGTAGTCACTATGTATCCTGTCGCTAGTGCAGTTACAGCCATGCCAATAAAAAACTTTCTAATCATGCTGTTGTACCCCCTTAACAAAAATTGAAATCTATTTTGATGAGTATCATCAGGCATATTTTACTATATACGACTCAAAAGGTCACTTATAAATGTACTTAAGATGAACTTTAATGGTGTTATGCTGTTCATACATGTCCTCTACCCTTGGTAGTAGAGGTGATGACATGTCCGAGTTTGTGAAAATGGTAGGTGAGAAGATCAGGCTTGTCCGTAAGGCACAGGGAATAACACAAGAGAGACTTTCCGAATTGTCCGGTTTAAGTGAGAAATATTTATCAGATACAGAGCGAGGGGCACGCAATATCTCGTTAGAATCGCTTGAGAAGATTATGCAGGCATTAAAGATCAAGCCCCATGAACTTTTCCTTTATGAAGACACCAACATAATGAATGAGGATAAACACCAGTTAATCGAAATGTTTCAACCATTACTCGTTAATCGCGATATTCAAGAAATCAGATTTTTACTTAAGATTGTTCAAGAGTTTGTGGATACATTTGAAAAAGGCGATAGCCGCCGCATATAGGCCAGAAAAATATACCAATTTCCCCGAGGCACCACGCCTTAAATAACAAAGGGGTGGGCCTGCCGTTTCATGCCCCACCCCTCCCCACATGGACTGCTTCTGCTGTTGATTACAGTAGATCGCAGTCCTTTTTTTGTTTTCATATCTTTTGCTGTTGCTGGCTCCGATCACTCAAGATCACTTGAATGGATCACCACTGCGAACAACAGCATACGCAAAGTAGCCCGCTTAAACGCTGAGTGGGCTATTTGTCGTTGCCTGACAGAGACAAGATCATCGGCTGTGAGATGACGCCGGATAAAGGAGATGAATGCAGATGGTTGTTAAGAAAGGCTTACCTGCGGAGATGGAAGAGTTGCTGAAGCAACTGGTCATGAACGGAGGCATTCGCATGGCCGGAACGGTGTTGTACATCTATTGCCGCCGAACGTATCAGGTGGATGAAGACACTGCCGCACGCTGGATGATTGCCTACTTTCGCCGTGAGTTTCCACAGCAGTTACAGTGGCACCAAGAACGTATCGTCAAGGCGTAAGCTAATTTATTCAGAGAGGAAGATCAGACAATGAACTATCAGGCTTTTAAGAATAACAGTTCCAAAGAGTATTTAGGATTTTGCGAACAGAAGGGATTCATCTACAGTGTGCAATTGGATGAACGGAGATTTGCAGTTGTTGCACTCCAGAACGGGCAAGTGACGATGCTGATTCAATTCACTGCTCAGCCATGTACGGTGCGAATGGAAGTTTAGTCCGCACAGTGTTTTGGCAACTGAATTGCACAAAGGCTCAATTGAATAGGAATTATGCAGATGGCCGCATCGTCAGGAGACGACAGCAGGCTATTTTTATTTTCCTGAAGGGAGGTGAGGAACGTGGAAAAGCTCAGGCATTTAATTGCTCAGAAAGCCCGTCTGGAAGTCGCAATGCAGATGATGGACACAGATGCCCAATTCGATTCAGAGGACGGCAGGAGATACGCTCAGGCTCTTGTAAGGCTCGTCCTGATTCAGATGCAGATTGAAGAAATAGAAAAAGAAGCCGCCCACAAATGAGGCGACTCAAAGAAAACTAACATGTAATCATCATACCGAACAACATCATATCACGCAATGGGAGAAGTCGAATCTGACTTCTCCCTTTTGCGTTTATTGGAGGAAGTAAATATGAACCATCCGAACGAATTGTCTACGATCAAATCACTGCTAGGCGATGCACTCGCTGAGAAACCCGGCTCATACATTATTGATGAAATCTTTGACCGTTTTCCTACCATGCAAGAGCTGATGAACGTCACTGAGTTCGAGTTGTTGTCAATCAAGGGCGTAGGCAAAATAAAGGCTCGTCAGATTACCGCCGCGTTGCAGTTAGCACGCAAGTTGGGCAGACCTACCAACACCATACCGCAGATCATCCGCAGGCCGCAGGATGCGGTTGACCTGTTGATGCCCGAGCTACGGTATCTGCAACAGGAGCATTTCGTCGTACTGTTCCTGAATACCAAGAATCACTTGATCGGACAACCAGAAACACTTTCAATTGGTTCACTCAATGCCGCTATTGTCACGCCTCATATGGTATTTCGTACCGCTGTAAAGCGTTCTGCGGCTTCTGTGCTGGTATGCCATAATCACCCCAGTGGCGACCCGACTCCATCGCCGGAAGACATCCAGCTAACAAAACGCTTGGTCGAGAGCGGGAACATCGTCGGCGTGGATGTACTGGATCATCTGGTTCTGGGGGATGGTCGCTACGTCTCTATGAAAGAGCAAGGGCTAATGTAGACCCGTATAGATGAGTTATTTGTAACCGAATTGAAATAGATAGAGTGATGGAGCCGCTCGCTATCGCTCGCGTCCCGGCATCATACGTGCAGTTCAAACCACCCACTGCCCTGAGGGCCGAAGGAGGACGACTGCCCTCCTTCACCTCCCGTCACTCGCCGCGTGGCGTCCCTTGGCTAACGCCAAGGACGGAATAGAGTGTCGGTGTAACGAGCCGCCAGTCAAGACTGAAACAAGCTCGCATCCGCTCGGCCTTGACTAGCTCTGTTCGATGCACGGTATACAGCTAAAAGAGTTGCCATAGCTTCCGTAGTTCCATTTGCCTGAGTAACTATCCATCACTACTCTCTGAGATGTTGTCAGCGTAGCAGTACCGGATTGCAGATTGCTCCAGTCCAATTGGTGGTCAAGCTGTCCGTAGCCACTCTTGCCGCTCCAGCATTCTCTGAATAAGGCATACGTCTTGAAGACAGAGTACAGCTTTGGCGACAGCGACATCCATCTGTCAAGCTCGGTACGAAACAAGGAGCCAAGATCAACAGAAGGACATGCAAATATTTCATGTCGCTTCAACTTACGCTTCTCCGCGGCGTCAAGATTCATGAATGCTTCTTGAAAGCTTCCTGTTGCCTTGAGAAGCCGCTGTATCTTGGTTCTGCCATCAATCTTGTCAATATCTACAAGCACCGTGTGCTTGAAAGCATCCTGTCGTTCGTTGTAGAGGAAATCCTTGAGCGTGGCCCTGCTGACCTTGTCGCGAATTCTTCGCGTCCGCTCAATGCGTGTCCATGTTTGGTCATGTTTGCCCTGCTCTTCGGCTTTATCATAGTTCTTGACCTGCTGACCTGACCGACTGCCGTAATAGTAAGTTTGCCCAAGTTGTTCGTAGTCCTCTGGAGGCTTGCGTTGATAACCTACGTACAGTCTTTTTGCAGTTTCTTCGGCGTTCATACTTCGGAGCAGGTCTGTTTTTTCATCAAAGCTGGCTATTTTGACGGAATGTATACTGCCCATGACTAGCTCTACCAGTTGCATAATGTCATCCGGCGTAAGCTGATGCTTCCACGGATTGATCATGATTGACGTTGTTGCGGCATCAGGATTCATCTGCCCCCAGCAAACGCTGAACAGGGTATGCAGGAACTTGTGTCTGTAATAGAAATCATCATCGTCAATCCAGATTCTCGCGGGCCGAATTAACCTGATGAAGCTCGAATCCGGGCAGCTATCCGCTGCCAAGACAAGTTTATCGTAAGGACAATAAAACGGCTCAACCTTCTGTCTGCCAAGGATGTTCTGAATGACAGGCTGTGTCTCCATAACTGATTGAGTACGATTGGTTGGATAAATATACATGAACTCACCCCGTTATATTTTTCTGCCGGGAAGCCTTGCTGGATAAGGGTTTGAAGGAGGTTGCGTGTCATTCTTGCAGACCAGTTGTTGGGGAGCAACGGTTATTTTGCATTTCCTGCCCGGAATCGAGAAGTTTATTCAATGTATATGCAAGCTGTCTGGTGAACTGTTCCTTTTTAGCTTGCTTCTCATAATAGAGCCGGAACGGTTCATCATCCATCTCATTCAGATCAATCTCTACAGGTTTTATGTAATCCATAACAGCCTCCAATATTTATATTTAAGTATTAATACTTATTTACAAGCAATATAGCATGGTTTATACTGGCTGTAAATATCACCCTGACTGAAAGGACTGATTCGGTTATGCCGCGTCGTACATTAACACCGGAGGAGTTTGAGCTTCTGAGATCGGCTGATCTTGGCAGCCGCCTTCGCCTGTTTCGGAAGGAAATTGGCAAGCTTCATACGGATAAAGCATTCACCACCGTTGCAATCAGTGAACGCATTGGCGTCAAGCATCAGACGATCATCTCCATTGAACGTGGCGATTCCAAGAAGCCTGCCTATCAACTGATGCACAAAATCACGCAAGACCTCGGATTGCCGTTCGATGCCTTGACTGACGACTTCTATGAAGGTCCCTACCGTCCTATTGCCATCGGTGAGCCTGCGGGCAATGATGACAATCTCACAGAAACCGGAAAAGAGATTGCACGAACCTCCGTTATCGGTGCCGTACTGTATGAGTATCGAAACGATAACACCGTCAGACTCATTCATGATCTTCGTTCCTACAGGCCATTGGACAAGCCAGAATTTATCTCGGCTCTTGCCCGGCTCATCAGTGAGTTTCAGGCAACGGAAACCGTCGAGAAACTATACACTCAGCCGCATCCGGTTATTGTTGCATCCGAGTTGTACAACGCTTTGGCAATCTATCCTCAAGCCTATCCATCCATTCCGGAAGATGCCTGGATAAAAGCACGCAATGAGCTTATCGCAACCTACCAACCTGAAGGAGACAATGAAAGGAGCTAACACCCTATGACCCCTGCAATCAGAGCCGCTCTGTATGCCCGTGTAAGCACCGAAGAGCAAGCCAAGGAAGGATTCAGCATTACCGCACAGATTGACGAGATCAGAAAGTATTGCGAACGTAATGATTTTGAGATCGTAAGTGAATATGTTGACGAAGGGAAAAGCGGAAAAAGCATCTCCGGCCGTCCACAAATGCAAAAGCTGCTGACGGATGCAAGCCAGCATAAATTTGATATCTTGGTCATCTACAAAACTGACCGTCTGGCCCGCAAGCTGAAGGATGTTCTGGAAATCAACGACACTTTGGAACGAAAAAGAGTCAGACTGGTAAGTTTAAGTGAACAAATTGATACAACGACTCCTTTCGGAAAGGCATCATTCCAGATTCTCGGCTCCTTTGCCGAATTGGAACGTAACACAATCATTGGTCGTGTGAGGATGGGAATGGAGCAACGAGCCAAGGAAGGAAGGTACAACGGAGGAAAAACGCTGGGCTACGACAGCGTGAACAAGGAACTTGTCATCAATGAGAACGAAGCCGTCATCGTCCGTAAAATCTTTGAGTATGCCGATCAGGGTATGGGCTTCAAGGCCATTACCCGGCGGCTCAATGAAGAAGGCTATCGGTCGAAGACAGGCAAGCCCTTCAGTACAAACAGCATCAAGACGATCCTCAACAATCCCATGTACATTGGAAAGATCAGATACAATCAGGTTGTCGATTGGGCGGAGAAACGCCGAAAAGGGAAGAACCCGGATTTTCTGCTGGTGGATGCTTTACACGACCCGCTAATTCCACTAGAGCTGTGGAACAGCGTCCATAACAAGCTTGGGGAACGCTCCTACAAGCCAGCCCGCTCCCATCAGCCCTACATTCTCAGCGGACTGCTGAAATGCCCGGTATGCGGTCACGGGATGGTTCCGGCTCGTTCCAAAGGAGCCAAAGGTCAATCATACCGCTACTATACATGCGGGCAATTTCATAACAAGGGAAAAACGGTCTGCCGCTCCAATAGCATCCGTGCGGATGTAGCCGAGGAGCAGTTGCTTGAGGAGCTTGTACGTGTCGCCTCCAGACCGGACATTGCCCGGCAACTGGCAGACAACATCAACAAGCTTCGTTTGGGTGCAGAGGCCCCGTTACAGGCAGAAAAGAAGGCCATACTGGATGAAATGAACAACGTGGGCAGAAAGCTGCAAAAGCTTAAGGACAACCTGATGAATGAACCTGATCTAGTCCCGATTCTCAAACCTGAGCTTATGAAAGCACATACGCAACATGAACAGCTACAAGAGAATCTTGAAGCTATCGAAGCAAAGATCGCCGAGGATAACAGCACACCTGTTGACGCAACCGCCCTGCATCATCTATTGATGCACATAAAAGACAAGCTGATGGCGGTGGATGCCGAAGAACAGAAAGTACTGTTGCGGCTAATGGTCGAGAGCATCCAGATCACCCCGGAAGCACCACGGGGCAAGGGTCGTCAGGTCAAGGCTATCCATCTGCACTTCGACTTTACGATTGATCGCATCAACCACGATTCCTTCAACCTGCTTACCCGCCTTGCGGCGGACGAGTCATACAACTACATCGCTCCTGTTGAAGCGTGGATGCTGGATTCAGGCAACAGCTTATCCGGTGAAAATCGGGGGGATTCCATCATGGAGTCCCTTTCTATTTTACCCTTAAAGGCGATACGGTTCCCCCCGATTTATCTTCACCGCCTGATAAATCTGCTCCGTCAGCACCAGCCGCATGAGCTGATGCGGCAGGGTCATGCGCCCGAAGCACAGCTTCTGCTGTGCCCGGCGCAGCACGGCATCGGCGAGCCCGTGGCTGCCGCCGATGATGAACACGACATGGCTCGACCCGTAGGTGCCGAGCCTGTCGAGCTCTGCGGCAAGCTCTTCCGAGCTCCAGAGCTTGCCGTCGAGCGTAAGGGCGATGACATGCGCATCGCCCTTCACATGCGCGAGGATGCGTTCGCCCTCGCGGTCTTTGACAATGCCGACCTCAGCGAAGCTGAGGGTGTCGGGCGCTTTTTCATCGGGGACCTCGATGATTTGGAACTTCACGTACGGGCCAAGGCGTTTGGCGTATTCGGCTATGCCCTGGACCAGATATTTTTCCTTCAATTTGCCTACACCGATAATTTGAATAAACAAAATTTAAAAACCTCCATCTATGTAAACGGTTAAGGGGTAAGGAATCCAACAGGCCTTCTCTAATTTCCCATTCTTCCCCCGCCATTTTCCTTCCTACAAATCACTCTTCCGACCATTATATTCTTTAAAAAAATCCCCCGAAATATGTCTCCCCTATGCCGAATCCCTCCGTTCAACTATTCTGTCCAATCACGGAGTCCAGAACGAACCACCCACAACGAAGCACACAAAAAAGAGCGCCTCAACCGTACGCTTCCGCTCCCGGTCAACCCGCTCTTTTCGCTTACTCAGCTAATCCCTTACGCAGTTAGTCACTTATTTCTTCAGGAGTCTTGCAATCTTACTCCTTCAAAATCCAAGTCCCTTATACCACCAAGAACTGTCCCGCTTTCTCGCATTCCGCGCATTTGGCCGGGGGATCCCAGTCAGCGAACTCGGTTTCTTTCAGGTCTACGACGTCAGGCGCATCTTCATATTCATCCACAAACATGTCGATCGCCAGTTCCAGATGTTCTTTGCATACTACGTACATTCCGTCAAGCATCCTCTCTCTTGCGCCCGGCCCTGAAGGCCGGACGTTTGCTGCAAAGCCGCCTCCCCAAGCGCTCCGGAAGAACGGCCTGCTGCTGTGCATCCCAACACCCATTAGTTTGGAATTCCTGCCTTTGTTTATTCGTCTTCCCTGCAGCTTTTCCTCTTTCCTGCTTGGCAAGAACCTCTCCCACCCAGCGTACGGCTAAGTCAGCTCCAGCGGTCCCAACAGGAAGGTATTGTATGATCCCGGAACGCCCCAACGCTCCAGATGTTCCCGGGAACCAGCGTAGGCAGCGCCTAGGCAGCCTTCCGCCTTAACCGTTCCCCTGCTCTGTAGGATCCTGCTCCGCTCCGTCCTGACCGGACGGATCCGACGAACCATCGCCATCCGGATTCGCTTCCGCATCGGCTGGCTTCTCGATCAGCTTCACGGTAGTCGTCTGCAGCTTGCCGTCGCGGTAGAAGGTCACGTCCATGTTCTCGCCGATCTCTTTATCGTCGTACAAATATTTTCGCAGCTCCAGCGTCGAAGTGATCTTCGTTCTGTCAAGCTGGACGATGACATCGTTCAGCTCCAGGCCGGCCTGGGCGGCAGGTCCATGGGCTTCCAGCACAAGAACACCCTGCTTCACATCCTCCGGAAGCTTCAAGTCCTGGCGCTGCTCATCCGTCAAAGGCGAATACGGATTATCCAGGTCAAGCGAATACACGCCGAGATAAGGCCGGGAAACCTTGCCATATTTCATCAGTTCATCAACCGTCTTCATCACTTGATCCGTAGGAATTGCGAAGCCAAGCCCTTCAACCCCGGTATCGGCAATCTTCATCGTATTGATGCCGATCACCTTGCCGTTCAAATCGGCCAAAGCGCCGCCGCTGTTGCCTTCGTTAATGGCGGCATCCGTCTGGATTACCTCTTGCTCCCAGTCATATACGCCGTCCTGATTCAGAGACACCGGCACGATCCGGTGCGTATAACTGATGATGCCGGACGTTTGCGTGCCGCTGAGACCCAGAGGATTGCCGACCGCAATCACCGTCTCGCCAAGGCGCAGCTTGGTGGAGTCGCCGATGTCGGCCACCGCGGTAATCCCTTTGTCGTCAATCTCCAGCAAAGCGATATCGGTAACCACATCCTGGCCGACAATTTTGGCTTTCTTGGACAGGCCATCGGCCGTCACAACAACCAGGTTGCGAGTATCTTCGATCACGTGATTATTCGTCACGATGTAAGCCTTGCCGCCGTCTTTCTTGATGATGACACCCGAGCCGAGTGCCGAAGAGGAGGAGGAAGGGTCCTCAGGCACACTTTCGGACATGCTCCCGGATTGATAGTTAACAATGCTGACCACCGCAGGGCGGACCTTGGCTGAAGCCTGTATAATCTTCTCATCATAATCGTCGCCGCTGCTTGCGCTGACTGCAAGCGCACCGGCATGTTTGGTCGAGGAGGGGAGTCCTGTAATATAACTGAACAAAATAACAGCAATCACTGAGCTGACTACCGAACAAAGAACGGCAATTTGTGTTGTGGTTAACCCTCTGCGGGTCTTGCGCGGGGTGCTCCATTTTCCTTCGGCCCCTTTGATCATGCGGGCCTTTCTGGATACTTTCGTGGAATAAAACTCATCATCAAACAATCCCATTTAACATGCTCCCCTCCGTGCTTTCTTCCGGCTGCTTGCTGCTGTCACTTCCGGCTGTCTCAGCCAAAAACATCCGGAAGGCGATTCCCGATCACACGGCCAGTTCCACCGCGTTTCATTTCATTTTCAAAACAGGAGGTAAAAGGGGCCGCAGAGCAGAATCCATCTTCATCATATGCGGCCGGATAGCCGATATTCTCCAGCTTTGCTGCCCCTAAAGCCGCTTCTTTCCGAAGCTCCGTTTCCAGGTCATTGTTCTGGTTCAAAATGCTCAATTATGCTCATGCTGCCCGGTCCATCTTCAGTCCGTCACTTGCTTCAACGGCTTCCCATCAGGATCCAGCTTCGCCGCTGCGGCGAGTCGTAACAGCTGTCCGTACCTTTTCCTATACCTTCTCTTATCTAACGGTTAAACAGACGGGATTGTTGCTCTTCTTCCCAGGAATTTCTTCAAGCCGATTCCCTTCTTTGGGAGCATCGACGAATTCAGGAATATTTCGCCAGCCTGGCGACTATACTAGTAACCATTGATAGATTCATTTTATCACAATCTGCCTACCATTGAAGACCATTCATATAGGTAAAATGAACCAAATATCGGCAATTCGGGACCCTTTTTCGACAAAAGGCCTTATGGCCTCCTTAAGCACCGCTGCAAGCCGTCTCTCGACCCTTTTTATTACCCTTTTTCCCGGCCGACTTTACCCTGTTCTGCAAAAAAAAACCGGCCCCCGTCATCTCTGCGGAAAGCCGGCCAAGCCAAGCGGACTGAGCCTTTCGGAAATATCTCTCGAAATTTCATGCAAGATAAAAGCCCGGACCCCAGTGTCCTGTCCACTTCAACCCTTTAAAATTTAGGATCAAGGAGCGATCAACGATGGAATCCTCTTTCTCCCCGATGAACGAAGTCAATATGCTCGCCAAGCTTGCCGATCTGAAGGACGGTCATTACCACAATCTGCTGATGCTCAGCGTGATGATGGAGCTCTTAATTGAAAAAGGCATCCTTACCCGCGAAGAAATCGAGGAACGGGCCCTCCGGCTGGACGGGTTTATAAATCCCCCACCTTATCCCATGGCGTAGGGCGGTCATAATACGTTTCGCAGAGCTTGAACTCGCTGTCTTTGAAGAAGCAGCCGCGATCCTCCATCGCTTCCCGGACGGACATCTTCGCCAGGTCGAGCATGTTGTGCTCGCGGCTCAGGTGAGCCAGATACGTCCGCTTCACGCGGCCGTTCATCAATAGGCTCATCACTTCGCCCGCCGCTTCGTTGGACAAGTGCCCCATATCGCCGAGAATCCGGCGTTTGAGGTTCCACGGATAACGGCCCATCCGCAGCATCTCCACGTCATGATTCGCCTCCAGCACCAGCACGTCCGAACCGGAGATGGCCTGCATCACCCGGTCGCTGGCATATCCCAGGTCGGTTACGACGCTGAGCTTCTCTTTGCCATCATAGAAGCAGTAGCCCACAGGCTCGGCCGCATCATGCGACACCGGGAAAGATTCTACCCGCAGCGAGCCGAAATCACGCGTCTCCCCTGTGCCGAACATCCGCCGGTTCTCGTCCGGAATCGCCCCGATATGTTTCTCCATGGCGGCCCAGGTCAGCTCATTGGCATACACCGGCAAATTATATTTGCGCGCCACCGCGCCAAGTCCCTTAATATGATCGGAATGCTCGTGCGTGACCAGAATCCCGTTCAGCTCGCTGCCGGTTACTTCCCTCTCGGCCAGCAGCTCGTCAATCCGGCGGGCACTGAAGCCTGCGTCAATCATCAATTTAATATCTTCATAAGCGATCACCGTGGCGTTCCCCGTTGATCCGCTGGACAATACCGTAAAGCGTATACCCATTTTCCCCATTACTCCTTTGTTTTGTCACTCCCGGCGCTGATGACATCTCCGCTGATGCCCTGCACATAGAACACCTCTCCGCTTTCAAGCGCAAAACGCCATGCCGGTGCAGCTACCTGCGCATCCGAGTTGAACAATTCCCCATAATACCCGAGCTCAATCGATTTGACAACCGAGTCATTCGGCAAATAGTTCTCTACCAGGTTGCCCAGCGCCTTGGAGGCCGACAGCACTCGCTGCCCTTCTTCCTCCCCGATCGAGCTGATTTCGATCCGCTGCTCCGTATAGGAGACAATCCGCTGTTCGCTGTAGTAAAGCACCAGGTTGACCCGGAACAGCGGATATTTCCCTTCGACCAGCGGATGCATCACAAACTTCCCTTCTCCGTCCTCTACCGGGTCATAGCGGTAATTGCCAATGTCGGGAATGCTGTCCGCAAGTCCCGAAACCAATTCCTCAGGTGAAAAAATTAGCTTGCTGTACACCGTCTTGTCCAGCATCATCGGCTTCTCGCCATTCGCATCGACAAACCGGTAGCTGATCTTAGGCAGCTCCGGCGTTTCCGTTGGAATCGCGGCGGCTACCTTGATGTTCTTGTTGTCCATCGCTCTCTGCACATTACCGGCGAGAGAGGTCAGATCCGGACTTTCATCCGCCTGCTCGCGCAAATCGTTCCAAAGCTGGTAGCCCAGCACCAGATTCAGCAGTAAAAACGCGTAGATCAGCACATTTTTCGCCCGGCTCCAATCCAAATCCGTTAACCTCCTTCACGTTGCGGTTTTGTGCAGGCAGCACCGCCGTCTGCTTACTGCAGCACCTGTACGGTCCCGTCCTGCAGCTCGAGCACCCATACCGCCTTCAGCGTCATTCCGGCCTCTCCCATAGACGGCCAATAACCCGGATACAGCGCCGCTACCTTGCTGCCCTTGGCCGCTGCTGCTATTCGAGCCTGCAATTCCTCGCCATAAGGGAGCTGGACCATTCGTTTGGACTGATTCTCCGTCTTCAGATAAATCAGCGAACGTTCATACACAGTCGTTGTACCCTCGCGCATTTCCAGCCTCATGATGCCATAGTGGAAATCCGGCACATCAATAATCGGGTAATTATCGTAATACTGCTGGAAGCGGATCGTTTGTTTGCCGTCCGTCTCAGCCCCGAGCTCCATTCGGTAACGCCCGCTCCAGCCGCCATGCTGGTTCACGAAGTCAACCGCGGACAGCGCGTTTTTGTCCGGGCTGGTCTCGCCGGCCGCCGGAACCGCCGGATCGGTATAGTTGATCCAGTTCCGGTTCTGCCTGACCTGCAGACTCCGTTTGGAGTCCGTGTAGATTTCCGAGCCGTCCTTCTCCCGGATATTTCGCGTAATGCTTGGATCGAAGAACAAGCTGCGCTGCATCTGCTCCAGCGTATACTGGCCCGTCTCCATCGTGCTCTCCACCATCTCGACCGGCTTGTCCGGCACATAATAGGTATTATCCACCAGCGTATAAGGCATCCAGCTGCGCCCGAAATCCACATGCTGCTTCAAATCCTGCACCGTCAAGTCCGCTTTGGCCGCTTCATAGACGACATCGCCCTGTACGCTGAAGAAGAAGACGTGCACCTTGTCTTCGTTCTTGGAGCTGTATAGAAAAATCCGGTCAATGCTTTCGCTCTCAAACAGCGGATCCGGCGCAATCTGCATAATTTTCTGCAGCAGCGGGACCGGAACCCCCGTCCCGAACTCCAGCTCGATGCCTTCATCTTCGCTGCGGATCTTCGCCCAGTCCCGGCTTTGCGCCACATCCCGCTGGAAGCCGTCAAACTGCCGCCCCTGAAGACGGGAGAAGATCAGATTATAGAATGTTGAATCCGGATAGAAAACCGTATGTTTATTACCGCCCAGATGCACCACCAGCTGCTTCGGAAAAATCATGCTGGAAGCCTCCAGCTCCACTCCCATATTCTCCGTGGCGACGTAATCGTTCGCCGTCTTCACGACCGGATTGGTGCCCGGCAGCCTGTAAATAAGGAAATAGCTCTGTACCAGGCTGGCCGCGATCAGAAACGCAAGCGCAACCGATTTCAGCGTCTCTTTCATGCCTGTTCGCTCCCTTCAGACCGGATGGGCAGCGTAAAGGTCACCTTTGTGCCTTTGGTGAGCTCCGAATACAGCTCAATCTTGCCTCCGTGAGCCATTACAATTTCCCGGGCAATCGACAAACCGAGCCCGGTGCCGCCCATATTGCGCGATCTGGCCTTGTCAACCCGGTAGAACCGCTCGAAGATGCGGCTTAAATCCTTTTTCGGAATGCCGATTCCATTGTCCTCGACCGAAATTTCGACCATGCCGTCCTCGGTCTCGGCGGCTCCAATCGTGATGGCTCCGCCTTCGGGCGTATATTTCATCGCATTAGAAACGAGATTGTCCAGCACCTGGTCAATCTGATCGCGGTCCATCCAGACCGGGTCGATCTCGTCTTCCAGCTGAATATGCGAGGTAATGCCTTTCTGCTTCATCTGGAAGGCGAAGCGGTCCTCCACATCCTCCAGCATTTCTCTCAGGTCGGTCTGCTGCTTGCGCAGCGAGGCTTCTTTGGAATCCAGCCGCGACAGGTGCAGCAGGTCTGTAACCAGCCGGATCATACGCTCCGTTTCATTCTGGATGACATGCACAAAACGTGGGCCCAGCTCCGGATGCTCCAAGGCCCCGTCCTCAAGGGCTTCCGTATAGCTCTTGATCGTCGTGAGCGGCGTGCGCAGCTCATGCGACACGTTGGCGACGAATTCGCGCCGGGCCGTGTCAAGCTTCTCCTGCTCCGTCACGTCCTGGAGCACGGCGATCGTGCCGATGATGCCTAGCCCCCTGCGGTGGATCGGCGTAAACGTCACGCGGACCAGCGAAAGCTCGCCTTGCGTTCCGCCCGTCTCCAGCAGGGCTGGCGGCAGCGTGCCCTGCAGCAGGTTCTCCTGCTGCGCCGAAGGCAGCTGGAGCACATCCGCGATGTCCCGGCCGTTCTCGTCATGCTCCAATTGGAGCATGGCGGCTGCGCGGCGGTTCATCAGGATGATTTTCCCGGCTTCATCGGTAGCGATTACGCCGTCGCTCATGTTCGTCAGAATGGAGGCGAGCTTCTCCTTCTCTTCCTCATTCTGGGCCAGCGCGTCGCGCAGCCGGCTCGTCATGTAGTTGAACGCATGGCTGAGCTGGCCGATTTCGTCGCTGCCCAGCACGGGCATGATCTGGTTGAAATCGCCTTCCGCTACCGCATTCGCCCGTCGGGTCAGCTCCTTGATCGGCGACGTGATGGTATGGGCGAGAATGACGCCCAGAATGGCCGTCAGCACAAGGGCAATCAGTAATCCTGATATAAAAATGCTGTTAATCCGCTCCATCGTGCTGTACAAATCGCTCATGGAAGCGGCGATGTAGATGGCACCGACGATTTTGCCGCCGCTGACGACCGGCTTGGCAACGACCTTTTTCCGGATATCGTCATCGTCAATAATATATTCCTCGTTGTCGCTGATGCCCTGCAGAGCCCGGCTGACCACGGTTTGCGTATTCTTGCGCCCGACATAGTCGGCGTGGGAAGGTTTGGACGTCGTCAGCACCTTGCCGCTTGCGTCCAGCACCTGAATCTCAGCTCCGTTGATGTTGAAGAGGTTGTTCGCCAGCACCCGCAGGTTGTCCAAGGACTCGTCAGCGGCTCCCGCTCCGGCCGTCGTTCCGCCCAAATTCTGGGCCACCAGCACCGACAGCAGCTCGGCCCGGGATTCCAGATCCTTTGTGAAATTGCTGATCAGCGAATTCTTCATCGCGCTGACGAAATAGACGCCGATCAGCTGCATGGCGATCAGGATCAGCAGCACGTAAATTATGATCAGGCGCGCCTGAATCGTGCGGACGAAAGAAGGCAGCTTCATACTAGAACCCGCCATTCTTCGTACTGCGAATCAAATAACCGAGCCCCCGGCGGGTCAGGATAACCTCCGGTTTGCCCGGATCGCTTTCGATCTTCTCCCGCAGCCGGCGGATCGTCACGTCCACCGTCCGGACGTCGCCGAAATATTCAAACCCCCACACCGCCTGGAGCAGATGCTCGCGCGTCATCACTTTTCCGGCATTGCGGGCCATATAATAAAGCAGCTCATACTCGCGATGTGTCAGATCCAGCGGTTCACCGTTCTTATACACCGTATACATGTCCGTATCAATAAACAGGTCATACAGATGAATGCCCTGCGGGACGGCCGGCGCCTCTTCCCCTGACACCTGGGCTTTCGCCTGGCGGCGCATCTGCGCCTTCACGCGGGCCAGCAGCTCCCGGGCGCTGAACGGCTTCGTCACATAATCGTCCGCTCCCAGCTCTAGGCCAAGCACCTTGTCGATCTCGCCGTCTTTGGCGGTCAGCATGATGATCGGCGTCTCCAGCCGGGCCCGAACCTCGCGGCACACATCCATCCCGTCTTTGCCCGGCAGCATTAGATCAAGCAAAATCAGATCAGGCCGCTCCGAGAAAGCCAGCTCCACGGCTTCAATGCCGTCGAAGGCCAGAATGACCTCGTAGCCTTCTTTCTCCAAATTAAATTTCAAAATATCCGCAATCGGCTGTTCATCGTCTACGACCAGGATTTTCCCCTGCATATGAATAGATTCACCCGCCTAACCAGCTTTCTTGTTCTGGCTCTATTTTAGCATACCTGGATAGTCTCCTCCTAAATTGCTTCAAAAAATCCGGCCTTCTCTTATCGCGGCTCCCAACCGAAAAAACCACCCGCCGAGGCGGATGGTTCCGGTTTCTAGTCTGCTATAGAAATAGGATGCTTTATTTAGTTAGATCAGTTCAAATATTTCGTAGGGCTCTGAAGTTCTCCATTTTTATGGATCTCGAAATGCAGATGCGTGCCGGTAGAGCGCCCTGTACTGCCCATGACGCCGATTTTGTCGCCCTGGCTGACGGTCTCCCCGTTGCTGACGCTGATTTTGCTCAAATGTCCATACAAAGTTTCATATCCATTGGCGTGTTTGATCACGATGCAGTTGCCGTAACCCGTCTTCACACCGGTGAAAGTAACTTTGCCGTCCGCTGCAGCCCTGATCGTATGGTTGGAGGAGACCACATCGATGCCTTTATGCATATCTCCCCAGCGGGTGCCGAAAGGACTTGTAATCGTCGGCGAAGATACCGGCCAAGCGAACATATAGGACGAACCTGCTGATGTTTTTTGGGCTGAAGCCTTAACGATCTTCTTGGTGCCTTTGACGATAATCTTCGGCGAGGTCTCCTTGGTCACGGTTTGGCCGATGAACTGCTTGCTGACGACCTGCCCGTTCTCCTTAATGACCTGATAGTTCATAATCTTGCTGCCGTGCGCGCCCGGAGAAGCAATGACCGTCTTGCCTGCGGCCAGCTCCGGATTGGTTTTAGTCTCCACAGGCGGTTCGGTTACCACTGATGTGTAAGTTCGTTCAACGGATTGAACCGTCAAAGTATGGCTCGCCTTCTTGATGTTCAATTCCTGGCCGATTTGCATCTTGAGCTCGGACAAACCGGGATTCAGCTGAAAAATTTCTTTCTGCGTCGTGCCCATCCGTTTGGCAATCGCGGAGATGGTATCTCCTTCTCTCACCTTGTAAGTGACAGATTCCTCTTTGTCCTGCAGAAGCCGCTTGGCGGCCTCTTCAACTGACAGGACTTGATCTGCGCTGCCGGTATAAGGCTCTGCCTCAACATCCTCCACAAACTTGACGGATTCCACCTGAGGAGCAGAGGTAGAAGCTGCGGAATCAGCGGCCGCTGACTTCTTCGTTTTGGCTAGCCGCGTCGGAACGGCCGTGCTGCCGCTGGCCGACAGGCTGGTCAATTTAATCGCCTCTGCGGAAACTGGAGCCGCACCGGGGACGTATTTGTTTTTTACCTGATTAAGAACGGCTGCCGCCGCTTCCTCGTCTTTCACTACAGCTACAGTCTTCCCGTCGATCTTGATCTCAACGCCTTCCGCATGGTAGGGAAGCAGCTGTTCCAGCTTGTCCAGCGTAGCTTTGCTGTCTACATCGGCTTTATATTCCTTTTGCAGCTCGGTGGTTACGCCGTCTGTCTGCAAGACGATGTTCGCGTCCGGATATTGCTTGTCCAGTTCGGCCTGCCTCTCCTTGTAAGCCTGCTTCAGCTGGGACGTAGTTTTGATGCCGCCAATCTCCTGGCCATTATAATAGACATGGTAGTAAGGGACTTTGTTAGCTTCGACATATTGATGACCGGCCAGAAAGATGCCGCCAGCCAGCAGGACCGTGCCTGCACTCAGTATGATTTTTCTGGATTTAATAAACTGCATTAACCTCGACTGGGCTTGGTCCTTTTGAACTTGTTCCTGATTCAGATCGTTCATCTTGCTCTCCTTCACCCTGAAACTTGCTGTCAAACCTGGTTTTAAACCGTTACATTCGACAAAAAATAGTTTCAAAATTTTAACCTTTTTACACTATGCTAACTTTAACATAGCCTCGGGAACAATTTCAACTTTGTTCACAAATGAGAAAAACCCGCGTCAGCCGCGGGTTTGAGCTTGGTTAGTCCGATTTCTTCTAAAATTTTCTTTTCTATTCGGATTCTCATTTTAAAGAGCAGAATTTACAAATCTTTTGTGAACATGCTGAATTTATTTGAGGATTTCGAGCATTTTTGCATAGTCGTCTTTGCTCAAATACTTGGACAGAATCTGCTGGATCTCAAGCAGCTCGCTTTCTGTCAGGCCACCTTCCATGGCCGTTGTAATCTTCTGCATTTCGTTCTCCGGCAGCTTGTTCATCAGCATGGAGAACACTTCTTCTTTCTCTTTCGCCGGAATATCGTCCTTCTTGGCCGACAGCTGATCCGGTGTGACGACCGGCTCCTCCCCCTGCTTCCCAGCCGCGTCCGAAGCGATGCCGCTGCCCATGACCGGAAGCGCATCCTCGTCGGTGTAAGTGCCGCCGGAGTCTTCTGCTGCCTGGCCGTTTGCCGCCTCGGTACCTGTCCTTCCACCGCCGGCCGTACCGCCTGTACTTCCGTCGCCGGAACCTCCGGCTCCGTCTGTGCTTGATGCTGGCGGGGTTCCGGATCCGTCGCCCGTACCGCCCTCAACTGCACCGTCCTCATCCGTACCTCCACCCAAGTCAGCACCGCCCGGCAGCCCACGTGCAGCCTGATGATCCGGCTCCTGCTCCCCGGACAATTTGTTAGTGGACGGGCCGCCCCAGCCGAGCTTTAGCACACTGCTTAATCCGGAGGGCTGGCCTTCCCATTTGATGTTCAAGCTGCTCAGCAGCGATTGGACATAAGCGTTAACGACCAGTCCGGTGGTCAGCACAGTCAGGGCGCAGACCAGAATCGTCGCTGCCGCCCCCAGCAAAATGCGGTTAACCCATTTCATTCTCCTATTCCTCCTTAACCTCAGGCCAAACACATGCGAATAAATCAGCATTAGAGCTTGAAACTGCCTGCTGTGACCGGTCCCGCCCCTCTCCTCTTTAGGCGTGCGCAGGCTCCGGTTCCGTGGTAACCAGTATGCCCGCCAGACGCCCGTTTTCTACCTTCCCTATCAAAAACTTCGAAAAAAAAGACCTCTCCAGCGCGCTCGCACGCTTCAGAAAGGCCTTTTCCCGTTTATTTCTTTGTTTCAGCTTCTTCACATTTCCATATTGACCAGAATACGTCCTCTTGTCCGCGATTTCAAAATATCGTCCAGTGCCTGCGGCAGACCCTCCAGCCCAATTTCCCGGCTGACCAGCTGCTCCATGTCGGTCGGCTTTAAATCCCGGCCCATCCGTTCCCATACTTTTACCCGAATCTCATAAGGACAGAAGACCGAATCAATGCCAAGCAGGTTCACGCCGCGTAAAATAAACGGCATCACCGTGGTCGGGACCCCCGTCCCGCCGGTCAGTCCGCTCACCGCAACGGAGCCGCGATAAGCCAGCCGGCTTAGGATCGAGGCAAGCGTCCGGCCGCCAACCGGGTCCACGGCCGCCTGCCAGAGCTGTTTGTTCAGCGGCTTCGGCTTGTCGCTTTCTTCCTCAATCCGGGGAATGACTTCGGACGCGCCAAGCGCCTTCAGGTATTCCGTTTCCGAGGATTTGCCCGTGCTGGCCTCCACCTCATAACCTTTGACGGACAGCATGGCTACGGCCGAAGCTCCGACCCCGCCGGTGGCGCCCGTCACCAGCACTTTGCCAAATCCGGGAGCCAGCCCGTTCTCCTCCAGCCGCTGGATCGACAGAGCCGCCGTAAAACCGGCCGTCCCGTAAATCATCGCCTCTTTCAGATCAAGCCCTTCCGGCAGAGGAACAATCCATTCCGCCGGAATCCGGGCGAATTGGCTGAATCCGCCGAAATGCGAAACCCCGATGCCGTAGCTGGTTGCAATCACCGGCTGTCCGGGTTTAAACCGTTCGTTGCTGGAGGAAACCACATAACCGGACAAGTCAATGCCCGGAATGAACGGATAGGTCTTTAAAATATTGCCGTTCGGAATACTAGCCAGCCCATCTTTGTAGTTGACGCTGGAGTATACAACTTTGATCAGGACGTCGCCTTCCGGCAGATCTGCCAGCGAGACGGTTTGAATGCCGACTTTAAAGGTTTCTTCATTTTCGACGAGCAGTGCTTTAAATGTTTCAGACATTTGGATCCCCCCATGGTTGTACTTGATGGATGTGTGGTGCCGCGAGACCGGCGGCCTGACCAATTGAATATTGGGCCATTGCAGTTACACCATTGCCTTTGGGCCATTGCAGTTGCACCATTGGCATGGCCCACCGGTAGAGCGCTGGCCCCGCAGAAACCAGGTAACCCCTTAGCTCTCCTGCAGCTGAATTTGCCCGAGCGTAGAAGCCTTAATGCTGTATTTGCCTTTATTCAGCGAACCGGATGCCCGGTTCTTGTTCAGCTTAAGGTCAAAATCTGAATAAACCTGACCCAGTGAAGCAGCGGCAGCCACTTTGACCGAAGCCTCCTTCGGCCAAGCGAGCCTGATATCCCCGACCTCAGACGATACTTGCCAATTCCCGCCCACTTGGCTGCTGGCAATGGCAATATTCCCGGTCTCAACGGCCGCCTTCACGGTGGAAGCCGCCTCTTGGACGACAAGCTGGCCGCGGCTGATTTTGGTGTCAAGCGCCCCCCCCACCTGAACCGCTTCAATCTGGCCGTTTGAAACCTCGGCTTTCACGTTCCTTCTGGCGTCCTGAACTTGAATACGGCCGTTCCCGGACTGGAGAGTAAGGTCGGCACCGACCCGACTGATCGTCTGGCTGCCATTGTCCGTAACCCATTTGATCTTTCCCGTCTCCGGCAAATCCGATATCACTACATCGCCATTTCCGATTTTGCCTTTCAAGTCGGCTTTGAAGGTCTGCGGCAGCGAGATGATCATGTGGATGCTCACCTCATGGCCGCTTTGAGACTTGGAAGACCTCGTACTGGCGCTGATGGTAAGATTTTGGCGTCGTTCCTGCTTCACCTGTACTTCCGATTGGGCAGCAAGACTCTTTGCCTCTTCCTGGGTCGCTTTGCCGACTTCAATAATCGTATGGATTTCGAGCTGCGTACCCGTGCCTTGCTTTAATTGAACCGTTCCGTTCTCATTGGAAATGGCGACCTTTTTCAGCTTGCTGGTAATCTCCTCTGTCATAACGCCTTTGTCAAATGTGAATTTCTGCACATCTGTTACGGTACGGATTGCTCCGTCATCCTCTAGTGTGCCCGGTGTTTCAGGCGACTTTGGCACTCCTGCTGATTCAGGCATTCCGGACGTTCCAGTTTCTGACGAGTCCAGCACGCCAGCAAGTTCCTCTGCGGCCGCAGCCGCCAGTCCTTTCTCTTTGCCGTTAAGGCCCGTTTCGTGCGTACAGCCGGTGCTCAAGAGCATCAGCCCCAGCGAGACGCCCGCCAGCAGTTTGGTCCATTGCCTGTCTCTCCTCAACATCCTTCCCCCTCTGAATGTTTGACTTTGCCTGGTGCCAAGTTCACGATGATGGCTAAATCCCTGTTGCCCGCTTGGTGCACCCTTCCTTACAGCTTCTGTGGAACATCATGGAGTATGTATAGAGCCTGATACTTGTATTCTCCTGTTTTCCGGAAGTAAATACAACTGCAAATGCTGCTTGATTCCTGCTTTTATTTTGAACACTCTTCGTTAAAACCGTATTAAACTTGTCCCCCGCTTGCAAAAAGCGATATAATCGCGCCATATTCGAAATAGAACTTTAAATCTTGATCTTATAGAAAAAAGGGAGTCCGCTATGAATCTATTTAAGAGAAGAGTCCACGTCCCCTACGCCAAAATCCGCAACGCCAATACGCTGCGAAACCATACAACCCGGCATGACTGGGAGCATTGGAGCGGTTACCGGGAACAAATCCGCCGGGTGCTGGAGCAGACGCTGACCGGAAGCGGATGTGGACGCGGGCATCTGCTGCTGCTCGGCGCTGGGAATGGGAATGATGTGCCGATCTCATTTATCGAGTCTGTCTTTGAACGGATCACGATTGTCGATATTGATGAGAAGGCGCTTGACCGCCTTCTGGCCAAAGCCGAACAGCCGGGCAAGTTCAGCAAAGCGATCATCGACCTGACCGGAATCGGGAACGAGGTCCAAACGCTGGGCGAATTGAAAGAGAAGGCGGCATCGCTCACCCCCTCCGTTGATTTTTCCAAACTGAAGCCGCCCTTTGACGTCGTTATGAACCTCTGTTTCTCTTCGCAGCTGATTTCGGCTTTCTTCTACAAGGAGAACAGCAGAACTCTGTATACGCCCGAATTCGGCGCCCAGCTGGACCGGTTGATTGAACGGATTCATGTGAGTATCTTTGATGGCCTGCATGAGCGGCTGATGGACCGCGGGGTTGTGATCCATTTAACGGATGTCCTGCTGCTTCAGCAGCTGAAAAAAACCGGCTCCCTCAGCCCGGCCAGGCTGAAAGCCGAAGCGCTGACCGAAGGCCGGCTCCGGGACAACCTTGGCCAGGTTTACAAGCATCTGTCCGAGTTCGCCCAAGCGGGTTTATGCCTGCCAGGGACATTTGCTCATCTGCAGAAGCCGATTCTGGAGAAATTTAAGCTTCACGCAGAGTATACCCTGCTGTGGGATTTTGTAGATGATGACCACGAGGACCGGGATTATCTGGTGACCGCCCATGTGCTGGAGAACAAAACGGGGGCCATTGAGGCAGGCCGTTAGCCCTTTGCCGGACTCATTCTTCCCAAGTTTCCTGCTAATGCTTATGCTTCTCCAGAATGGGCAGCCTGACGGGTACGCCTTCGCGTCTCGAAGGTTATTCTTCACACCGCCGGACCCTTTTGGAGCATGCCCTTAGTCCACAGGCGTTTAAGCCAGAACTTCTCTCGCCGCTTCTATGAAAGACAACAGGATGGGTGAAAGCCACTTGTCTTTATGCCACAACATCTGTGTATACACACGCAGATCGGGAATTTGCCAGGGAAGGGCAACAAGTTCACCGCGCTCTACCTCGGCTTCCGTTACGATTTCTGGGAGAAAAGCTATACCGATTCCCGAAATGGCGCATTGTTTAATGGCTTCCGCACTTTGAAACTCTAAATACGTAATGCTGTCAATGCCCTCTTTCTCAAATGACCGGTCAAACATGGTTCGATAAGGACAGCCTTTTTCATTGGTCAGGAACACTTCTCCGTGAAAATCCTCCAGCTGCAGCTCCTTTTGCCTGGCAAGCGGGTGATCCGGAGCAGCAAACAGGCGGAAGGTTTCTTCCAGCAGCGGTTCTACGGCAAGTCCGCTCGAGCGAATAGGTTCGTCAAGCATGTAGACGATATCTGAGCTTCCCTCAAAAAGCGTTTGTTTGAGCTCTTGATTGGGAACGGAGCGGAAGATCAGACGAACGCCGGGATGCTGCGAACGAAAGCGCCGAAAGACAGCAGGAAGCCGGTACGCGCAAATAACCTCATTGGCACTTATCGTCAGAGTACCGCTTAAAGACTCGTTATCGTGAACAACGCTGCGGGCTTCGTCCAATTTATCCAGAACGCTCCGGGCATGAATCAAAAAGCGTTTACCCGCTGCTGTGAGAACCAGCTGCTTGCCCAAGCGGTCAAAGAGACGAACGTCCAGCTCCTCCTCCAAGGCTTTTATTTGCATGGTGACGTTGGAGGGCACGTAATTCAGCACCTCTGCGGCCCGAGTGAAATTTAAGGTTGATGCAACCGTACAGAATGTATTCAGTTGACGCAGCTCCATCTAACGATACCCCCATACCTTCAAAATTATTGAATACTACTATGATTTCTATTCACTTTCACTGAGAGTATCACAGCTCTATACTAAGCACAAGAAATCACAACTGACCTTGAACATGTGGTTTCATTTTGAAGGGAGGCCTCTAGATGGATTATGAAATTTTTAATTTGGGTGATGTCGCCTTGCAATCAGGAGTGATTTTGCCGAACGCTTTCCTGGCCTATAAGACTTATGGGAGACTAAATGCACAGAAAGATAATGTTATCGTCTATCCGACTGCATTTGGTGACCAGCATACTCAGAATGAATGGCTGATTGGCAGCGGAATGGCTCTGGATCCGGACAAATATTTTATTATCGTTCCCAATCTGCTGGGCAACGGGTTATCTTCATCTCCCAGCAACACGGCCCCCCCGTTTGACCGGGCTCATTTTCCCCAGGTAACCCTCTATGACAACGTTAGTTTCCAGCATCGGCTGGTGACCGACAAATTTGGCATTCAAAAGATCGCACTCGTAGTGGGCTGGTCCATGGGCGGCATTCAAGCCTTTCAGTGGGGGGCAAGTTACCCGGAGATGGTGGAACGAATTGCGCCTTTCGCGGGAATTGCCAAGACTTGGCCTCATACGTTTGTGGTGCTGGACAGTCTGAAGGCCGCGCTGCTGGCAGGAACAGGCTTTGATTCAAGCAAGCTAAACCAGCTGACTTCCGAAGACATGCGCGCCGTTGGCCGGGTTTATGCCGGATGGGGACTGTCACAGGCGTTTTATAGGGAGGAGCTGTACCGGGAGTTAGGTTTTGACTCCTTGGAAGCCTTTGTGACCGGGGTCTGGGAGCATAGCTTTATGAAGATGGATCCGCATAATGTACTTGCCATGTTAGAGACAGGCCAGCATGCAGATATTAGTGCGAATCCTTCCTACAACGGGGATTTCGAGAAGGCGCTTAAAAGCATTAAGGCTCTAGCCTGCATCATGCCGGGGAGCACGGACCTCTTCTGCTCAGCCGACGATAATGCCTACGAAGCCAAATTTATGCCTAATGCCGACTTTAAGCCAATTCCGTCCATCTGGGGCCATTTTGCCGGCCGTGGAATCAACAGTGCGGATAATCTGTTTATTGATGATAACCTGAAACGCTTGTTAGCCCTTGGCCCTCACGAATAAAAGATCGTTGGCGAAGGCCCTGGCTGGAGGGGGCTGACAGCTGAAAAACCTCCTGAAGAGCGGAGCAGGGAGCTTCGTTCCTCAGGAGGTTTGTTTGTTGCAGCTAATCGAGACACCCGGAATAATCACGGCCGCTGCAGGGCCGCCAGCTTCGCTTCAGCTAGCTGGCCTGCCGCCTGCGCCGTGTCCAGGCCAGCGCTGCGGGCCAGGCGGTACACCTCGGCCAAAGTAGGGCCGATGGTTTCGACGCGGCGCCGGATATCCTCGGCGCCGCTTCCCGCCAGCTCCAACGCCGTGGCAATAATGCCGCCGGCGTTGATGGTGTAATCCGGGGCATACAGAATGCCCCGGGCTTTCAGCTCAGCGGCCGCCTCAGGCCCGGCCAGCTGATTGTTAGCCGCGCCGGCCACCACGCGGCACGAGAGCTGCGCCAGCACCCGGCGGTCCAGCACGCCGCCTAGTGCGCATGGCGCAAACACCTCGCAGTCCTGCGCGTAGATGGCGCCCGGCGATACCGCCGAGGCGCCGAATTCGCGGACTGCCCGGTCCGTGAGCGCTCCGTTCACGTCGCTCACGAGCAGCTCCGCCCCCGCCTTCCGCAGATACCGGCAAAGAGCATAACCCACTTTGCCGAGCCCCTGGACGGCGACCCTGATTCCCGCCAGCGATCGGCTGCCCTCCGCTTCCTGCAAAGAGGCCTCAATGCCCAAATAGACGCCGTAAGCGGTCATTTCGGCCGTATAATTGCCGCTCCCGCCCAGCGTGCCGGTCATATCCGTGACATAAGACGTTTCCTGGGCAATGGCATCCATGTCCCGCACGGTGGTGCCCAGGTCCACCCCGGTGACATACCGTCCGTTCAGCCGCTGCAGAAACCGGCCGAACGAACGGAACATCGCTTCCGATTTGTCCTTGGACGGGTCGCCCCATATTACGGCCTTCCCGCCGCCATAAGGCAGACCGGAGATGGCCGATTTGTAGGTCATGCTCCGCGCCAGCTTCATCGCGTCCGCCAGCGCCTCCTCTTCGGAAGCGTAGTTCCACATCCGGCAGCCGCCGAGGGCGGGGCCGGCCTGCGTATTGTGCAGGACGATGACGGCTTTCAGCCCGTTTGCCGGGTCGCTTGCAAAAATAATCTCTTCAAATCCTCCGCCACCCATCGCTTCCCAAACCTGCATCTCCTTCATCTCCTTGTTCCCGCTGATGATGCCACAGCTGAATAGATTCATTGACTTTCAGTGTATTCAGCGGGTGAAGGGCAGGTCCGTAGCAGCGCCTAAGAGAAGATAAATATACCTGACATGAACTATAATCTTTATTCCGGTTCCGCTGCTCCCCCATTGAGGCCGCCTGCCCAAAGCCCGGCATCTGCCAGATCCGCTGCATGTTGCTCTCCTTGCAGCACCTGGCGGCCAAACGAGGTGAGTTCCAGCGTACAATCCCTGAAGTCCGGAGCCGTATGCCTGTAATCCGGAAAAGCGCTGAGTCCCCGGATATTCAGCAGAGCCTGCGGGCCCCGGCACATCCGGCTTAACCCATACCAAAACTCCAAATCCCCTAACCCGAGGACATTCAGCCGCAGGCCAGCCTGCCGGAATAACTCATGCGGATGTTGGATACCGCTCCCGATCAATTCCAGCACAGTCTGCTCCATCAAACCCAGTCCGTTAAATGCCGAGGGCAGCCGGGCCAGGTGAGCCTCGAAAGCAGATCTGGCAAAAGGAAGCGCGCTTAAATCCTCTTTCAGAAACGCTGCATGGACCTTCGGGTCGGGGGAAGTGTACGCCTCCCAGAACTTCCTGCCCAGCATAAGCTCGGCTTCCCCGACTCGTTTCCATGTTCCCGACAAAGAGGCTAGCTGCTCGGGCGTAAGCTGTCCCAAGCCCCGAAAAATCTCGATCCCCGGAAAATCCCCGATGCACAGCAGGCTGATCGGGACCTGGCCGGCTCCGGAGGACGGACCCAACCGGTCAAGCTCGGTTAATAAATAAGCCAGCATGGTCTGATCGTACAAATCGTGCTCAAACCATAAAACAATCTCATCATATTGACCGGCTCTTTCGAGTTTGGCCTCCTGTTCTACACATTGACCGATATACAAATCTTCCGGAATCCCCAGGGTATGCTCCAGATAAGCAGCACGCCGTTTGCGCAGCTCCTCGTTTCTCATATCGAACGCTACCGGTCCAAAGGTATAAAGCTCCCGCCAAGGCAGGATATCTCCTTGAACCTCCCCCTGTTTTAATTTCTCTGCGACGTGATCGCCGTTGACCAAATGCAGCATACGTGTTCCTCCCTCATAAAGATGGCTGTAGACCTGAATAAAGTCAGCAACGGGGAGCGATTGTTTGAGCCGGGAGCGGGCGTCGAACAGCCGTTTTTTCAAAGCGGCAACCGAAATGCCGAGAAAAGCCGAAATTTCGGACAGCGAATAGCCATTCAAATAAAACAGCTTCACTGCCAGCCTTTGACCGGGTGAAAGTCCCTCAATAGAAGCGTATAACGAATTCCTAAGCTCCCTTTGCTCCCATACCAGCGCAGGATCGCCTTCTCCATTATGGGCAGGCTGATGCCGCATCACTTCTTCATCGGATATGGCACCCCGGTCTTGTCTAGTCCGGGTTCGGAGCAGCTTGTAGCCTTTTCGCTCCACCATCCTTTTGAACCAGCCCGGAAAAGCCTCCGGCTTCCGCAGGTTCCGCAAATTGGCCAAAGCCTCCGTCAAGGCGTCCTGAACCGCATCCTCCGCCAGATGTGGGTCCTGCAGCTTATCATAAGCCACTGCCAGCGCCATGCCGCTGAACCGTCTGACCAGCTCCTCCACAGCATTCTGATCGCCGCCCGCCGCCTGCCGGACCAGCAAATGGACCGGCTGTTCTTGCTGTTCTTGGTTTTGGCGGACCTCTCTCTTCAATCCAGCTGTCTGATCAGGACTGACGGAAGATCCGGGCCGTCTGCCGCTGCGTTTTGGCATGTAGCTCATCTCCTTCCCGTATGCTTCATTAACAGGTGCCCGCAGGGAGGCAAAAGGTTACGTCCGGCGATCCGCTTGTAGGATACGCGGCGTAAATGAAGCTGCATTACGTGCATTACCGCCCGGCCTGCAAAAAAAGCCGCAGCCTCTCCATAGAGAAAGACTGCGGCTTTACCGGACAACGTTAACTTACCATTCTTAGATAGAACTTAGATATAAATCGGCAATACTTGGTTGGTCTGCTCGCGGTTGCGGCCGACGGAGAAGATTGCGATCGGAATCCCGGTCAAATCAGATACACGTTCCACGTAGCGCCGGGTATTTTCCGGCAAATCTTCCAGGGTCTTCGCATCGGAGATGTCCTCGGACCAGCCTGGCAGCTCTTCATATACCGCTTCGCATTCACCGAGCATTTTGAGACTCGACGGGTAATGCGTGATCACTTCGCCGCGGTATTTGTAACCCGTACAGATTTTTACCGTTTCCAGTCCGGTCAGCACGTCCAGCGAATTCAGGGACAAGCCGGTCAGACCACTGACGCGGCGGGCATGGCGGACAACCACGCTGTCGAACCAGCCTACGCGGCGCGCGCGGCCGGTTATGGTGCCGTATTCATGGCCCGTTTCACGGATTTGATCACCGACGGCGTCAAACAGCTCGGTCGGGAATGGGCCGTCGCCTACGCGGGTCGTATAGGCTTTGGCAACGCCAATGACCTGCTGAATCTTGGACGGGCCAACGCCGGAGCCGATGCAGACGCCGCCGGCCGACGGGTTGGAAGACGTTACAAACGGATAAGTGCCTTGGTCGATATCCAGCATCACGCCTTGAGCACCCTCGAACAGCACCTTGCGGTTCTCGTCGATGGCATCGTTCAGCACAACTGAAGTATCCGTCACGTAAGGACGAATCTGCTCGGCATAGTCCAGGTATTTCTTCAGCGTTTCTTCTACATCCAGCGGCTCAGCACCGTATACCTGCTGGATAATATGATTTTTCTCGGCCATCAGATGGCGAAGTTTAAGTTCGAATTCTTCCGCATCCATCAGATCGGAAATCCGAATGCCCGTACGTGCGGCTTTATCCATGTACGCCGGACCGATCCCTTTACGGGTTGTGCCAATTTTGTTCGGTCCTTTGCGGTCTTCCTCGAGCGCGTCAAGTACCATATGATAAGGCATGATCACATGCGCCCGGTCGCTGATTTTCAAATTATTCGCTGTAAAACCATTTTCCCGAATATAAGCAATCTCCTGAAGCAGCGCTTCTGGATTAATTACCATGCCGTTCCCGATCACACAAAGTTTATCTTCATAAAAAACACCCGACGGAATAAGGCTCAGCTTGTACTTCTTCCCGTCAATCAGTATTGTGTGGCCGGCATTGTTACCGCCTTGGTAGCGCGCCACCACATCTGCGCTCTCTGCCAGATAATCCGTAATTTTGCCTTTACCTTCGTCTCCCCACTGCGTTCCCACAACAACTACTGTCGACATGTACATACCTCCGCGAATGCTTAACGCATCTAATTTTCTATGCCATAAAAACCGCTATAAAGCCATGACAAGGCCAAAGAATCCTGAAGCAGTCCTGCCCCGGTATTCTCCTGACTACTAAATCGCTTTAACGATCTGCCACACTGCGGCAGCAATTTCAGTGTACCAGTCTGCGATTTTAAAGTCAAATTAAAAAGCGAACATTCCACACCCAGCTGTTGACATCGTTCGGAAATGAACGCAATTCTGCAACCGTGTGTATCTGAATCCACGCATTATTCCAGAATCCTTCAATCCAAAGAAAGGGAGCATTTTGAGCTATTGACGGAACGCAACAAACCCTTTATATTATAGAATGAACATTCGATCTAAAAGGGTTGGCCTGTTTGTTTCCGAAATCCTTGCCTTCTATCGAGGGATTCCCAAAGTGCTTATGCAGCTATTTGCCTGAGCTTATGGAAGATTTACGAATGAGTTCAACTCGATTCTTTCATAAATCACTCGGGTCAAAACGGAATACATCCATCGACTTCATTCATGAGCCTGGCAAGGGTCCAAACCCTATTCCGCTAATTATTAGCCATGGCTGGCCTTGGACCTTCTGGCACTGGAGCAAAGTGATTGGTCCTTTAACAGATCCAGCGGCCTACGGCGGGGATCCTGCAGATGCCTTTGATGTTTATGTCCCTTCCCTTCCAGGTTTTGGCTTCTCCACACCGCTTGATAAACCCGATTTGAATTTCGGGAAGATCGCCGATATTTTCCATAAATTTATGACGCAAACCCTGGGACATCAAAAATATGCGGCCAGCGGTTCGGATTATGGTGCTTTAATTACGGGGCAGCTTGGCCACAAATATGCAAATTCTCTTTATGGCATCCATTTGGGCCATGCTATTCTGCTCAATATCTTCCAGGGGGAACGTCCATGGGATCTAACTAACGGATTTATGGTTCCTGAAGGCACACCTGATGACATTCGGGATGGCATTCTTAAGTTCCAACGAACTTACGTCTCTCACGTTGCCGTCCATATGCTTGACTCTGCACCTTTGTCCTATGGACTGAATGACTCCCCGGTCGGCCTTCTTGCCTGGATCATGACCCGCTGGTTAAAGTGGGGGGACACAAATGGAGACATTGAAAGCAAATACACCAAAGACGAGATTCTGACTATGGCCTCTATTTACTGGTTCAGCAATAGCATAGAGATGACTATTCGGATGTACACGAACGCGAACCGCTATCCTTGCAGCCTTCCCATGATCGGACCCCGATCGTCGAAGCACCTACCGGGATTACCTTCCTTGCGGCGGAGAATCCTCCAGGCGTTACTACAGAGAATCGTGTTCAAGCGTTCATCAGTAGTCCTGATGCAGCGTGGTACAACACAACCTATCTTAAAGCTCATGAGACAGGAGGACACTTCACAGGATGGGAGAATCCGGAAGCCATTGTCGAAGATATACGAGGAACCTTTAAGAAACTTAGAAAGTCCTGAATTTAAGGGGCGGCATTTTTTAATGCTGCCCTTTTTCTGTTTTTTAGTTGGAGCATCATGATTTCCCGGAAAATAAAACGGGCCCGACGTTAAACGTCAGCCCGCAAATGCATCTGTATGCGCCCGCTCATAATTGGCGAACTTATTGTAATTCTTCAAGAACACCAGCTCCACGGTCCCGACCGGGCCGTTACGCTGCTTGGCGATGATGATTTCGATGATGTTCTTCTTCTCGGTTTCCTGGTTGTAGTAATCGTCCCGGTACAAGAACGCTACGATATCGGCATCCTGCTCGATTGAACCGGATTCCCGAAGGTCGGACATCATCGGACGTTTGTCCTGCCGCTGCTCCACACCCCGGGAGAGCTGGGACAAGGCGATGACCGGCACTTCCAGCTCACGCGCGATCTGCTTCAGCGTACGCGAGATTTCAGAGACTTCCTGCTGCCGGTTCTCGCCGGCCTTGCCCCGGCCGTGAATGAGCTGCAGGTAGTCGATGACGATCATGCCAAGGCCGCGCTCTTTCTTGAGACGGCGGCATTTGGCGCGAATATCAGCCACTGTTACGCCCGGCGTATCGTCGATATAAATTTCCGCTTCAGAGAGAGCGGCAATGCCCATCGTCAGCTTCGACCAATCGTCATCGCTTTTGATGTCACCTGTCCGCATGACGTTTGCGTCCAGATTCGCTTCAGCGCAGATCATCCGCTGCACCAGCTGCGCGGCGCTCATCTCCAGACTGAAGATGGCCACCGTCTCTTTGCCCCGTACGGCCGCATTCTGCGCGATGTTGAGGGCGAAGGCGGTTTTACCTACGGAAGGACGAGCGGCCACGATGATCAGGTCGGAGCGCTGGAAGCCTGAGGTCATCCGGTCCAGATCGACAAAGCCGGAGGAAACCCCGGTGGTGCTTCCCCGGTTCTGGTGGAGCGTTTCGACCTTCTCGAACACCTCCATCAGCACATCGCGGATAGCAATAAAGCCGCTGCCGGAGCGGCGGTTGGATATTTCCAGAATGCGGCGCTCGGCATCGCTGAGCAGATCGCCGACATCCTCGCCGCCTGTATAACCGTCGCTGACGATTTGTGTAGCCGTCCGGATCAACCGGCGCATCATCGACTTCTCTTCGATAATGCGGGCATAATAATCCACGTTAGCCGCAGTTGGCACGGCATGTGCAAGCTTGGCCAAATAGCTGACCCCGCCGATATTTTCAAGCTGACCCTTGTCCTGAAGACGGGCCGTGAGGGTCACCAGGTCAATCGGTTTCCCCTCTTCGCCAAGCTCGACCATGGTCTCATAGATGAGCTGATGGCCCGTATTGTAAAAATCCTCATCCCGGACACGTTCCATGGCGGTGATGAGGGCTTCGGATTGGAGCAAAATCGCGCCAAGCACGGCCTGCTCCGCCTCCAGATTTTGCGGCGGGATCCGGTCAATCATCAGATCTCCGCCCATCTTATTCCTCCACGACGTGTACCTTCATCGTCGATTTTACATCTGGATGAAGCTTCACCGGCACCTGGGTTACACCCAAAGTGCGGATCGGGTCCTGCATTTCAATTTTGCGTTTGTCGATTTTGATTCCGTGCTCTTTCTGCAAGGCTTCGGCAACCTGCTTACTGGTGATAGCGCCGAACAGCCGGCCGCCTTCGCCGGCTTTCGCTTTCAGGTTAACCGTAGTTTCCTCCAGCTTTTTGCCGAGCGCAATCGCTTCCTCTTTCTCCTGGGCTTTGCGTTTCTGCTCGGACAGGTTCTGCATTTCCTGGCTTTTCACATTGCCTTCAGTAGCCGGTTTTGCAACTCCGCGCGGGAGCAGGAAGTTCTGTGCATATCCTTCGGATACTTCTTTGATTTCCCCTTTTTTGCCTTGGCCTTTCATGTCCTTCAGAAAAATAACCTTCATTCGAATAACCCCTCTTCCTTGTCTATGGATTCCAGCACGGCCAGGAGTCTCTCCTCGGCTTCTGCCTGAGTTCCCTCCAATTGGGCCGCCGCATTCGTTAAATGGCCGCCGCCGCCCAGCCGCTCCATGACAACCTGAACGTTCATGCCGCCCAGCGAACGGGCGCTAATTCCAATCAGACCGTCCGGTCGTTCGCTGATGACGAAAGAAGCAAGTACGTTCGTCATATTGAGCAGCGTATCCGCTACTTGGGCAATCAGCAGCTGCGGCAGCTTGCGGTTAGGCTCGGTTACCGCTAGAGCGATGTGGCCGTAGATCATACGTGCATGTTTAATAATTTCGGCTTTCTCAATGTATTCCTGCAGGTCTTCCTTCAAAATCCGCTGCACCATCACCGTATCGGCGCCGCTTCGCCGAAGGAAACCTGCGGCCTCAAAGGTACGTGATCCAGTATGAAGCGCAAAATGTTTCGTGTCCACGGTAATGCCTGCCAGCAGAGCCGTAGCTTCCAGCGGGCTCAGTTGAACCTTCTCGTGAATGTACTGCAGCAGCTCGGTGACAAGCTCGCAAGCCGAAGAAGCGTACGGCTCCAGATAAACGAGCACGGCATCGTTGATGAACTCCTCGCCGCGGCGGTGATGGTCCACCACCACAACCCGTCTTGCCCGCTCTACAATCCGGGGTTCGATCGTCATCGAACCTTTATGGGTGTCTACGACGACAAGCAGGGTATGCTCTGTCATCATCTCCAGCGCCAGGTCCGGCGTAATGAACCTTTTGGCCAGCGGCTCATCCTGCTTGATCCGCTCCATCAACCGGTCGATGCCCGGGTTGCTGCCCTCCAGCACGATATGGGCCTCCACTTTATACTGATCGGCGGCCTTCATCACGCCGATTGAAGCCCCGATCACGTCCATATCGGGTACTTTGTGGCCCATAATGATCACGCGGTCGCTCTCCTGCATCAGGTCGCGCAGCGCGTGTGCAATGACGCGGGCCCGCACCCGCGTCCGCTTCTCTACGGCGTTCGATTTGCCGCCGTAAAAGGACAGCCGCTGACCGGCTTTCACCGCAGCCTGGTCGCCCCCGCGACCGAGCGCCATATCCAGACTCGATTGGGCCAGTTCGCCCAGCTCGCTGATATGCTCGGTTCCGAAAGCGAGGCCGATGCTCAGCGTCACCGGCACCTTCAGATCCGCGGTCATTTCCCGCACCTCGTCCAGAATGACAAACCGGCTTTGCTCCATCTCCTGCAGCGCCTTATGGTCCAGCATCATCAGATACCGCTCGGACGACAACCTCCGCAAGTAGACGCGGTACTGCTTCGCCCAATCGGTCAGCAGCGTTGTCATCCGTGCAATCAGCGCCGAACGCTGCTGGTCGTCCATCCCCTGGGAAGCTTCATCCAGGTTATCCAGCATCACAATTCCCAGCGCCAGACGCTCATTGTCATAGCGCTCACGCAGCGTCGCGAATTCGGTAATATCCTGGAAATAGATCAGCCGTTCCTCCGGCACAATGGTCAGCCGGTAGTACCGTTCATTAACCAGCACCTCGGCGACCGCAGCAGCTTGTTCCTGATCCTTTCGGCTCAGCGGCGGCAGCTGGGGCAGCAGTTCCTTCAAGGGTTGATTCACAACCGAATTCCGGTCGAACACGCCGGAGATAAACCGGTTATGCCACTCAATCGTCTGGTCCTCGCTGTACAGAATAACCCCGAATGGCAGCCGGCTGATCGCTTCGCCTTCTACCCTCTTGATTCGGTAAGTCAAATCGGTCACATAATTGACCAGCTCGGTTCTGAACCGCCGTTCAGCCTTCAGCATCGTAAAAGCCAGTACACAAACCAGCACCAGCCCGATCAGCCCAAGCGCCCAATTGTACACCGAAATGAAGATGACCAGCAGAAGCAGCAGGGCAAAGGCCCAAACGGACTGGTAGCCGTGCCATCTTTTTTGCAATAGTTTAGGCATGCCTTCTCACCCTTATCGTCCAGATCTGGAAATCTTGTCGCGAAGCGGGAATAAAATATCCAAAATGCCGATAATCCGCAGCGGCTGGAAGAACAACATGACAATGATAAGCACAATCGGAATAAATGCATTCCACTTGCGTTCATAAGCGAGAAAGAAGAAGAAGCTTGCCGTCTGAATCATGAAACAGAACCCGAGCATCGGGATCATGTTCAGCAGAACGGTATTTAGAAACCCGGATCCGCTTCCTACGAACATGCTGAGCAGCAGCGCCACGAGGTAATACCATACCAAAGAACGCGGAAGTCTCCAGGTTCTCAGCGGCTGCAGCTTGGGAACGACCTGGCCCAGACTGGCAAGTGTTGGCCGCGCCAGCGCATGCCCTACCCAGGCAATGACGAGCGCACAGACCGAAAGGGTAAAAGGAAGCAGTCTGACCGTCAATTGCGACAGCTGTTCAATCGCATCGGACGTTAAGCCCATGGAACCGGCTACCGTTTCTCCTGACATGCCCTCAAGAGGAGCTGCCGTCATGTTAAAGGTACTCTCGATCAGCTCTGATAAATTAAAATCAAACAATGCTTTACTGAGCAGCAGCACAATCAGAAATTCCACGAGGATTGTGCCTGCGCCAATCGCAATCGCTTTAAAAGCAGCTGCCCTGCGCTTGTAAGCAAGCCCCATCAGCATCGACGGAATGAGGAAGTAGATCGATAACAGGACATAAGCCGGTCCAGCCAGCAAAGCCACGATCACGAGGATCGGTATGATATGCACGATAAACGAACGGATCGGCAGCAGTGTAAACAGCACCAGACCCGGCAGCAGCATAAAAAATGAAGTAATCACAATCAATGGAGATTTTAAAGACAGGAGCAGCAGCAAATAAACGATGCTCCAAGCGATGGATGTCCAGCGCAATTTCAATATGTTCACCTCTTACGCATATGTTCTTCCAGGGCGGAGATATCTTGATACCAATCCTCCAGCTGGTGACCTTCTTGTTTATGTTTCTTCAACTTCTCTACAATGCTTGCATCGAGGTCTCCATAAGAAATCCCCAACCGGCGGCCCAAAATATAGCAGCTGACCACCAGACTGGCCAAGCTGTCCACCACTTTCAGACTGCTTCCTTCCCATAACGATTTGAACAACCGGGATACGTGGTCCACAACCTCCGTCTTCAGCCACTCAATGACTTTTGCACGTTTGGCAACATCCATTTCTTTATGCATGTTAGAGAACGCTCCTTTTCACCAGCGGGAACAAGCTTTATTCCCGATTATAACATAAATGCCGGATGCTAAAGAAGCCGCCTTGCTTTGTAAGCGCCCCGCTTTCCAATGGGAAATAAGTCTTACTGCGACTGGGATTCCTTGGTTACCAGCTTCTCGCAGTATTCGATGATCTGGCTGCGGCGCACAATGCCGATAAAACGGTTGCGGTCATCCACTACAGGGACAAAGTTCTGCACTTTGGCCAAATTAATTAAATCCTCCATGTCCGCATCTATCCGAACAGGTTTATTATGCACACGGAGCGGTACATCTTTGAGCAGAAATTTCGAAGCGTTCTCAAAATGAACCCGGCCGTTCGAATTTTTCATGTACCACAGCAGGTCCCCTTCCGTCACCGTTCCGACATACTCGCCTTCTTTGTCAATAATGGGAACAGCCGTATACCGGTGGTGCTCCATCCGCTCCAGCGTCTGCCTGAGCGTGGAATCTTCGGTCATTGCAGCTACTTCACTTTTTGGAAGTAAAAAAAAATGCAATATTCATAAAACAAGTGCCTCCCTAACCTTTCGCGTCTTGCTTTTCATTTAAATTTGATCTTTCGTCGCTTTAGCGAAAAATCGGCAGCCGATCCCGGACTGCCGAAGTTCATTTGTATCTTCACTAATTTTACTATATATCTATGAGCGCTATTGAGCAAACATTCAGTCCTGGGGCCGGGCTTCCGGCAGCAGCAATTCATCTGCGGACGTATCCGGGTTGGTCCAATTCTCAATCATTTGTTTGGCAAAAGCAAGATCGTCCTCATTCACCATATCATAAAAAATATTGTCAATCCGTCTGCCCTCGCCCATGATGGTAAAGCTGCTCATCTGCGGGTGCTCACCCGTAAGCAGCTGCTTGGATAAATCAATGATCATAGAAGGCGGCATATCCGTCTTGAAGTTCTTGCCCATAATATCAATAAGCTGTGGGATTTTGGTTACCTGATTCAAATTCAGCACCCGATTCACAAAGGCGTTCAGAAAGATCTGATGACGTTTAGTCCGCTCGAAATCACTGTCTTCCCTGTATCGTACATAGTTCAGCGCATCCACACCGCCATAAATCGGCTGATTGGCTTTGATCGTAAATTTCTCATGGTCGGCTTGTTTGTTCACGATATCTTTCGTGATCGGCAGCTCAACACCGCCCAAAGCATCAACCACCTCTTTAAGCCCGTTAAAGTTAATGGCCGCATAATATTCGGCAGGGTACCCCAGAAAATGCTGTACCGTATCCTTGGCCATCTTCTCGCCGCCAAAAGCGTAAGCGTGATTAATTTTATCTTTCTTGTCTTTCCCGATAATATTCACATAAGTGTCGCGGGGAATGGATACAAGAAGGACACGGGAGTCTTCGGGTCTAACCACGCTATAAATAATTGTATCCGAGCGGGCCGGCTCATTGTCTCTTTGATCGACTCCCAGCAGCAGCGCTGTAAAAGGAGCGCTCTTTTCTATTTTAACCGGAATTGAGGTTGGTGCCTCACTCTCCAGCGGCGCATAAGATTTCTCCAACTGCTTCTCCACGCTTCCCGACAAGAACAAATCAAAAGCCGCCAAAGCAAGCTGCTCCCGAAAAACATAAGCTCCGCCGCCCGCAATAATCAGTACCAGCAGCGCAATCGCCAGTACCTTACCGCTCTTTTTTTTTCTTTCTCCGGATACTCCTTCTTTTCTCCATTCCTTATATCCTCCAAAACTATATCCTGGATCTCGAATTTGCTGGGAAAACACACTTATCTACCATTGTAACCCCTATCAACGGATGAGGAAATAAAAAAAGGAAAAAAATAGAGAAGGACACGGTAAATAAACCGGCCCCCCTCTCTATTTGTTAGGAATGACGAAGATCCTCAACAGAAAATAACATTCTAGTACCCGTGAGCCAAGGACCCCAATCCATAGTTCACTCTTGCCAGATTAAGCGTAGTGACAAGCCACAAAGTGCTGGTTGCCCACATCGCGATACTCCGGTTCCTGCTGCTTGCACAGATCCGTTGCCATTGGGCAGCGGGTATGGAACTTACAGCCCGATGGCGGATTAGCGGGGCTTGGCAAATCGCCTTGAAGCACGATGCGTTCGCGCTTTAAAGTCGGGTCCGGAATCGGAATGGCCGACATCAGCGCTTTGGTATAAGGATGCAGCGGATTGCCAAACAATTCTTCCTTGCTTGCCATTTCTACCATTGAACCGAGGTACATGACCCCTACGCGGTTGCACAAATGCTCAACAACGCTCAGATCGTGGGAAATGAACAAATACGTCAACTGCTTCTCTTCCTGCAGATCGGACAAAAGGTTGATAATCTGAGCCTGAATAGATACGTCAAGCGCCGATACCGGTTCGTCCGCCACGATAAATTCAGGATTAAGGATCAGCGCGCGGGCAATTCCAATCCGCTGGCGCTGACCGCCGGAGAACTCATGCGGATAACGATTGTAATGATAAGTCGCGAGACCACAAATTTTCAGAGTTTCCATTACACGGTCCTTCAAATCTTTGCGGTCAACCAAACCATGACTAAGCAGTGCTTCCCCAATGGCCTCGCCGATTTTGATTCTTGGGTTTAGGGAACTGAACGGATCCTGGAACACGATTTGCATCTTCGGACGTATAGCTCTGAGCTCGGATTTGGACAATTCATGAATGTCCTGACCTTTAAATAAAACCTTGCCTTCCGTCTTGTCATTCAAGCGGAGCAGCGTACGGCCAATCGTGCTTTTTCCGCAGCCCGACTCGCCTACAAGGCCAAAGGATTCGCCTTTGTTGATCGTAAAGGTAACGCCGTCAACCGCCTTAACATTTCCGACTGTACGAGAGAACACGCCTCCGGTGATCGGGAAGTACTTCTTAAGATTCTGGACTTCAACTAAAGCTTCTGTCATTGTACTTTTCCCTCCTCTTCATACAGCCAGCACGCTGTTTTATGTTTGCTGTCGCCGTGCGTACGAAGCGGTGGCGCTTTTGTTTTGCAGATTTCCATACAGAACTCGCAGCGGTCATGGAAATGACAGTTGTTGCCCAGTTCAACCGGATTTGGCACCTGGCCCGGGATAGAATACAGACGTTCCTGCTTCTGGTTCAAAACCGGTTTGGCTTTCAGCAAACCTTTAGTGTAAGGATGCTGAGGGTCTTTAAACAAATCGATAACCGGCGCTTCCTCAATGACTTTGCCGGCGTACATAACAACTACAAAGTCCGCCATCTCGGCTACGACCCCAAGATCATGCGTAATCAGCATGATGGACGTGTTGACTTTGGATTTGATATCACGCATCAAGTCCAGAATCTGGGCTTGAATCGTTACATCCAGCGCGGTTGTCGGTTCGTCGGCAATCAGCAGCTTTGGATCACAGCTCAGCGCAATCGCAATCATGATCCGCTGCCGCATGCCGCCACTCAGCTCGTGCGGATACGCGTGGAAAATTTCTTCCGCCCGCGGGATCCCTACAAGCGTAATAAGCTCGATCGCCCGTTGCTTGGCCTCTTTGCGGTTCATGTTCATGTGCATAATCAAGGGTTCGGAGATTTGTTCCCCGATGGTTAATACCGGGTTCAGGGAAGACATCGGCTCCTGGAAGATCATCGCGATCTCATTGCCGCGAAGCCGGCTCATTTCTCTTTTGCTGAGCTTTAGCAAATCAGTGCCTTCAAACAGAATTTCTCCGCCGGCAATTTCTCCCGGAGGCGTTTCGATCAGTCTCATCAGAGACATCGCTGTAACGCTTTTACCGCAGCCCGATTCCCCTACGACGCAAAGGGTTTCGCCTTCTCTTATGCTAAAGCTTACATCATCAACCGCTTTCACGACCCCGGCCGATGTATGGAAGTGGGTTTTCAAATTTTTGAATTCTACGAGTGTCTTGGTATCCACCATTTGTTTAGCCATAGATCGTATCTCCTACTTTTTCATTTTAGGGTCAAGGGCATCACGGAGGGCATCACCAATCAGATTGACCGCAGTTACAGTGATCAAGATACACATGCCCGGCGGAATCCACAGCCAAGGTCTCTTACGGAAATCAATCAGATTGTTAGCCGCAGAGATCATATTTCCCCATGATGGTGTTGGAGGAATAACGCCGATCCCCAAGAAACTAAGTGCAGATTCGGCAAGAATCGCGCCCGCTACACTCAAAGTTGCAGAAACGATAATAATCGGAATTGTGTTGGGCAGAAGGTGACGGAAAATTTTACGGTTATCTTTAAGCCCCAAAGCATCCGTCGCCAGCATAAACTCCTGCTCCCGTAATGTCAGGATTTGCCCTCGAACAAGCCGGGCTAAACCCATCCAGCTTAAAATACCTATGCTTAACATCAGGAAATAGATCCGGTTAGCAGGGTCTACCTTCAAGTCCGACAGAACCGTACCGAAAATAATCAAAATAGGCACGCTCGGAATTGAAGAGAAAATATCCGCAATACGCATGATGATGGTATCTACAAAACCTTTATAGAAACCTGCCACCGCACCAAGCGTTGCTCCCACCAAAACTGTAATAATCGTTGCAACCAAGCCTACCGTTAAGGAAATCCGGCCGGCAAGCATGGTCCGCAATAAAATATCTCTTCCCAGTTTGTCTGTTCCAAACCAATGGGCAGCATTGGGTGCCAAATTCTTGTCTGTTAATTTATAATCGTACAAATTGTAGGGCGAAAATAATGGGCCTAAGAAACAGATCAAAAACATTAATATAACGATGATAAGTCCGCCAAAAGCCAGTTTGTTCCCGATAAATCGACGAACCGCAATTCTCCACGGAGAATCGGCTTTAACTGGTTTCGCTGGTACTTGGGTATTCATATCTACTGATGTTGCCTCCAAGGACATCTGGACCTCCTCCTACTTTAAGCGAATTCTTGGATCTGCAATTCCGTAGAGAACATCGGCGAGCAGATTACCCAGGAGTGTTAATACAGCCAAAAATATCGTAAAACCTAACATAAACGGATAATCCCGCATATTAATAGATTCCAGATAGACTTGCCCGATACCCGGCCAAACAAAGACCTTCTCCAGAATCATCGCCCCGCTGAACAAAGCCGGCAATTCAAAGCCAAGCAATGTAATCGCTGGCAGCAACGCATTTCGAAGTGCATGTTTGAAGATAACCGTAACCTCTTTAAGTCCTTTTGCTCGTGCTGTCCGGATATAATCCTGACGGATTACCTCAAGCATGCCTGCCCGGAAATATCGGGTAAGGCTGCCTGTACTAAGCATCGTTAATACAACTGTCGGCAGGAACATATGATAAGCTACATCTTTGATATAAGCCCATCCGCTAGCATTCAGCCCGGCTGTCGTCATCCCCGCGACCGGGAACAACTTCCAATCCAGTGCTAATAGTTTAATTAATAAAAGGCCTATAAAAAACGACGGTAGTGACATACATAAGAAGACTACTAACGTGACTATCCTATCAAAAAAGGAATATTGGAATTTGGCCGAGAATACCCCGGTTATCACTGCAATAATCCAGCTTAAGATCAAGGTTGCGAAAGCAATAATAAAGGAATTCCAGACATAAGTATTGATGACCGAGGTTACAGGCATCTTATGCTGCAGAGAGTCCCCCATATTTCCTTTAAGCATGTTGCCTGCCCAAATAAAATATCGTTGGTATTCCGGTTTATCCAGACCATAAATGTGTCTGAGATCCTCTGCTTTCTCTGCGGTCATATTCGGATTGTTCTTCGCCGTAATGAAATCCCCCGGAACCATTGCCGAAATCGCAAACACAATAATCGAGATCCCAATCAGCGTAGGAATCAACTGCAGAAGACGCCGGATGATATACTGCCTCATTTTAATTCCTCCTGGCTTATAAATCGATATGCCCAGCTCCTAATGGAGCTGAGCATATCCTTGTGATGTTTTATTGTTGAAGCTCTGCTTGATACAAGCTCAAATCGAAATCTTTATACGGCGAAAGGTCAAATCCGCTTACACGGCCGCTGATGCCATACATGTTGGTTCTTTGATACATCAGGATGGCTGGAACATCTTTGTTCAGCTCTTGGTACATTTGTTTGTAGATTTTTTTACGTTCTTCAAGATCCAGTTCTTTTCTGCCTTTAGCCATCAGTTTATCAACAGTAGCGTTGGAGTAGCCGAAGCGGTTTTGTGCACCATTAGTGATGTAAACGGTATTGTCTGGGTCAGGTGTCAAGCCCCATGCTGCAAAGTACATATCGAAATCGCCTTTGTCTGCTTTGTCCATGATCGCATTGAAGTCCAGCGTTTCAGCTTTCAAATTAATGCCCAAGTCTTTATAGTTCTGAGTCATGATTGGCAGCAGCGCATCTACAACCGGGTTATCCGCGGTAGCTGAAAAGTTAATTTCAAACTTCTTGCCGTCTTTCTCACGAATACCGTCGGAACCTACTTTCCAGCCCGCTTCATCCAAGAGCTGTTTAGCTTTCTCTGGATCGAAGTCGTAGTGAGTGATCCCTTCATCTGTATATGCCCAAGATACTTTAGATTCGGGAATGTCAATGACATTCGCATAATCGCCGTAGACACTTTCTACGATATCTTTACGGTTCAAACCGTAAGTCAAGGCTTGACGAACCTTTTGGTCTGCGAACTTGTCTTCTTTAAGGTTCATACCAATGAAGCCGTAGCCGTTGTTAGGCAGAATGTTTACATCTACAAAGCCCATTGCTTTAAGTTCTTCAATGTTATCCGGGGATACCGTGATATTGTCCATATCCGTTTCACCGGATTGAATCAAAGCAAGGTTAGTACCTTCGGTAGTTACTCTGTAGATCAGGTTCGGAATTTTTGGAGCGCCCTTGAAGTAATCAGCGTTAGCTGTAAAGTCAACTTCTTGGCCTGCTTTGTAGTTGCTCAATACGTATGGGCCGCTGCCAAGTGGTTTCGCGTTCAAGGATTTAATGGAATCCAGGCTGCCTTTCTTGAAGCCTTTGCCATAATAAGCTTCAGAAATGAAAGGAATTGTACCCAGATATACTTGCGTCAAGGCGTCATAATCGGTTACATCGATTTGAATCGTGTTATCGTCGATAATTTTCACGCCAGAGATCTCTGTAGCGGAGCCTTCTTTATATTCTTTGGTTCCCACAATGTTAGCCAGTGTCAGATCCGATTCGCCGTCATAGGTAGGATCCAGGAGGACTTTCAATGCAAAATAGTAGTCTTTAACGGTTACAGGTGTGCCGTCCGTATACTTCACACCTTGTTTCAAATGATACGTGTAAGTTTTATTATCATTAGTCATTTCTACAGAGTCAGCCAAGCTGTTCTCGTAGCTGCCGTCTGCTTTCACTGTAATGAACGTATCGAAAATTACGTCATTTACGTAGTTGTCATAAACCGTGGAAGAGAAGAGTGGGTTGAAGATCCCTTGTGGAGCCGTCATCCCTACAACCAACGTGTCTTTGCGGGCTGCCGCATTAGCTGGAAGCAGCGACATATCGGTAGCTTTGATAATACCGTTCGCATTGCCAGCAGCATCGTTAGTATCGCTGCTTGCGCTTGCATCTGTGCTTTCCCCTGCATTGCTTGCATTTGCCGAAGCCGGTGCGTTGCTCGGAGCTGCAGTGTTATTGCCTCCGCCGCATGCCGAGAGCACCATCGATGTTGCTAATACCAGACCAACTAGTAAGCTCCATTTCTTTGTCATTCATGATCCTCCTCTTTTGAATAAAAGCTTTTGTCTTTGAAAATATATTATGAAAATAATATATCCATAGGGGGCCAGCGCAAGAGATTCGCCGGGGTACATGTTAGGTAATCTAACTCGACTAAACCCATTATGTTACTTGGGTTTATTCGGTTTGATAACCCGGTTTTAGAGAATTACTGCCGTTTTACAATTGAAAATGAATAAATAACCAAAGGTCAATAATTTTCAATACCGAAAAGTCTCATCCACCCAGCTTAAACGAGCTAACCGCTTAAAATTAAGCTAATTGACCATGTGATTGTTCGGATTTAGTAATTAATATACATGAATGTTCCCAAAATTCCAAGCTATTTTATTCAGTTTTAACAAAAAAAATTTTGATCGCTTGATCAACTATTTTTTTGTGCTTGCTAAATTTCTTTGATATAACTGATTCTGCCCGGATAATTGTCCTCCTGTCCAGAACGATCAATATTAATAATTATTTTATTTTATGAATATTTATGAATGAAAGTTGCCAGTTTTGCTTACTATTATCGCTTTTAATGTCAATTTCATGCGTCCATCATGTATATCACTATGTCCACCTGGTGTGGACAAAATTTGTTTTTATCTGATAGATTATATCATTATAGATATACCGGGAAGAAAACCTTACATCTAACCGGGTAAGCCCTACTCGTGATCATTAAATATATATCTGCCTCACTAATTCTATATTCTTCTCTTCTATTCCTTCTTAAAATTTGCACAAAAAAAACATCCCCATCATCAATGATGACAGGGATGTCTCTTTACCTGCTTCCACAAGGATTACTCAGTTGTGTAAGGAAGCAATGCGATTTGACGGGAACGCTTAACAGCGATTGTCAAAAGGCGTTGGTATTTCGCGCTAGTGCCAGTTACACGACGTGGCAAAATTTTGCCGCGCTCGCTGATGAATTTCTTCAGCAGCTCAGTATCTTTATAGTCAATGTGAGTAATTTTGTTCACAGTGAAGTAGCACACTTTACGACGTTTGTTGCGGCCGCCGCGGCGAGCCGGTCTTTTGTCGTTGTCTCCGCCTTCTCTTTGTTTGAAAGCCATGTCCTATTCAGTCCCTTCCAAGTTAAAATGGTAAATCATCATCCGAAATATCAATCGGCTTCCCGTCGTCGGAAAATGGATCCTGATTGCCGCGCGAGTAACCGCTGCTGTTGTTGCCGGTGCTGCGGTTTCCGCCGCCACTATAAGGGGCTTCTTCCCGCGGCGCACCTCCGCCGCTGCCTGATCCGCCTTCACGGTTCGACTCCAAGAAACGAACATTATCAGCAATAACTTCGGTGACGTAAACACGTTTGCCTTCGTTATTCTCATAGTTACGTACTTGAATGCGCCCTTCTACAGCAGTCAGACGTCCTTTGCGCAGGTAGTTCGCACAAGTCTCAGCAAGCTGTCTCCACGTTACGACCGGTATGAAATCCGCTTCTCTTTCTCCGCCTTGCGACGTAAAAGGTCTGTCCACTGCGATAGTAAACTGAGTTACCGCAACGCCGGATGGCGTATAACGCAGCTCCGGATCCCGGGTAAGCCGGCCGATCAGAATGACACGGTTCAACATCCAGGTCCCTCCTTTGGGTAGTCCTATTACAAAACGCTATTAAGCAACGTCTTTAGTGATCAGGTAACGAATAACTTCGTCAGAGATCTTCATAATACGCTCAAGCTCGTTGACAACGTCTGGAGTCGCAGTAAAGTTTACCAATACATATACTCCATCACGGAACTTGTTGATCTCATACGCAAGACGGCGTTTACCCATAACATCGTGTTTTGTAATTTCGCCACCGTTTTGGATGATGCCTTGGAATTTCTCCACAGCAGCTTGAACAGCTTCCTGCTCAACGTCTGGACGAATAATGTACATTACTTCGTATTTGCGCATTTGTTTCACCTCCTCTTGGACTAAGGCCCCTAATCAGGTTCACTGTTAGGAGCAAGGAACGAGCATAACCTCGAACTATATTAATATAACAAATCGGAGCCTGCCTTGCAAGTTTACATTTTTGTCCGCTCATGGACTTCGGCATTTCTGAACACACTATAACGGCAACTCAACCTTATTGTTAAAGGAGACGATAACGATGGGCGAACGCACCGAATTCGAACCCGGAGACAAAGCGCCAAATGACGGCATTTATACCGAGGTTGGCGAAGCGCGCAGCTTCCACACGCAGATTCAGAATCCAAAGCGGATCACGCTGAAGAAGGGCGATACCTTCCCCGATACGACCAACAAGAACCGCAAATGGAAGAAAGCCGAGAAGGCCCTGGTTCATTAAATTTTTTCTGCCTGACGTATAGGATCGTCATCTATGGGTTACTCTAAACATCAGACGGTGCTCGACAAGAGAGGTGTGGTTCCGTTGGATCAAGTCACTTTTTGTCATCTGTTAGGAGTCTAGCCACAAAGCTTGGATTAAAGGGATCAACCGCAAAGCTCGCTTTACGGCAAGGCTGCCTTCACGGGCAGCGTCACCCTGTTCCTTTTTGTGAGAATAGAATTCATAAACAGCACCGTCTGCAGGACCCTTCGGGGTCCTGTTCTTATTTGCTTACAAACCCTTGATTCGGATCAGATAAAGCATCGCAAAACATGACATGCCAATGAGCACCGCCAGCTTCTCCCACCGTTTATTCCGGGTCAAAGATACGGGCTGCTGCAGCTCTAAAAGAGCGGCACCCTTGATCTCCATGGCCAGAATCCATTCCTCAACAGCCTGGAATAAAGCGACCAACAGCGGGATCACGAATGCGGGAATATCCCGCATAGCCATGCTCCCTTGCCGGTTCGTTCGTTTGCCGCGGGCTCTTGCAATGGTGGAGAACCGGTCTGCTTCCTCCATAATAAGAGGAATGAATCGCAGCACCAGCGAAGCGGACAAGGCCAGCATATCGACCGGAATCCGGAGCCGCTTGAGCGGACGGAGTGAAATCGCAAGCCCCTGCTTCATAGCGGAGGTACTGGTGGAGAGCGTGAAGATCAAAGCGATGATGGTGATTTCAAAAAATAAGAGCAGCCGCCGAAACGTATCGCCTGCGGAAGCAAAGGAAAATCCGATGCCGCTCCTCCCTCCGTCTCCTTGTCCTCCGTGAAGCTGAATCCCCGCTATAAGGATGGCAGCCGCCATCAGCCATAACAGAGGTTTGCACATTCGGAGCAGCTTGCGGCGATCCTCCGGCATCAGAAAATACATACAGAAAGCCGCAACAAACAAAGCGATCCCTGTGCCAAACCATCGGGACTGCAGGATAATGCCGGCCGATATGAGCATATAGACCAGCCATTTAAGCCTCGCATCCATGCTGTACAAGCCGCTCTTGCGCGGAGCAGAGCTGTTTCCGATCTCCGGCTGGTCTTGCGACGCAGGCTTATGCGGCGCCAGAGCTGGGGCAGACAGCTTCTGCTGTTTCGGCTGCCCTGTCCCTGGACTTTCCCCCTTCAGCTTCCGCTCAATGAGATGTGCCACCTGTTCCGGAGTAACGGCGTCTTTCGGTACAGGCAGGCCCGCTTCTATAAGCGACTGCGCAAGCTCCATATGGCTGGTCCATCCAATCCCCGGTTCCATGAGCACATGCGGATTCGCGGCAAGCTCCTCCGGCTTCAGGTCAGCTATTAGCTGCCCTTGATCGAGGACCAGCACCCGGTCGGCAATGGACAGAAAGGTGTCAATTTCATGGGTAACGAGTACGATGCCGGCGCGTTCCTTCCATTGAACAAGCTCCTCCTTAAGCCGAAGGACCGATTTGGCATCCAGTCCGGCTGACGGCTCGTCCAGCAGCAGCCACGGCGCTTCGGCAGCCATAACGCTGGCCAGAGCGACCCGCCGCTTCTGTCCCCCGCTTAACGAGAAAGGAGCGCGGGAAAGAAATGCGGCAGGCAGCCGCTGACCCTCCAGAGCAGCGAAAATGCGGCGCTCTTTGTCCGGTTTTCGGAGACGGTAAGGCCGGAGGGAATAATCAAATTCACCCTGAACCGTACGGGCAAACAGCTGATGCTCGGGAAATTGGAAGGCAACAGCACTGCGCAGCAAAGCAGAGCGGTTCAGCCGCCTGTTGATCCACAGCGGAAGCTCGTCATAATAAACATTTCCGCTGCCCACAGTCATCAACCCGGCCATCGTACGCAGCAGAGTTGTTTTACCAGAACCGGACTTCCCGATGATCAAGGTTAAAGAGCGGTCGTCTGGAAACACGCAATCCACATCTCTCAATAGGGCATGTGAACGTTGCCGGTCAGCGTAGACAGTCACATCCTTTATTGTGATTGGCATCGTTTGACCTCCTCGCTCAATTGCGCTGAGAACAGCGGCCGCGCCTGCAAGAGATAACCGCGCTTATGCAAGCTGCGGGCTACCTGCACCACATAAGGCGGCTCATAACCCAACTGTTCGCACGGGCTGGGCTCTCCGGGATCATAATTCCCAGCTTGATCCTGACCGTAAAAAAATGCCTCCGTTTCGCCGTCATAACGGACATGGCCGTGTTCGAGCAGCAGAATTCGCTCGGCGAAACACAGCTCCTCCATGCGATGCGTCACCCACACGATGGTGGTCCCAAGACGATGGAGTCTGACCGCAGCCTCCATCACCGATTTACGGGAGCCGGGATCCAGCATCGAGGTCGCTTCGTCAAACAGAATCGGATCCGCCCCCGCCCCGAGACAGCATGCGATATTCAGCAGCTGCTTCTGGCCTCCTGATAAATGTTTGACCGGTCTATCAAGCGGTACTGACAAGCCGACCTCATTCAGAAGTTCTCTCATTCGCTTCTCCTTGTCACGAGCGTCCATATCGGTAAGACTTCGCAGACTTAACTGCAATTCTTCGTCAACCGTCTCCCCGAGCAGTTGGGTTTCCGGATTTTGCAGCACCGCATATACCCTATGCCCTGCCGCAAGGACCCGCCGGCCTTCAGACACCGGAAGAAACCCGGACATCACTTTGGATAAGGTACTTTTCCCGCTGCCATTGTCGCCAATTACAGCTGTCCATGACCCTTTAGGAAGTTCGAAAGAGATCTCCTGCAAGGCTGGTTTCCCGGATATATCGCCAACATAATCGACGGTAACCTGTTCAAGCTTCATCATCATTAGCGGAAAAAAATTCATAGTCCATCTACCATTTCCTTTGTAATCATGCTACAATGCGAATTGTTAACCAAGTAGAAAAAATTAGGTTAACAATCAAATTCAATAATTACTCTAGCATAATAAAGGAGATGAGGCAATTGTCTACAACCCTATCTTTAAGAGGAGTAGCGTTCAGTGCTCTATTCGCCGCACTTGTCGTTGTGTTTGGTTATGTCAGCATTCCGCTCGGCTTTACTCCCGTACCGATCACCCTGCAAACCTTGGCCGTTTTGCTTGCCGGAGGGCTGTTGGGTCCCCGGTATGGTTTCTTCAGCATTATAATTGTTGTCGTGCTGACGGCGGTCGGATTCCCATTGCTGCAAGGGAAAGGCGGTTTGGCGGTCATGCTGGGTCCAACAGGCGGATACGTCATCATGTGGCCTTTTGCTGCGTTCATTATCGGCCTTCTGGTTCGCAAGGTAAAAGGGAACGCCTGGCTGCAAAGGTTGTCCGTATTTCTGATTATGTGCTTAGGCTCTTTTCTATTATATGTAACCGGTGTACTCTGGCTCGCGCATGTGACCGGTTTAACGCTGCCGCAAGCAACCGTAGCCGGCATGTACCCTTATATCCCGGGCGATTTGATCAAAGGCGCAGCGGCTACGGCCATTGTGTTGTCCCTCCGGCAGATGTTCCCGCCGGAACGTTTGACCGGGCATGGTTATGAGACCGTTCGCCGGCGGACCCATACCATGGAAGAATAAGAAGAAGAAGCTTGCCGCGCGCCACGCCAAAAGCCACCAAAAGCCGCGTTCTCACGCGGCCTTGGCTTTCTATTCTGCTTCTTTTGCTCCTGGAAGCCCCCTTTTTCCCTTATCTATCCGACATCCCTTCATTTCACAGCATCAGTTCTGCGCCGGGCCTCAGCGAATATACCCCTTGATGCCCCTCCCCCTGCAGTACCCTGCGGACTTCATCCGTCTTTGGTTTAGAAGCATGGACAAGCAGGGTTTGCACGGCCGGAGCTTCATGAAGCATTTTTCTTACATCCGGCAGTCCCTGATGAACTTTGTAGCGGATATGGCGGACCATGCACAACACCTCCTTTATACCCCCCTCCAGTATATTTCGGGCAAAGGTATGCCGGGCGGCATGTCCTGTAATAATAACAGCGTTCCGCTTATTCCCGGCCAGATGTTTGAAATACCAACGGGCTTTAGGGGATTCCATCATCCCATCAGCTGTGAAGATCAGGCAAGGCCCCTTGTTCACCAAGGCTTCCAGACGTTCTTCATCCTGAGAGGGGACCAAGATGCGGTCCAGACAGCTCGCCGTGGCCTGTTCGATTCGTTCCCTCCCCTGCGGCAGCAGCCATTCCGGCTGATCGAGCAAACGCTGCAGCCCCCTCCAGATATTCTCTTCGACAATGAGGTTGCAGGTGTCAAACTGCTCACAGGCCCAGACCAGCATATCCTGTCCCCGCCCGTAAGCCGGCACCGGCAGCAGCACATGACCGCCTGCTTCAAGCGTGTTTCGCGCCACCCGTTCCAGGGCTTTCAGCTTAATCTCCTGCGTCTCCTCATCGCTGCCGTAGGCGTTATCCATAATAACTAGATCGGCAGCATAACCTGACGGCTTAGTCGGCCAGACAGCTTGTTTGGCGGCTGGGTGGCTGGCGTTTTGTCCGGTTCTTTGTCCGGTTCCCTTTGAAAAAGGGCTTCCGCCCTCCCCCGCTTCGTCCTCCATCGGCGAATCGGCAGCAAGCAGCAGTGACTCCCGGCTGTAATCCCCGGAGAAAAAGATCCTCCGGCCCTCAACTTCCAGCCGCAGCCAGACAGCCCCGGCCAGATGGCCGCTTCTTCCCCATTTCAGCCGAATTTCGGGCAGATCGGAACCGGAACCAGGCTCTCCTAGATCCATTTCCGCCCACTGCAGGACGGGGACTAAATCCTCCAGATAACGGAACTTCAAAGCAGCAATATGTTCTTCCGTATAAGGCCGCTCTGCCCCCCGTTCCTTCACATAACGGCCCCAGCTGGCAAAATAGCTGCTTAGCTGCTCCACAGTAGCTTTTGTCGTCCAGATATCTCCCTTATAACCTTGCTTATATAATAACGGAAGAGCCATAGAGTGATCCTCGTGAGCATGCGACAGAAATACCGCCGTCAGCTGCGGGATGATTTCAGGATCAAGGAGCGGATATTGGCCTTCGTCTTCTTTTTTAACGCCGCAGTCAAACAAAATCCGGTGCCGTTCACCGGCGATTAAATAACAGGAGCGGCCGTGTTCGCCCGCCCCTCCCCAAACATGCAATTTCATCATTGTGCATTCCACTTTCTTCTGGAGCCCAGGCTCTCGATAATTAGAAGCATCAAGGTAGTGAAGCCCACCGATACTACCGCCATTGCCATGCCGAGCGATACCTGTCCTTGTTCAAATTGAGCATAAATATAAGTTGCTGAGGTTTGAACCGAAGGCGGCAGGATCAGCAGGGAACCCACCAGCTCACGCGAGGCGATGGTAAAGGTCATGATCCAGCCGGAGAGCATGCCCGGAATAATCAAGGGCAGCGTCACCCGTCTGAAAATATAAAAGGAACGACCGCCAAACACCTGGCCGGCTTGAAATAACGAACCGTCAATTTGACCGGCAGCACTTTTAACGTATTGAACGGTATAAGGCACAAACAAAATCACATAGGTCAGGATGACCATGCCATATGTGTTATACAGATGAACGGGCATCCAGGGCGCGTTCCAAAGCAGGATCAGCCCCACGACCATGACGATGCCGGGGACGGTATTCGGCAGCAGGCTGAACAAATCGACTGTCCGCTGTCCAAGGCTGCGTGAACGCTGAATGACCAGCGCGAACCAAGTGCCAAGCACCCCCGCTATTGTAGAAGCGGCAAGCGACAGCCAGATGCTTGACATCAGCGCTTTCATGCTGGGTGTTCCCCAGGTGAGCAGCTGACGGTAATAATCAAGCGTCCAGTTGTTCCAGGCCAGGCCTACACCTCGCAGCTTCATGGTCGAAGCGGCAATGATCGAGAAATAAGGCACTCCGATCGAGACAACAAGCAGCAGCCCAACAAAAACAGCGCTCAACCCCACGGCCCAGCCCTTCTGCTTCAAAGCCGCATGGCGGCTCCCCTTCCCGCCGACCAGGCTGTAGGTGAACCGTCTGCTCAGCACGGACTGCACATACCACATCAGTAGGCAGGCCGTCAGCAGCAGCGAAGACAAGGTTGTCGCCTTGCCGAAATCAATCGGCCAGCTGGAGATATATTTATGGATTTCCGAGGTCATGACCTCGTATCCGATTCTTTTTCCAAAGGTAGCGGGTGTGCCGAACTCGGCAATCGTCTTCACAAAAATCAGCATGGAGCCCATGCCGTACGCAGACAGCAGCAGCGGAGCGATGATCCGCCGAAAGCGGTACAGAAACGGAGCTCCCATAACGGCCGCCGCTTCCTCCATGCTGCCTCCGATCCGCTCAAGCGCGCCGCGCAGCAGCAAATAAAGGAATGGAAACAGATGCAGGCTCATAATCAGGATCATTCCGCCGAAGGTAAAGAAATAGGGCGTAATCCGCGACATAAACGGCATAAGCTGCTCCAGATACCCATTCTTCTGCATAAACAGGATCCAGCCCATCGACCCGATATAAGGCGGGGTCATAAAAGGAATAAGCAGCACCACATCCAGCCACTTCCAGCGGCCGATTCGTGTATGGGCCATGACCCAGGCCAGCGGCAGGGCAAAAGCGGTGGTGCCGGCAATGACGCAAATCCCCAGCCAGACAGAACCCAGCATAACCCCGGTTAGCTCGGAATCGGCCAGGGTGCGGAAAGGAGCTGACCACTGCAGCTCCCCGTCCCGGTACACCGTTTGAACAAAAATCTCAACCAGTGGAACAACAATCAATACTGCAAGGACGAGCAAGGCCAGCAGAACCGACCATGCCCGTAAAGATTTAAGAGCCCCGAACTTCATCATTATTTAAACATCTTCGTAAATTTTTCGGTAATGTCGGCGCCGTTCTCGTTCATCCAGTTCCAATCCACTTTAAATTGCGGGATTTCATTGAGATTGGCCCGATTCTCAGCCTTGATGTCTGTACGTCCTGGCAGCAGCGCGGCATCAGAGACCAGCTTCTGAGCTTCGTCGGACAGCAGGTAATCAATAAAAGCTTTGGCATTGGCTTCGTGCTGTGTCGATTTCAGGATGGCTGCCGGACGTGGGCTGATCACCGTACCTTCTGCCGGATACACGATATCCACGGGTTCGCCTTTTTGTTTCGCTTTATAAGTCATATAGTCAACTGCTGCGGCTACAACTCCTTTAGCGCCAGTAATTACCGGGTCGAGCGCTTCTTGGTTGGCGCCGGCCATGGCCACGCCATTTTTCTTATAATCTTCGAACAGCGACCAGCCGCTGTCCCCTTTAAGGCTCAGGTAACCGGTCATAAAATCAAGCGCCGAGCCGGACAAGGATGGATCCGGAATGTTGACTTGGTCCTTGAATTCAGGTTTCGCTAAATCTTCCCATGAAGCCGGAGGGGTCTTGACCAGTTTGGTGTTGTAAGCAATGCCGAGTGCCGATGCGCTTGTGCTGAAATAGTTGCCTTCAGGATCGGACCAATCCGGATTCAGCTTGTCCGCATTAACCGCATCCGGGTAAGGCAGGGTTAATCCCTCGTCTTTCAGGCCCTGAGCGGAAGGAAGCGAAGCCAGAATAACAACGTCGGCTACCGGGTTCGCTTTCTCGGCTTCCATACGGGCCAGAATCTTGCCTGTTGTTCCCTGGAACATTTCTACCTTGACGCCCGTTTTGGCTTCGTAGCCTTCGATCAGTTTCGTAGCCAAACCTTCCGGACCAGCAGAATACACAGTCAGCTTCTTGTCTGCAGAGGCTGTTGTCGTATTGCTGCTGCTATCCGTTGAAGATGAAGCTGCGCCGGCTGAATTCGAGGAGGTGTTGAGGCCTCCATTTGAAGCTGCCGCCCCATTCGCTGCTGCGTTGGATGCCGCGTTGTTCCCGCAGCCGGCCAAAGCCAGGCCGAAGGTCAAAGCCAGGGCCAGCGCAGTGCTTTTTCTCCATTGAAATCTCTTCCTGATCGGTGTGAAATTCAACATCGTTTCATTCCCCCTAAATTTACTTCAATTTGGTCAACTTCCATTCGGTTTTAACTTCGCTGCTAAAGGCTATGCCGCCGATTTCTGCTGCTTGCCATACTTCACTTCCTTATTCCCCAATTCCAGCAGGTACAGCAAACGGGATGATCCGGCCTTCCGGGAGATACACGGTCAGACGGCTGCCTTCCCCCACCCGGCTGTGATGATAAGCGGTCCAGACCTGCTGCTGGCCCGCTGCCCGGATATGCAGTTCATACCGGTCTCCCATATAACTGACATGCAGGACCTCCACCTCAAAGCCCTCATAGGATTCGCCCTGCACCGGCTCTAACCGGAGATGCTCCGGCCTGAACATGGCTGCAGAACCGGCAGAGGCTTCCACGGACCCTTGCGCAGACCCGGCCCTGTCTTCGCTTCCCAGATTCAGCCAGTTGGACTTGCCGATAAACCGAGCCACAAACGGGTCGGCAGGCTGCCCGTAGACCTCCTCCGGCGTGCCGGATTGGAGAATGCGCCCTCCCTGCATGACCACAACCTCATCGGACATGGACATCGCTTCAATCTGGTCATGCGTGACGTACAAAGCGGTAAGCCCCATATCGCGAACGAGCGAGATCATCTCCACGCGCATCTCTTCGCGCAGCACGGCATCCAGCGCACTCAGCGGTTCATCGAACAACACCAGCCGAGGCTGCACCGCTGCCGCCCGGGCAAAAGCAACCCGCTGCTGCTGCCCGCCGGACAGCTGGTGGGGGTAGCGGTGTTCCATCCCGCCCAGCTTGACCTTCTCCAGCGCTTCCATGACCGTCTCACGGAGCTCCTGGGTCCGGCGGCTTGTCCGCAGGCCGAAGGCTACATTTTCAAATACCGTCATATGCGGCCAAAGGGCAAAATCCTGAAAAACCATACCAACCCCCCGTTTGTGAGGCGGTGTTTCCTTCTGCCCGGGTCCAGCGAACAATACCTCGTCACCGAAGGAGATTGTACCTTGATCCGGTGTTTCCAGACCGGCGATCATCCGCAGCAGTGTTGTTTTGCCGCAGCCGGACGGCCCGAGCAGAGTCGTAAATTTGCCTTGTTTAACTGTCAGATCGGTGGGATGCAGCGCCGTAGTGCTGCCGAATGTTTTGCCCAGCCCCCTTATATATAAATCCATAACATTACCTTCCTTGCTTCAGTTAACTGGTAAACAGCGTGCTGCTTACCTCTATTAGTCTACTTGCCGAGTTCAAAGCCTGTGTTATTGCCAAGTTAAAACAAAATTAATTGTTTCAATGAATTGTTTTAACATTCATAGATTTAATCTATATATAGGGATGTTTTTAAACGTCCGTCCAGAAGGGACAAGAGGTGAGTCTATGGAAATGATGAATTTGAATCTATTGAAACTTCGTATCGTAGAGCTGCTGGAGAAGCATCATAAAATTACAACAGTCGCTGAAATCCTCGAGCTGAAGCAGCCAACCGTAACCTTTCATATGAAAAATATGGAGCGGGACTTCGGCGTCAAATTGTTCGATACCCGTATGGGCAAGATCATTTTGACCGACGCAGGATACGCCCTGCATCATTACGCCGTCAAGATCGGTGCTCTCGCCGCTGAAGCCCAGCGGGCCGTCACGGAGTTTGATGCTCTACGCAAAGGCAGCCTGCGCATCGGGGCCAGTTACGTGCCTGCGACTTATCTTCTGCCGGAGGTGCTGCATCGCTTCTCCACTAAGTACCCAGGCATCCATATCTCTTTGTCCGTCAAAACTGCCCCGGCGATCCGCGACATGCTGGAGAAACACAGCATCGACCTGGGCATTATCTCGACCGAACCTTTTATGTCGCCCGAGCTGCAGACCGAGACGATCTGCGAAGATGATCTTGTGCTGATCTTCTCTCCGAACCATATATTAGCTGCAGATCCCCAGCCTACCGCCGAGCAGATCGCCTCCTCCTCCTTTGTACTCCACGGCGCGGAGTCGAGCACCCGCCGTCTTACGGAGAGGTGGCTGGAAGGCAATCGCCGCCGCCTTCCCTCCTACCTGGAGTTCGATTCGCTGGAGGCGATTAAGCAAGCTGTTATTCTTGGGGAGCACGTCTCTTTCGTCTCCAGAATGGCTGTAGAGGCGGAATTGAAGCAGGGGCTGCTGGAGATGAGAGAGATTCCGGGGAATGAATTTAAACGCCATATCTATATGGCCACCAATAAGAATCGCCACCGTTCTGCTCTGCTGAGCAAATTTACCGAGCATTTGATAGAATGCCTGAAGCTTGTCCAATAATAAATCTTGGGGGGCCTCAAGAATTTATTCCATTTTTTTACCGGCCTGTTGAGCTGCTTTGACACCCTATTGATACACCCCCTTTAAAGTGAAGCCTGTAAGGATTTCAAACCATTTTAAAGGAGTGACGATATGAATTTTCATGTCAAAATCGCCAAATCCATCACTGCTCTTACGTTAACGGCCGCAGTCCTGCTGACAGGCTGGAGTGGAACCCAGGAGGCCCGGGCCGCATCCAACGCTGTCCCGTCCTATGAAGTAAAGTTCTTGCTGGATGCTAATCAAGTGCTGAACAGTGACGGCTCCCTGCAAAGCTCGGTAACCCATACTTTTGGCATTAACGAACCTGCGGCCAGACAGCTGGTCGAATATTTTGATACGGATGGACTGGATCTGAATGACTCGGGCTGGAATGTAAGATTCCGGAAAAAAGAGGATAAGAAAAAATACGAGCTTACCTATAAGAAACGTTTTTCGATCACCAACGGGGACATTGAAGCCGCCCTTACCGCCGCCAACAAAGCCGGGTTCGATTCCTCGGACGACAACTATAAAGCGGAAATCGACTGGGGTTACGGCAAGCAGACGCTGAGCTTCTCGAACGATAAAGACCAGTCCGCCCCGGCCGGCCTGTCGCTGCCTTCGGAGCATGAGGCACTGGACATCCTGGTCGATAACATCCCCGGCAAGCTGGAGAAGACCCATTCAAGCGGGTGGGGCAAAGATACGCTGAAGAAATCCCGTGCCCACGGACCGATTGAAGTCAGCAAATACAGCGGCGAATTTAACGGCCTGGACACAGACATTGAGGTATGGCCGATTCGCACTGCCGATGGAGCAGGCATGGAAAATTTGATTGAAATTTCGTTCAAAACAGACAGCTATTCGATAGCGGCAGCTAACCGCACCCAGCTGATGAGCCTGCTGGACAGCCAAGGCTGGCTGGTGCACGCGGATTCGCTTAAAACCAATCTGGTTCTGGAGCGCTATTAAGGTAAGGGATCATTTAATATAGAAGCCCAGCAAAAGGAAAATAGAAAGAGGCCTGCTCCTAGGGGAACAGACCTCTTTCTATTTCTATTTCTGCTTTGATCTTAAATAAAACCGCCGTTCACACGCAGCGTTTGTCCAGTCACCCATTGCGATTTCTCGCTAACCAGAAATTCAATGACATTGGCAATGTCCTCCGGTTCGCCGAGGCGTCCGAACGCGTTCATTTTCTTAATACCTTCAATTTGCTGTTCCGTCTTGCCTACGTTAAACAGCTCGGTATTAACCGGTCCAGGCGCAACGGCATTAATCGTAATTTGCTTAGGACCAAATTCTTTGGCCAGCTGGCGGGTGAACTGCTCTACCGCCCCTTTGGTACCGGCATACACACTGTATCCCGGGAACATTTGACCAACAACCGAAGTAGAGATATTGATAATCCGGCCGTAATCGGACATATATTTCATCGCCTGCTGGATTGCAAAATAAGTACCTTTGACATTGACGCCAAACTGCTTGTCAAAGTCCGCCTCCGTCATTTCCGCCAGCGGTTTCGTAATCATCAGACCTGCGTTGTTAACCAAAATATCCACTTTGCCGTAAGCATTAATCGTTTCCTGGAACAGCTTCTCGATTTCACTGAACACGGCGAGATTTGCCTGAACTGCTACGGCCTCCCCGCCCTTCTGTTTAATCTGGGCCACCGCTTCCTCTGCTTTCTCCGGATTGCTGGAGTAGTTAATCACTACCTTGGCTCCTAAGCCTGCCAGCTGATCTGCAATTTGGCGGCCAATTCCTCTCGATGATCCTGTAACAATCGCTACTTTACCCGTTAATGTTGTCATTATAATCTTCCTTTCTCTACTGGTGAGATAAACTTATTGGTTTGTCATTACCTTATTGTGATCCTAATATAACATATCAACATTCAAATGACAATAATTATATTTTGTCATTTGAACTGTATATAGCTCTTTTACCTAATTGCTTATGTCCTGTTATCTGTTATCTATTGTCTGTTGTCGTAATAAATAAACCATAACGCAAAAAGACCCTCTACGTTCATCACGTAGAAGGTCTCGTTTCAGTAAAGTGAGGTAATTATATCCTGCTCGTAAGCAGATTAACTATGGTGGCGGAAAGAGAGGGATTCGAACCCTCGCACGCCTTGCGACGCCTAACTGATTTCGAGTCAGTCCCCTTATGACCTCTTGGGTACCTTTCCGCAGCATATATGATTGTACCATGCTTGTAGGCATCTTGCAAGACTACCTATGCAAAAAAAGTCAATCACGGTTATTCGCCGTTTTCCCTGCCGTCCTTCATTCTGGCTCGGCAGGTGCTGCCGGACGGATAACCTTTTTCATATTTTTCTCGAACTTGGCTCTGGGAATCAGCACGCTGTGCTTACAGCCTACACATTTAATGCGAATATCCATGCCCATGCGAATGATTTCCATTTCGTTGCTTCCGCAAGGATGGTTTTTCTTCATTTGTACGATGTCGCCAAGCTGAAAGGATTTCCGTTCCATACCTGCTCCCCCTCTATTTATATCTTCACTGCCGGTTCGCCTGATTGAACCCAAACCCTCTGGTTACACGGTCTGTCTGATTATGCTCCCCCGCCCGCTTGCTCCCGGGCTGCCAGTCTCGCTTCCTCCCGCTCAAGGGCTTCTTTTGCATAGGCCTTGATCTGACGCTCTAAGTCGGCGCGAATCCCCGGCTGGCATTCTGCTGTAATCCTCACTACATATTCGCTTGTGGTCAAGGATTGGACACCAACGACATGAGGAATTTCCGTCACCAGCGCATTGTCTTCTTTAAGCTGGGCCATGGCATCCTTCAGTAAATCTAATGCTTCATCAAGCTTTCTGGTGTTGCTGAATGGCAGATCCACCAAAGCCAGCGAGTTATTGATCGAATAGTTGGTGACGGTCGTAATCATGCCGTTCGGAATAATCTGCACCTCTCCCGTCCAGCTGATCAGCCGGGTGGACCGGAGGCCAATCATCTCAACCGTTCCTTTGACCCCGGCAATTTGAACAACGTCGCCAACCGCAAACTGATCTTCAAAGATCACAAAAAATCCCGTAATGACATCCTTCACCAGACTCTGTGCGCCAAAGCCGATCGCAAGTCCCACAACACCGGCTCCTGCAATCAGGGGTCCAAGGTTAACGCCTATCTCCCCTAATATAAGCATAATCATAATGAAATTGCTAACGATTGTCGTTACATTTTTAAGAAGCTCGCCAACGGTTACAAATCTCCGCGGATTCACGGTTAACCGACTTTTCTCCCTTCGCTCCAGGGAGTTGTCAATTATCTTATAGATCAGCCGGACAAATAACCGGGTAATCACCAGAATAATCGCGATCCGGATACCGGAGAACAAGATGTTCTCCCACATCGCCGTATCGGTTAGTTTATCCCAGACCTTATCCTTCCAGGTTGTAGCCGCTTCGATTACTTCTTGTGCATCGTTGACCTCTCCTACCAGAAACCGGTTCATCGGATCAAACCTCCTCTAGTTGTATTTCTTGATAAACCTCGTCCTCGAGTTTGTAGATGCCCCTGATTTCTACTTTCTCCTCCCGGATCATATGGACGACTCGCTCCAGCAGCTCGGGCGGAAATTGAATAGACAGCGCACAGCCTGCCGTAATCGACTTGGGCGTCGGGAATAGATCAAATTCAAATTCTAAATATTCCATCAGCGTTTCAGAACGAAGTGCCTGCTGTGTGGAATCAAATGCCATGACCAGCCAATCCTCCATACGGATCCTCCTAAATCTCTTCTTGTATTGAAGTATAAAAATCTCCCGTTTTCCATATACTGACTACTACAACGTTGTCCTATACTCTAGGATCGGTCAAGCTCGCTTTGCTTCTACCGACTTTCCGCTTCCATCCATTTTTTCCAATTCCGTCACACAGCTGCTGCTGCATATATTTTATCTCAAAATAAGGAGAGAAGCCTCTATGTCCCAATTGGAATCCATTTCCGGTGTACAGGCCACCCCATACTTAAAAATCTCCCATACGGAACCGGGAGTTCATTCTGCACTTATTCATCGCCTTCTGCTCCATTTTAAGCAAATGGCTTATCACCGTCCAATTGTTGTTGTCTGTATCGGGACTGATCGTTCCACAGGAGACTGCCTGGGACCTCTGGTAGGGTCCGCCCTTTCCAAGCTTGACCCTACGCTGTTTCATTTGTACGGAACTCTTGAGCAGCCGGTTCATGCTATGAACCTGCAGGATACATTAACTCTCATTAACCAAACCTATGAACACCCATTCATCATCGGCATTGATGCCTGTCTGGGACAATCCTCCAGTGTTGGCTGCATTCAAATTGTGGAGGGTCCTCTTCGGCCAGGAGCTGGCGTAAATAAAGAATTACCGCCGGTTGGCGATATCCATCTGACTGGCATCGTCAATGTCGGCGGCTTTATGGAATACTTTGTTCTTCAAAATACTAGGCTTAGCCTCGTGATGCGTCTATCTGATATTATTGCAAGCAGTCTTTACTCCGCGATTAAAGAATGGAGACGCAGCAGCTTTAGCCCTCTTGCTCAGCCAGAATAATGGCCTCCCGCTCTTCCGATGACAACAAATAGGTGGATTCACCTTGTTTAAGCGGTTTGGCGTATACATAAGACCCATCCCGGTTAAACAATCCTGTCAGCACTACTCCATCCTTCATTTCATTGATGATTGCAATGGAGAAGCTCAGGTCGCTTCCGGTTTCGGCATAAGCGTTGTAGCGCTTTATGCCTATTTTTGCTTTCTGCTTAGGGATAATGGATTCGAGAAGCTGCAGTTGCCGCTGCTGTTTCCCATGTTCCTCCTCCACCTCATCCAGCTGTATCTTCAGATTCAGCAGCAAGCTTTCCAAATCTTCAACGCCGGTTCCCTTCATCATCAGCTCATATTTCCTGCGCATCTTTCTGAGCTTTGCCCCTTGGACAAAATTCCAAACCAGCAGCCACAACACCAATACAGCCAGAGCCCCAACCAGAGCAAACAGCTGATCTGAAATGAGATCGTTCAATTCCTGCATGTGAATGTTCTTCTCCTTTTAATTGCCGAAGTTCATGATGAATGAATAATCCAGCTTCTATCGACTCTAGCTTCATTCCATACTTTCTTTATTTAATCAGCCTCTGGACAGCTCTGCAACCGCCCGGATCAGCGTTTCAACCTCATGCTCTTGCGTGCTATAACCAACACTAACCCTTACTGCTCCCGTCTCCGTCGTTTGAGATTGGCTATGTCCCAGCGGGGTACAATGATAGCCAGCCCGAACCGCAATCCCATATTTCCGATCCAGCTGGAATGCCGTTTGAGCGGGATCCTGATTCTCCAAAATAAAGGATACGATCCCAGTCCGCGGCTCTCCTAAGGCGGGACCTAACAATTTCACCCCGCTCAGCTTCTGCAAATTCTCCACGATCGTTTGGGTCAGCGACCATTCATGTTTGTAAATTTGTTCCACGCCAATATTTAATATTGCCTCTGCGCCGGCTGCCATTCCGGCAATGCCTGGAACATTTGGTGTGCCCGCTTCATAACGGTCAGGCCGGATATTCGGCTGCTCCGGCTCCTCGGATTGACTGCCCGTTCCTCCGTGCATTTGCGGCTCTAGCTGCACCTCCGGGTGAATATAAAGTCCGCCTGTCCCTTGCGGACCAAGCAGCCCTTTATGCCCGGGGAATGCCAGCATATCGATCCCCATCCGCTCAACATGAAGCGGCAAATTGCCAACCGACTGGGCACCATCCACGAGCATCAGTGCTCCATGCTCATGTGCCAATTGAGCAAGCTCTTCAACGGGCAAAATGCAGCCAAGCAAATTGGAACTATGGGTAGCAATAACCAGTTTAGTATGGGCGCGGAACAGCTTTTTAACAGCTTCCATATTAATCCGCCCGGACATGGTCACAGGTACATAATCGACTTCTATTCCTTGGGTTCGTTTCAGGAACTCAAGCGGCCGCCTTACCGAATTATGTTCCAGCATGGTGGTGATCACATGATCCCCAGGCTGAAGCAGTCCTTTAATGGCCAAATTTAGGGCCATCGTGGCATTCTGAGCAAAAGCAACATCATTTGGATTTCCAAATCCTAGAAGCTTGGATAAAGTTAATCTGGCCTTATTCATCACCCTGCCAGCCTGCAGGGACATGCCGTGAGTACCACGTCCCGGACTTCCCGCCATCAACGTTACGGAATCCATCATGGCATCGATTACCGTTTGAGGTTTGGGCCAAGAGGTGGCTGCATAATCCAAATATATCCTTTCCTTCGGTTCCAGAAGTGATCCCTCCCTGCTCTCCTCTTTGCTTCGGTTTCTTTCGTTTGCTCTCATCTCTATTTGTATTCAGCTTAATTAGATGATTCCTCGGAACAGCTGCTTTTGGCGGTCCCTAACTGGCTTAATCCCTTCACTGTTAATTAAATCATTTCAGAGCAAAGTTCCGATAAACAAGAAGACACATCTATCTCGGAATCAAGACAGATATGTCATCATCGACTTATTGGAGCAAATCGAGTAAACGCTGCAGATCCTGTTGACTGTAATAATTGATTTCAATTTTGCCTTTATCTTTACTGGCTTTAATTTTTACAGTTGTTTTATAGCGATCACGAAGAACCTCTTCCACTTCCTCAATATAGGGGTCCCGTTTCTTTTGAACCGGCTTAGGCTTTTCTTTCCCCTTCCGATCGAGCTGCTGCACCGCATCCTCCAGTTGGCGGACACTCCATTCCCCTTCGATACACTGTTCAGCAAGCTGCTTGATCATCTCCGGATGTTTTAGTCCGACCAATGCTCTTGCATGGCCCATAGATAATGTTCCACGTGAAACATAATCCTTGACCTCTTCCGGCAAAGATAATAAGCGGAGGAAGTTAGCAATGTGAGATCTGGATTTGCCCACCTTCATGGATAATTCTTCCTGTGTCAATTGGAATTGATCCATAAGTCCCTGATACGCTACTGCAACCTCCATCGCATTTAAGTTCTCACGCTGGAGATTCTCGATAAGAGCAATTTCCATCACTTGCTGGTCCGTGAAGTTCCGCACAACTGCAGGAATGGTTTCTTTTCCACAGTATTGAGAAGCACGGAAACGGCGTTCCCCGGCAATAATCTCATAGCCTTTAAGAACACTCCGAACGATGATCGGCTGAATGACGCCATGCTGACGGATTGACTCGGCCAGCTCTTTAATGGCTTCTTCATCAAACGATTTTCTTGGCTGGTAAGGGTTCGCACGAAGCTGCTTTAATGCAATTTCCACCACTTTATCGTCTTCATTAACGGATAGCGAAGGAATTAGAGCGTCAAGTCCTTTACCAAGGCGTTTACTCATAAGAGACCACTTCCTTTGCTAACTCTAAATAAACCTCTGCTCCTTTAGAACGGGGATCATAAGTCATAATCGTTTGTCCATGCGAAGGCGCTTCGCTCAAGCGGACATTGCGTGGAATAACCGTTTTGTAGACCTTCTGTTGAAAATATTTTTTCACTTCTTCAATCACCTGAATACCAAGATTCGTACGGGCATCAAACATAGTTAACAAGACACCTTCGATTTCAAGCGAAGTATTCAAATGTTTTTGCACCAACCGAACGGTATTAAGCAATTGGCTGAGTCCCTCCAGTGCATAAAACTCACATTGGATCGGAATCAGAACGGAGTCGGCAGCCGTCAGAGAATTCAAAGTTAAAATGCCCAGAGACGGAGGGCAATCAATCAGAATGTAATCATAGTCATTTTTTACAAGCTGCAAGGCTTTCTTTAACCGAACCTCGCGGGAGATCGTAGGAACCAATTCAATTTCGGCACCTGCCAGTTGAATGGTGGCTGCAATCACATCCAATCCTTCCACTTGCGTAGGTGTAATAGCTTCTCTAGGATGGATTTCATTGATCAGCACATCATAAATACAATTGGGAACATCTGCCTTATTTATGCCTACACCGCTTGTTGTATTTCCCTGCGGATCAATATCGACCAGCAGCACTTTTTTACCGATTAAAGCAAGACCAGCACCTAAATTGACGGAAGTCGTTGTTTTTCCAACCCCGCCCTTCTGATTTGCTATGGCAATAGTTTTAGACAACCTGTTCACCTCAATATTCTTAGAAATCTTCTTGTAGCTCGGAAGTTGATCATGGGCTGCTAATTCCTACAAAAAGACGCAAAAAGCGGCCTCCTCTGCCGCTCCTGGATCACCATTCCATACTGATTAGCGTTTTGGAATTTGTATCACGATCTCATAATGATCTTCATGATCGGTTTCCGAAGTCTTAATCTCCAAGCCCGAGTCATTGACCATATCGATGGATTGACGAATCGTATTCAAGGCCAAACGGACATCCTTCGTAAAAGAAATCCGTTTCTTCTTTTTAGTTTTCGCAACTTCTTTATAGAAAGCAATTCTTGCTTCGGTTTGTTTCACATTCAGTTCCTTCGAAATAATTTCTTCCAAAACCTTTTGCTGCAATTCTTCCGTGTCCAAGGACAATAACGCACGTGCATGACGCTCCGTAATCTTCCGTTCCATTAAGGCATTTTTCACGATTTCAGGAAGCTGAAGCAAACGAATTTTGTTCGCGATGGTGGATTGGCTTTTTCCCAAACGCTGGGCCAGACTCTCCTGCGTCAATTGATGCAGGTCAATCAAGTTCTGATAAGCCACGGCTTCTTCAATCGAAGTGAGCCCTTCTCTTTGCAGATTCTCAATCAGCGCTATTGAAGCCGCCTGCGAATCATTAAAATCACGAATAATCGCCGGGATCGTCTCCAAACCTAACTTCTTGACAGCTCTCCAGCGGCGCTCTCCAGCTATAATTTCATACGTATTGTTGCGAAAGCGAACCACAATAGGTTGGATGACACCATGAGTTTTGATCGTCTGGCACAATTCCTCGATCTTCTCATCGTCAAAAATGGTACGTGGCTGATAAGGACTTCCAACAATCTCATCAACCGGAATTTGCTTAACCTCATCCCCAGCGCTTCGCTCAGTCAAACCAAACAATTTAGAAAATTGTTCTTTCATTCCGCAGATTACCACCTAGTTTCATAGTTTCATAAAGGTTGTCCTTTATGATTTCCCTAAAACACCTTTACGACGTATGTCGGGACATCAATGAGACCCGTTCTTTTCTCCATATGTAAAAAAGCATCTCTTAAAGACGCAAGAAAAGTGGTTACGGGATACCTCTATTCTACCACTTTTTTCTCTATAATCCTATTCTATTCCATCACGTATTTTGAATTTTACATTCCTAATGTTTCACGTGGAACAAAAGGAAATATTCCCACATAGTGGAACTAATTAGGTGATTGTCAAAAAGAATTCCGTGTCCCTTGCCTTTTCTTAGCTCTCCTGAGTTAGCCTAGGCCCCGCCCGCACTGGTTCCCTCCTATTCACACAACCCTAAAAATTCATTTTATTCAGAGTCTTCAACAGCCTTTGCCTGTGGAATTCCCACAAAAAAAGGCGCCCGAGGGCCCCCTTTTATAAATCATCATCTGAATTCGCATCTGCAATTCGCTAACCCCATAGCTCCATCCCACCCCGCGTAACACGAACGTGTCTTTCTCTTGTTCCTTTACACCAGCGGTGCCTTGAGCGGCGTCCCCGCTTTGCGTGGATATTTTCCAGGTGTAGCCTGCACTTTATCTACCAGGATGATATGCCGGCTTGAGTCGGATACGGGCAGTTCGAATTGGAAAGATTGTTTAACCTTGCCTTTAAGTTCCTTAAAGCTGCGTCCCGCTTCCTTCACTTCTTCGTTTGGATCCGTCCCTTTCATCGCCGCGAACATGCCCCCAACCTTCACGAAAGGCAGGCAAAATTCATTCAGCACGGCCATCCGCGCCACCGCGCGAGCAGTGACAAGATCATAGCTGTCACGGAAGCCGGGCTGGCGGGCAATATCTTCGGCGCGTCCATGCACCAGCTTGACCTGCTTCAGCTTCAGTTCATCGGCGACATGCTGCAGGAATGTAATCCTTTTGTTCAAAGAATCGACGATCGTCAGCTGCAAATGAGGGAAAACAATCTTTAGCGGAAGGCCCGGAAAGCCGGCCCCCGAACCGATATCGGCCAGAGAACCGACTTTGTTCATATCTACATAGAAAGCCAGAGACAACGAGTCGTAAAAATGTTTGATATACACCTCTTCACGTTCCGTAATCCCGGTCAAATTCATCTTCTCGTTCCAGCTGACCAGCTCGCGGTAATACGCTTCAAACTGATCAAGCTGTTCTTCGTTCAGCGTAATGCCCTTCTCTTCCAGCAAGCCGGTGAACTGGGCTTGGACTTGATCCATCTCCGGCACTTACCCCTCTCTCGATGCAGTCGCTGCCGTTACCCGGTTGAAATGCTCCAAATAAACGAGCAGAATCGAAATATCAGCAGGTGTTACACCGGAAATCCGTGAAGCCTGGCCGATTGAGATCGGACGGATTTTGGCCAGCTTTTGACGAGCTTCGATCGCTAGGCCTTGAATCTCTTCGTATTCAATTTGCTCCGGAATTTTTTTCTTCTCCATCTTCTGCAGACGTTCCACATGGACGAGCTGCTTCTCGATGTAACCGGCATATTTCACTTGAATTTCAACCTGTTCCTTCATTTCTTCATCCAGTTCAACGTCAGAAGGATTAAGGCTATGAACCAAGTCATAGGTAACCTCTGGACGGCGCAAAATGTTCAGCAGATTGCTGCCATCCTGAATTGGAGCCGATCCGATGCCTTCCAGCAGCGGGTTGACTTCAGAGGGTTTCACTTTAGTAACACGAAGACGTTCAATTTCCGCTTCTACCTTAGCTTTTTTATTCAAAAATTGGTTATACCGTTCCTCGGAGATCAACCCGATCTCATGGCCGATTGGCGTCAAACGCAGGTCCGCATTGTCATGACGGAGCAGCAAACGGTATTCCGCACGCGAGGTCAGCAGACGGTAAGGTTCGTTAGTCCCTTTCGTTACCAGATCGTCAATCAACACGCCGATATATCCTTCGGAACGATTTAACACTACCGGATCTTTGCCTTGAACTTTGCGGGCCGCATTAATGCCGGCCATAATGCCTTGACCCGCCGCTTCTTCATAACCAGAGGTTCCGTTGATTTGTCCAGCCGTGAACAAGCCCGGCAGCCGTTTCGTTTCCAGGGATGGCCACAATTGGGTCGGCACCATCGCATCGTATTCAATGGCGTAACCCGTACGCATCATTTCAACCTTTTGCAGCCCCGGAATGGAACGAAGAATGCGAAGCTGTACATCCTCTGGCATACTTGTTGACAAACCTTGTACGTAATACTCCGATGTGTTTTTGCCTTCCGGCTCCAAGAAAATCTGATGTTTCGGTTTGTCGCTAAACCGCACAATTTTGTCTTCAATCGACGGGCAGTAACGCGGCCCCGTTCCTTCGATAACTCCCGAGAACATAGGCGCACGATGCAGGTTCTCATTGATAATTTCATGCGTTTCGATCGAAGTGTAAGTCAGCCAGCAAGGCAATTGTTCGTTGTCCGAACTTTTCGTTTCATAGGAAAAGAATTTCGGCTTCTCGTCGCCAGGCTGAATTTCCGTTTGGGAGAAATCAATCGTATCCTTGTGGACGCGCGGCGGCGTACCCGTTTTAAAACGAACCAGATCAAAACCAAGCTCCTTCAAATGAAGGGCAAGGCCGACGGATGGCTGTTGATTGTTGGGGCCGCTTTCGTACATCAGTTCGCCCATAATGATTTTGCCGCGCAGATAAGTTCCCGTCGTGAGAACCACCGATTTGGCGCGGTATTCGGCGCCCGTCTTCGTAATGACGCCTACACATTCGCCGTTCTCCACAATCAGCTTCTCCACCATTCCTTGACGCATCGTCAGGTTCGGTTCCTTCTCCATCGTTTCTTTCATCGTTTGCTGGTACAGGAACTTGTCGGCTTGCGCACGCAAAGCGTGAACGGCCGGCCCTTTCCCCGTGTTCAGCATCCGCATTTGAATAAACGTTTTATCGATATTGCGTCCCATCTCCCCGCCAAGCGCATCAATTTCGCGCACGACATGACCTTTGGCCGGTCCGCCAATTGACGGGTTGCAAGGCATAAATGCAATCATATCCAGGTTAATCGTCACCATCAGCGTGCTGCAGCCCATACGTGCCGAAGCAAGCGCCGCTTCAACGCCGGCATGGCCGGCGCCGACAACAATGACGTCGTAGTTTCCTGCTGTGTAGCCCATAACTGTACCTCCTCTAATTTTCGTTATCTAACATCTATAAAGGCAGAAGACTCTCTCCTGCATGCTTGCTAAAAAGATTGCCCGGCAGCCAGCGCATTAGCTGTCCTGTTCAGACAAGACGTTTAAAATTTTTACGACTCTACCATGATACCATGAAGAACCGTCCGGTAAACGTATTTCCTGCAATTTTCAGTTATTTCCCGAGGCAAAATTGCGAGAAAATTTGATCCAGCAGCGCATCCGGCGCCGAATCGCCGATCACTTCGCCCAGCTGCTCCCAGGCCAGCCGTACATCAATCTGCATAATGTCGATCGGTATCCCGCTGTCCGATGCCTCATAAGCGTCACGCAGCGACTGTTTAGCCTTCTTCAGCAGCGCGATATGTCTCACATTGCTGACATAAGTCAAATCTCCGGACTCCAGCTTCCCGCCGAAAAATAACCCGCTGATCGCGTCCTCAAGCCGCTCCAGTCCCTCCCTCGTCTTGACCGACAGCTCTACGATTTGTCCCTCTTCGAAGAATTCGTGCAGCTTGCTGCGATCGAGCTGCTGCGGCAGATCCGTCTTGTTGATCAGAACCAGCACCTGACGCTGACGGATTCCTTCTATTAAAGCGAGCTCATCCTCATGCAGCGGCTCCGCGCCGTTCAGCACAAGCAGAATCAGGTCCGCTTCCTCCACCGCCGCTTTCGAGCGCTCCACACCGATCTTCTCAACAACGTCCAGCGTTTCACGGATGCCTGCCGTATCGAGCAGCTTCAGCGGAATATTGTTGATCGTCACAAACTCCTCGATCACATCTCGGGTTGTTCCCGGGATATCGGTGACGATCGCTTTGTTTTCACGGGTTAACGCATTCATCAAAGACGATTTGCCGACATTCGGACGCCCGACAATCGCCGTCGTAATCCCTTCCCTCAGAATCTTCCCTTCATTGGCCGTCTTCAGCAGCCGGTCGATCTGGGCAATGACTTTATTGCAGCGTTCCTTAATAAATTCACTGGTCATCGACTCTACATCATGTTCCGGATAATCAATGTTCACCTCAATATGGGCTAACGTCTCCACCAGCGTATACCGCATGTCTTTTATTTCCCGGGAAAGATGTCCCTCTACCTGCTTCAAAGCCATGGAGAAAGCCCGATCGGATTTGGATCGAATCAAATCAATAACCGCCTCGGCCTGCGACAAGTCGATCCGCCCGTTCAAGAAAGCCCGCTTGGTGAACTCGCCAGGCTCGGCCAACCGGATATTTGGCTGCTGCAGCAGCAAATCCATCACCCGTTTGACGGAGATAACTCCGCCGTGTGTGCTGATCTCCACCACATCTTCCATCGTAAAGGAACGCGGCGCCCGCATCACCGTTACGAGCACTTCTTCCGTTTTCTCCCCTGTCTGGGGATCTATAATAAAACCGTAATGAACCGTATGCGTTTCAGCTTCCGTCAAATTCACCCGCGACCGCAGCAGTTTGGCAACCTCGGGAACGGCATCGGGTCCGCTGACCCGGATAACCGCAATCCCGCCTTCGCCTACGGCGGTTGAAATCGCGGCGATTGTATCACTCAACATTTTGCGAATGCCCCATTTCATTGAATTGTGGAATAGCAAGCCGCCGATCCTTCACAGGAATGCAAAACGCCCCCACAAAGCCAGCCTCCGTGAGGCATATATCCAAAGACTTTGCAGGGACCCGGGAAGGATCATTTCAGCTATGAAGATTAAAAAACAATGACGTTAGCCGGAGCCTCACGTCATTGGATTTGAACGGTTTATTTATTTATATCTAGGTGTTATGACTACCCGGCGATTCGGTTCATCGCCTTTGCTGAGTGTCTTTACCTCAGGATGATTTTGCAGCTTGGCATGAATGGCCTTGCGTTCCTGGGAAGGCATAGGTTCAAGAACAACCTCCTTGCCTGTCCGCACGACCCGCTCGGCTAGACGTTCTGCGAGCTCCTCCAGCGTCTTCTTGCGGCGCTGGCGGAAATTCTCGGCATCTACAATCAGACGTACAAAATTAGAAGAATAGCGGTTGGCCACAATGTTGGCCAAATACTGCAGCGCATCAAGCGTTTGCCCTCTGCGCCCGATCAGCAAACCGAGATTGCTGCCGGATATCGCCAGCAGCATCCCGTCACGGTGTTTCCTGATTTCAACTTCAATCTCAAGCCCCATACTTTCGCCAACTTCACGCAGAAATGACGCCGCCGCCTCGTAAGGATCACGGTCTTGTCCCACGGCTTCCTGAACGGTTGACGATTCAGACAGCACAGACTCAGCCGATGTTTCCTTTCTCGGGGGTTCTGATTCCGGATGTTCTTCGTTCAGCAGCGACACAGCCACCTTCGCGGGTTTGACTCCGATCAGACCCAGAAAACCTCTTGATGGCTGCTCCAATACAGTTACGGCTACTTGGTCCTCGGTTACCCCGAGCATGGCCAATCCTTGTTTCACAGCATCTTCAATGGTCTTTCCCGACGTCACGACCTTGTTCATTTGGACTTTTTAGCCTCCTTGGCGCTCCGGTTCGGAGTACCGGCTTTTAAGTTGGAGCCGCCTTTCTTCGAACTTCCCTTGCTTGGCGTCGTATCCGCCGCAACAGAGGCAACGGCAGCTGCCGGCTTCCGGTACAAGATATAATTCTGAATAATCGTGTACAGGTTGCTGTAGAACCAATACAAAGGCAAAGCGGATGGGAAATTGTAAGCCATAAAGAAAATCAGAACCGGATATATAAACATCATAAACTGCATAGGTCCCGCTACACTGGACGGATTCATGCTGGACATCATTTTCGTTTGAATGAACGTCGTTGCCGCGGCCAGCAAAGGCAGAATAAAGAGATGATCCGGTTTACCCAGCTCCAGCCACAAGAAAGAATGCTGACTGATCGCCGAGTTATGAATAATCGAATTATAGAGCGCGATAAATACCGGCATTTGAATAATCAGCGGGAAACACCCTGCCATAGGATTTACTTTATGCTCCTGGAAAAGCTTCATCGTTTCCTGCTGCTGCTGCTGCGGATTATCCTTGTACTTCTCTTTAAGCTTATTGAGCTCAGGCTGCAAGGCTTGCATCGCTTTCGAGCTTCTAACCTGCTTAAGCGTCAGCGGCAGAATAATCGTCCGGACGATGATCACCATCACCAGGATGGCAAGGCCGTATTCGCCTCCAAACCAGTTGGCAAAGCTGTCCAAAGTGAGCGAGAACCAATAGACTACATTTGCATTCCAGAAGTTACCGTTCCTCAGGTCTTCTGTTGTTGTTTGTGATGCCGCCGTGTTCCCGCAGCCTGCGAGCACAGCAATCAATCCGATAGCCAGAACAAGCAGAATCCATCTGCTCTTTTTAGTCTTCAGTAAAGACACTTCATAACCCCTCTCTTAGCCACTTCCATCAAGATAAATCATACCATATTCAGGTACGCAAAGAAAACAAGCCCGCCTCATTTGGTGGCCTTGAGCAAACCCGCTTTCCGGAAGGCGTGCAGCACGCTTTTCTCCAGCTCGGCATAACCCATTTCCGTAGCCCCTTTACGGACGATAAAAATAATATCGACCTGGCTGATCAGCTTGTCCTGGTTTAAACGAACAATTTCTTTGATTAGTCTTCGCATCCGGTTGCGAACTACGGCGTTGCCGATCTTTTTGCTTACCGATATCCCAAGCCGAAACTGCTCGACCTCGGGTCTGCGGGACCAATACACGACTAGCTGACGGTTGGCAAAAGACTTTCCATTCCGATATACCCGGCCGAAATCGGCCCTGTTGCGTAAACGCAGCTTTTTATGCACGGCTTTACTCCTTGCTGTTTGTTGCGATCTATAAGGAAGACAAAGGATTTGCTGCTCCTGTGTCTTCATTATCTCCGGATTTCACGGCATTGTAACCCTCAAACGTAATTGACAATCCGGAAACCCGGCCGATACTTATTTACGCAAAATAACCCCACAAAGTGGGGCCAAGCACCGAAGCCCAATCAGGTACTTTGCGGGGACCCCGGATTACTTATAGACGTAAACTAGACGTAAACGCTTAAAAGCTTTAATGGAAAAAAAGACCACCGTAGTGGTCTTTACGTACGCATTACGCACTAAGAACTTTTCTGCCTTTAAGACGACGAGCAGCCAACACCTTGCGGCCGTTTTTTGTGCTCATTCTTTTACGGAAACCATGAACCTTTTTGCGTTTGCTCACGTTCGGTTTGAAAGTAGGTTTCATCTATTTGCACCCCCTCACAGGATATCCTTATGCTAATTCGTATTTTCTCCGCTTATATCTCTTCGCAGAAAAAGCCTTTTACCATTTAAGCACGAATCAGGCCCAAAGTCAACTTAAACCTGCCTTTGACCCGCAGATCAATATCCACAGAAATAGATCTCTTTGGTGCCAATTATCAATTATCCACATGTGGATAATTGATTTAACTCGGTTTCTTGTTCTTTGATTCCGGGTATTCTCAGGGTATCCCTTTCTGTCCTTCCTCAAGCCTCTACTTCCTGCATCAAATATAATGCGCTTACAATTCAACTTTACAGGCTAGTTGGCAAGGAGTAGAATATAGCTTAGATTTTAAATATTGTATACAAGTATACAGTAAAAGGAGATGATGTTTGTTTGAGATAAACAGAGGCTTTTTCTTGTATCCTCTGCCGTTATCGGCAATGTATTTATTATGGATACGCCTCCATTCATGTTATGATCAATGGTGAACTTTTCACTACATATATTGAACGGAATGGAGAGAAAGACATGCGTTATCCTGCTGAATGGCTGCAGGGAACCTCTCTCGGCGAGGCTGTTGCCAGCGAACTGAGACTGCAGATCATCAACGGCACCATCAAACCAGGCGAGGTCCTTTCGGAGAACCGAATTGCAGCTGATTTTGGAACCAGTCGCTCCCCGGTTCGGGAAGCCATGCGGACCTTGTCGGCGGAAGGCTTGATCCGGCTTGAACGTATGGGCGCCGCCGTCATCGGCCTCCAGCCTAAAGACCGGGACGAACTTTATGACGTCCGATACTTAATTGAAAGCTTTGCCCAGCAGCGGCTTGCGGACAATCCTACAGATACTCTCATTGAACGGCTGAATAGGGTCATTGACCGAATGGAGCTGGCTGCCAAACACGAGGATATCGTGGAATTTGCTTTTCAGGATCTTACTTTTCACGAGACGATCATTCGCGAAGCTGATCATACCCGGATCTTTCATCTCTGGAACAGCATCCGCCACGTCGTCATGACGGTAATGCTTATTACAACTGAAGAAGTTTTTTCCCGTGGGGAAGACAATATTTCCCGAGTAATAAACAAACACCGTAAATTGATTAACGGTCTGAAATCGAAAGATCCAGCGCGGATTCAGCGGGAAGTGGAAGAATATTTTGCCGATTCGCGCAATACGCTGCGCCGAAGCCTTCCTCCTTCTTCTTGAATCCACCAAAGAAACGTTGGGCAAACCACCCCCGGCGTCTCTGCGCTCTAAATTGTATACAAGTATACTGATTGATCTCATAATTCTCGCTGAATGTGGGAGAATAACCGAAACACGGTTAATTGTAAGCGTTATATATATTTTCCATGGGGGTACCAATCATGCAATCTTTATTTGGCTTAAGCCACGATACCACTTTGCTGGTCTGGACGGTTCTCGCGATCGCGTTCCTGATCATCATGATCTCCAAATTCAAATGGAATCCATTTGTAACCCTGCTCATCTCCGCCCTGCTGCTTGGACTGGTGTCCGGCATGAAAGCGGCCGATGTGATTACCTCCGTGACAAGCGGTCTCGGCGGCACGCTGGGAACCATAGCGATCGTTATCGGCCTCGGTACTATTCTTGGTAAAATGATGGCCGAATCCGGCGGCGCGGAGCGTATTGCCACTACACTGATCGACCGGTTTGGCGAGAAGAAAGTCCACTGGGCGATGATGATCGTTGGTTTTATCGTCGGCATCCCGGTCTTTTTTGAAGTCGGCGTTATCCTGTTGATTCCTATCGTCTTTACCGTTGCCCGCAAAACCAAAATGTCCCTGCTGCAAATCGGGATTCCTATTTTGGCCGGCTTGTCTACCGTACACGGTCTGGTTCCGCCGCATCCGGCGCCTATGATCGCCATTGATGCTTACCAGGCTAATCTGGGCAAAACCATCCTGCTGTCTTTGATTGTCGGTTTGCCAACCGCCATTATTGCAGGGCCTTTGTTCGGCAAATACATCGGCAAACGCATCCAGGCTGCGCCGCCGGCTTCACTTGCTGAACAGCTTTCCGAGAAAAAAATATCCAATTTGCCTGGCTTCGGCATCACTTTGCTTACGATTTTGATGCCCGTCATCCTGATGCTGATCGGATCGATTGCCGATATCGCCGATCCCGATGCAACAAGCGGCTTTACCGTCTTCTGTGAATTTATCGGCCATGAGGTTATCGCCCTGTTGATTTCGGTTGTGTTTGCTTATTTCACGCTTGGCTTCGCAAGAGGGTTCACGAAAGAGCAAATTTCAAAATTTACGAGTGAATGTCTGGCCCCTACCGCAACGATTATCCTGATTATCGGCGGCGGCGGCGCGTTCAAGCAGGTGCTTATTAACAGCGGTGTAGGCACAGCGATTGCCCATGTGGCGACAAACGCCCATATTAATGTTATTTTGTTTGCATGGCTTGTGGCTGCTTTGATCCGCGTCGCAACCGGTTCCGCAACCGTAGCGATGACCACGGCTGCCGGCATTGTCGCTCCCGTTCTGGCCGCCACACCCGGCGCAAGCATCGAACTGGTCGTCCTCGCGACTGGAGCAGGTTCACTGGTGCTGTCCCATGTCAATGACGCCGGCTTCTGGATGATCAAGGAGTTCTTCAACCTGTCCGTGCCTCAGACGCTCAAATCATGGACCGTGATGGAGACGCTTCTGTCCGTAATCGCCCTTGTCTTTATTCTTATTCTGAGCATCTTTGTTTAAAGGCCGTCCGGCCTTTTCTAACTCTATAATCAAGTTGTCATCAGTAAAAATAATGGAAGAAGGCTTTAAACATGAACTCGACCTCTTTAATTGCTAAAAAAGATTCTTTATATATGATAGGTGTCGATATCGGCACCACCAGCACCAAATCCGTCCTGTTTCTTCAGGACGGTTCTATTTTATCAACGGCACATGTGGAATATCCGCTGTATACGCCCTCGGCCGACATCGCCGAACAGGATCCCGAAGACATCCTGTCGGCAGTGATCGAAACGATCCGCCGGGTAATGACGGAGAGCGGCGCAGCGCCGGAGCAGGTGATATTTGTTTCCTTCAGCTCCGCTATGCACAGCGTCATTCCGGTGGACGCCTCCGGCCGTCCACTGATGCGCGGCATGACCTGGGCTGACAACCGCAGCGCCGGCTGGACCGACAAGCTCAAGCGCGAGCTGGGCGGGCATGAGATTTTTCTAAGAACAGGCACTCCGATCCACCCGATGTCTCCGCTCACCAAAATTCTCTGGATGCGCCATGAAGAGCCGGACATGTTCGCTCAGGCCGCAAAATTTATTTCCATAAAGGAATATGTATTTCTGAAATTGTTCGGCGACTATGTGATCGATTATTCGATGGCCTCCTGCACCGGCCTGTTTGAGCTTGAGAAGCTGGATTGGGACCAAGGCGCTCTGGAGACAGCCGGCATCACAGCTGACCGCCTGTCGAAACCTGTGCCGACCACCCATGAGATGAAAGGCCTCTCCCCTGTTTATGCCGAACAGATGGGGCTGCTGCCGGACACCTCCTTTATTGTTGGAGCAACAGACGGTGTATTGTCCAACCTGGGCGTCAATGCCATTGACCCCGGCGTAGTCGCCGTTACGATTGGAACCAGCGGCGCAATCCGTACCGTTGTGGACCACCCCGTTATCGATCCTAAGGGTCGTATCTTTTGTTATGCGCTGACCGACAAACTTTGGGTCATTGGCGGGCCTGTCAACAACGGCGGTGTCATTTTCCGCTGGGCCCGGGATGAATTCGCCGCTTCCGAGGTCGAAACAGCCAAACGTCTCGGGATCAGCCCTTATGATGTGCTGACCAAAATTGCCGAACGGGTTCGTCCTGGTTCGGAAGGTCTGCTCTTCCACCCTTATTTGGCCGGTGAGCGCGCTCCGCTCTGGAATCCGGACGCCCGCGGCTCTTTCTTCGGCTTAACCCTGCACCACCAGAAGGAGCATATGATCCGCGCCGTCCTGGAGGGCGTTATCTATAATCTTTACACCGTGCTTCTGGCAATGGAGGAACAAATTGGCCAACCGACAAAAATTATGGCCACCGGCGGATTCGCCCGCTCCGAGCTATGGCGTCAAATGATGGCTGACATCTTCGATCAGCCTGTAACCGTGCCTGAAAGCATCGAGAGCTCCTGCCTGGGCGCTGTCGTGCTCGGCTTGTATGCGACCGGACGCGTCGATTCCTTGCGCGTTGTAGCCGATATGGTGGGCTCTACGCACCAGCACGTTCCTCACAAGGGGCATGCCGTCCTGTACAAAGAGCTGCTGCCGATCTTTATCCGCCTCTCCCGCAAGCTGGAGGATGAATACGCCGATCTGGCCGATTTCCAGCGGAAGCACGGCTCCCTGTAAGCTACGTAAAGTCTGTAGAGCTTTCTATCTGCAGCTAAACTATCTTTAATAGTTTTTAATCTTTGGAAAGCCCGCAAGGCGTGCACAAGCACGCCTTGCGGGCTTTCCTTTTTTCCGCGAAGCGGGAAAATTTTAGGCCAATTTTTAGGGACTATACGCGTATTTTCGCCCCATATGACAAACCGACAGCAGAAAGCGGCAGTGAACGGCAGTGGATAACTGAAATCTGCAAAAAGAGGAGGCTCTTCGTAAATTGTGCATAAGATTTGCTGGCATTTTTCGGTTTATGTCGAAAACTGAACAAATTATAAACAATATGTAGTGGTGTGGAAGATTTTTATGCACAAGTTATTGAATTTGTGGATAAATTCCGCCGACTCATTGAAATATAAGCCTTCTTTTGCTATGATTAGATTGCTTTTCGGTGTGAATATCTTTTAAACCCTCGAAGATTATCAACAGCCTGTGGATAAAATTGTGAACAATTTCAATTTATCCTCATCGCACTTAATTTCATAAACACGACTATTGGGGATAAACTTCCCCTTTATTTCTGTTTTTTCGACTCGTTTTTTCAGTTTCCGCTCTCCATCTTCGCCACGTCTTGACCTCTCGGCCCAGGAACCAACGAAGATTTCGGCTCCGGTGAAGGAGCAGTTTTATGGCTTAAGCCACAATTGTAAGTGTTATAAAGGAGTGACAGTCTGTGGACAGCCATACCTCTGAATTATGGCAGCAAATCCTATCTATTATCCAAACCAAGCTGAGCAAACCAAGCTTTGATACCTGGTTTAAAGCAACCAAACCCGTTTCCATCACCGACCGTTCCGTCGTGATTTCTGCGCCGACCACCTTTGCGGTAGAGTGGCTGGAGAGCCGGTACACCAAGCTGGTTGCTTCCACAATTTACGAAGTCATGGGCAAACAGGTCGATGTAACCTTCGAAATTGAAGAGAACAAACAAGCCGAACAAGTCACGCCTCAGCCGCAGGTGCAGCAGGTCGTGGTGTCGGAAGAGCCGATCTCCAACATGCTGAATCCGAAATATACGTTCGATACGTTCGTTATCGGCTCAGGCAACCGCTTTGCGCATGCCGCTTCCCTGGCTGTAGCCGAAGCGCCCGCGCGGGCCTACAATCCTTTATTTCTGTACGGCGGCGTAGGACTTGGCAAAACGCATCTCATGCATGCGATCGGCCACTACATTCTGGAGCATTCGCCGAGCAGCAAAGTCGTCTATATCTCTTCCGAGAAGTTTACGAACGAATTTATCAATGCGATCCGCGATAACCGCGGGGAGAGCTTCCGGAACAAATACCGGAACATCGATATTCTGCTGATCGACGATATTCAGTTTTTGGCGGGCAAAGAGTCGACGCAGGAGGAATTTTTCCATACGTTTAATGCGCTGCACGAGGAACGCAAACAAATCATCATCTCCAGTGACCGGCCGCCGAAAGAGATTCCGACGCTGGAAGAACGGCTCAGATCCCGGTTTGAATGGGGCTTGATCACGGATATCCAGCCGCCTGATCTGGAGACGCGGATTGCGATCCTGCGCAAGAAAGCGCGGGCGGAGAACCTCGATATCCCGAACGAAGCTATGATGTACATTGCCAATCAAATTGATACGAACATCCGCGAGCTTGAAGGCGCGCTGATCCGGGTGGTCGCTTATTCCTCGCTGATCAATCAGGACGTAACCACACATCTGGCAGCCGAGGCGCTCAAGGACATCATTCCGTCCAGCCGGCCGAAGATGATCACCATTCAGGATATCCAGCAGAAGGTCGGCGAATATTACAACCTTAGGCTAGAGGACTTCAAAGCGCGGAAACGGACCAAAGCGATTGCTTTCCCGCGGCAGATAGCTATGTATTTATCAAGGGAGCTGACCGACTATTCCCTTCCTAAGATTGGGGAAGCCTTCGGCGGACGCGACCATACAACCGTAATCCATGCCCACGAGAAAATTTCGCAGCAGATGAAGACCGATCAGGAATTGTTTAAGATCATCAATAACATTACAGAGAAAATTAAAAACACAACGGCCTAACTTATTCACAAGTGAATAACTCGTCCAATGCTCCAAAGCCTATGCACAAGCTATGCACATGTGGATAGGCTTGATTTTATATTGTCATCGGGCTTATCCACATATTCAGTGCCCCTACTGCTATTACTACTATTTTTTAAAAGATTAATAACTTCAAAGACAGCAGCCTGCCGGCCGCTCTGAGAGAAGAAGACCAAACAACCCGGCTCCGCCGGCTTCAGCAAAAAAAGAGGAAGAGAACCTGCTGCCAGCAGCTTAACTACCGATTAGGAGTGACATTATGAAAATCCGGATTTTGAAAAATGAACTGAATGAATCGATCCAGCATGTATCCAAAGCGATCTCCAGCCGCACAACGATTCCGATTTTGACGGGGATCAAACTTGAGGTGAATTTCCAAGGACTGACGCTGACCGCCAGCGATACAGATATTTCTATCCAGGCTTTTATTCCGCAGGAGGACAACAACAAGCAGATCGTTCAGGTTGAACGTCCGGGCAGTGTAGTGCTTCCGGCTAAATTTTTCGTTGAAATCATCAAGAAGCTGCCCTCTTCCGAAATTGAGATGGAGGTGAAAGAAGGGTTCCAAACCTTTATCCGTTCCGGCTCCACGGACATCCAGATGGTTGGCCTTGATCCTGAGGAATTCCCGGTTCTGCCGATGGTCGAAGAAGACCAGGTCATCTCCCTGCCGGGCGATTTGCTGCGGAACATGATCAAACAAACCGTGTTCTCCATTTCTACCCATGAAACGACGCCGATCCTGACCGGGGTTTTGTGGAACCTAAGCGATAACCTGTTCAAGTTTGTGGCTACGGACCGCCACCGCTTGGCCAGCCGCACGGCTCCAATCGAGAACGCGGAGGATATCCGCTTCAGCAACATTGTCATTTCAGGCAAAACCTTAAACGAATTAAGCAAAATCATTCCTGACCAGAACACGATGGTCGACATCGTAGTGGCCGATAATCAGGTGCTGTTCAAAATTGACCGGGTGCTGTTCTATTCCCGCATCCTCGACGGCACATACCCGGACACTTCCAAGATTATTCCGTCGCATTACAAAACAGAACTTGTTGTGGATACAAAAAAATTGAGCGATTCAATCGACCGGGCTTATTTGCTGTCGCGTGAGGAGAAGACCAACATCGTCAAGCTGCAGACGCTGGAGGACGGTACGATTGAAATCTCATCAAGTTCTTCCGAGCTAGGCAAAGTAACCGAGCAGCTGGATGTTGTTAATTTCACAGGCGATCCGCTTAAAATCTCGTTTAACTCGAAATATATGCTCGACGTGCTGAAAGTGGTGGAAAGCGAGCAGCTGCATATCGGATTCACCGGCGCCATGAGCCCGATCATTGTGAAGCCGATGGATGAAAGCCGCAGCCTTTATCTGATTCTGCCTTACCGGACGACGAATTAAATCATCCGAAAGGATAAGTGAAACTGATGAAACAGGTTAAAATTCATAGCGAATACATTAAGCTTGACCAATTCCTGAAGCTGTCGGACTGCGTGCCGACCGGGGGAATGGCGAAAGCGCTGCTGCAGGAGAATCTGGTGAAGGTGAACGGGGAGCCGGAGGACCGGCGCGGACGCAAGCTGTATCCCGGAGATCGGGTTGAGGTTGAAGGCGAGGGTTCCTTTGAGGTTGCTGCAGAGTGAATGCCTCTAATGCGGTCCGGATAGGAGATCTCGTCCGGATGCTTGAAGAGTAGGAGGAACCGCTGCATGTTTGTCAAAAATTTAAGCTTGCAACATTACCGGAACTATGAGGAGCTGAAGCTGGAGGCTTTCGGCAGCGTCAATTTGCTGCTTGGCAATAACGCCCAGGGCAAAACCAATCTGCTGGAAGCTATCCTGATGCTCGCGCTGACCAAATCGCACCGCACGTCCAAAGACAAGGAATTGATCTCCTTTCCGGCGGACGCAGCGGTGCTTGCTGCGCTCATTGAACGGAAATACGGGGCGGTGAACCTGGAGCTCAGGCTTTCGCCGCAAGGTAAAAAAGCCAAGCTTAACGGGCTGGAGCAGCGGAAGCTGAGCGATTTTGTCGGGACGCTGAACGTCGTTATGTTCGCTCCGGAGGATCTCGAAATCGTCAAAGGAACGCCCGGCATCCGCCGGCGTTTCCTGGATATGGAGATCGGCCAGGTCATGCCGAGTTATCTGTTTCATCTTCAGCAGTACCAGAAGGTGCTTGTCCAGCGCAACAATTTGCTGAAGTCGGCTTTTCAGGCAGGACCGGAAGCTTTGGTGATGCTGGAGATCTGGAATGAACAATTGGCAGAACATGGTGTTAAAATCATCAAGAGAAGGAAACAATTTATAAGAAAACTGCAGCGATGGGCGGCGGACATCCATTTGGGGATCACCAACGGCTCCGAGAACCTTGAATTGACCTATTTGCCATCGTTTGGCGATGCCGAAGAGGAAGATGAAGCTGTCTTATTGCAGCAATTTATGATAAAGTTATCACAATTGAAAGATCAGGAAATAAGACGGGGCATGACGCTGGCCGGGCCGCACCGGGACGATATTGCGTTCCATATCAACGGCAAGGAAGCGCAGGTATTCGGTTCTCAGGGACAGCAGCGGACGACCGCGCTTTCGCTGAAGCTGGCGGAAATTGAACTGATTCACCAGGAAATCGGGGAGTACCCGGTTCTGCTGCTGGACGATGTCTTATCCGAGCTTGACCCTTACCGTCAAACCCAACTGATCGAAACGTTCCAGAGCAAAGTGCAGACGTTTATTACGGCTACCGGCATGGAGAGCATCAATGCCGCCAAGCTGAAGGACGCCAGCATTTTTCATGTTCAAAGCGGACAAGTGATGTCTTAGAAAACGGGGGCGGGCAAGTTGTATATTCATCTCGGCGGCGAAAAAGTGGTATCTTCAAGAGAACTGGTTGCTATATTCGATATATCAATCGAGAAATCTTCCAAAATTTCAAAGCAGTTCGTAACCAGCATGCTCGAAGGCAAGAAGATGGTGCAAATCAGCGATGAAGAGGCAAAATCCATCGTCGTTACAGAGCATACGGTTTATTATTCGCCTATTTCTTCCGCCACGCTGAAGAAAAGATGCGACACTTATCAGGAACTGTAAGGCCTGGCTGTGGAGCCGATGCCAAGAAGCAGCCAGCAAGACTGAGCAAACGAACTTGATCTTTAAATGCGTACTCCGCTATAGCTGCGGAGGCAGGCATTCTAATTCATAGAAGTAGGTGAAGGCATGTCTATCAACGAACAACAATCGTATGATGAAAGTCAGATTCAGGTGCTGGAAGGATTGGAGGCTGTCCGCAAACGGCCGGGGATGTATATTGGTTCGACCAGCGTCAAGGGGCTGCATCATTTGGTGTGGGAAGTTGTGGATAACAGCATCGACGAAGCGTTAGCCGGTTTTGCTGACAAAATCGATGTTATTGTTCATCAGGATAACAGCGTCACCGTGATTGACAATGGCCGGGGAATTCCGGTCGGTGAACATCCGAAGATGAAGAAGTCCACGCTCGAAGTGGTCATGACCGTTCTGCACGCGGGCGGTAAATTCGGCGGCGGCGGATATAAAGTATCCGGCGGTCTGCACGGCGTAGGCGTTTCCGTTGTGAATGCCCTGTCCGAGTGGGTGATCGTTGAAATTCAGCGGGACGGACAAGTTTATCAGCAGGAATACCACCGGGGGGCTCCGCAGTATGACATCAGAGTGATTGGCACAAGCGAATCCACCGGTACAAAAACGACGTTCAAACCGGATCCGGAGATTTTTACTGAAACTACAGTGTTCGATTACACGACTTTGCAGACACGGATTCGCGAGCTGGCTTTCCTGAACAAAGGAATCAATATTACGCTCCACGACGAGCGTACGGGTCAGTCCGATTCGTTCCATTACGAAGGCGGGATTATCGAATATGTCAAATATTTGAACCAGAACCGCGAGGCGCTTCACGAAGAGCCGATCTATGTGGAGGGCTCACGCGATATGATTCAGGTGGAGATTGCCCTCCAGTATAACGACAGCTATACGGAGAATATCCACTCTTTCGCCAACAACATCAATACGTATGAGGGCGGCTCGCACGAATCCGGCTTCAAGAGCGCTCTGACGCGGATTATTAACGACTATGCCCGCAAGACAAGCGCGATCAAGGACAGCGGCTCCAATCTGTCCGGCGATGACGTACGCGAAGGACTGACGGCGATCATTTCCGTCAAGATCCCTGAGCCGCAGTTTGAGGGCCAGACCAAAACCAAACTCGGAAACAGCGAAGTGCGCGGTATCGTCGAATCGCTGTTTGCGGAGAAGCTGCAGGAATTCATGGACGAGAACCCTGCCGTAGCCAAACGGGTGCTTGAAAAAGCCCTCCAGGCTTCCCGCGCCCGCGAGGCGGCTCGTAAAGCCCGTGAGTTGACGAGACGCAAGAGTGCGCTCGAGGTCAGCAGCCTGCCGGGTAAGCTGGCCGACTGCTCTTCCAAAGACGCCTCGATCAGCGAACTTTATATCGTCGAAGGCGACTCCGCTGGCGGATCGGCCAAGCAAGGACGCGATCGTCACTTCCAGGCGATCTTGCCGCTGCGCGGTAAAATCCTGAACGTCGAGAAGTCCCGTCTGGACCGGATCCTCGGCAATGCCGAAATCCGCGCCATCATCACGGCGCTGGGTACCGGAATCGGCGAGGAGCTCGACATCTCGAAGGCCCGTTATCACAAAGTCATTATCATGACCGATGCGGACGTCGACGGCGCGCATATCCGGACGCTGCTGCTTACCTTCTTCTTCCGCTTCATGCGGCCGATCATCGAAGCCGGCTTTGTGTACATTGCACAGCCGCCGCTCTTTAAGATCGAGCGCAACAAAGTGATCCGCTACGCCGGCTCGGAGAAAGAGCGCGACGAAATTATCGCCGAATTCGGCGAAGGCGTGAAGCTGAACGTCCAGCGCTATAAAGGATTGGGCGAGATGAATCCGGAGCAGCTGTGGGAAACGACGATGGATCCGGAATCCCGCACGATGCAGCAGGTCTCCATCGCTGATGCGATTCAGGCGGATGCCCTGTTCGATAAGCTGATGGGCGACAATGTTGAACCGCGCCGTGATTTCATTCAGGAACATGCCAAATATGTTCGGAATCTGGATATTTAAACGCTGTGCGCTAGGCGTATAACGTCAATAAGACCGGGTACAGAGTGTACCTGGTCTTTTTTTTGTGGGCAGATTTAGGTACGGGCCTTCCGAGGAGAGGGAGCGAATGCGAATCAGGATGTTTTCTTTTTACCCAAGCGCCCGTAGGCCTGAGCGTATTTACGGATTTTCTGATAGATGGTTTTGTCGGACAGTCGTTTGAACGGGAACAAGGCAGGCAGGGTATTCACTTCAAGCAGCCAAGGCCGGAACTCCCCATCGACGGCAATATCGAGGCCGATCTCTTTCAAGCCGGGATATTTTCTCTCCAGCTGGTAACCGACCTTTGCCCCCAGCACTCTAAGCTCATGAATCAGGGCAGCCAGGCCTTTTGCATCCAGATAGGCTTTAAATAGCTCTTCAATAGGCCGGATTTGACCGCCGCTGTGATGATTGGTGATGATTTTCTGCGGTCCTGCCACCCTGCCGATAAACCCGGTGGTTTCCCATGCGCCTTTTAAATTCTTCTGAACCAGTACACGAAGATCAAATTTACGGGATTCATAAGTGAGCAAAGCAATGCCGCGCTGGATGACATAGAATTTGCCGTTCATCCGCTCAGCCAGAATTTCATGCATCTCCCCAAGGGACCCGAATACCCGGGATTCAATCCCGTAACGGAGCTTGTAAAGCCAAGGGGAATCAGTGTCTGTAGAGGATGGATTGTCCTGATAACGCTCTATGCTCATAACGCCAATACCGTAAGTACCCCGGTCGGGTTTGATAAATACGGTGTTATACTGCTCCAGCATTAGCTGAAGCTGCTCTGCTGAGAACGGGCGTGTGTCAGGGATATAGCTGTTCAGCCGGCTGTTCCGGCTCAATACTTTCGTCTTCTCCCATTTGCTTGAAACACGTTGGATCGACAAAGCGGCTTCATTCCTTTCCAAACAGGCTAGATTGGCCATTTCCATGGTCTAGACGCTCAAAAACATAGGACAGACGGGACAAACAATGGTATAATTATAAGATATGGTGATTTTCTAACTTCTTCCCACAATGAGGAAGTCATAGGAAATTAACCTATAGGGACAGTGTATGAGAATGGAAAGCCGCAGGATTGGACATTTCCCTATTTTTTTGTGATTCCGGCCCGGAAGACCAAGAAGACATTTGGCAATGTTTAATTGTGCTTGTTTTGTGAAAGTAATATAATAATTATTAGCGTTTATAGAGGATTACGGCCTTTTTATACATGTTATTGAGTACCCGCCGACAATCGGAAGGATGGCAGCAAGCCGGTTTCGATTTCGCTTCCGCGGGTTGCTTTTGCGGCTTTTCTCATAGATGTACACTGGTAAATTTGAAGGAGGCACAGCATGGCTGAAGAAAAATTCTCGCGAATTATAGATCGTGACATCGGTCAGGAGATGCGCGAATCCTTTATGGATTACGCAATGAGCATCATTGTCAGCCGGGCTTTGCCGGATGTACGGGATGGACTTAAGCCTGTGCATCGCCGTATTTTGTATGCCATGTCCGAGCTCGGTATGGCTCCGGACAAACCGTACAAGAAATCCGCCAGAATCGTCGGCGAAGTCATCGGTAAATATCATCCGCACGGTGATTCCGCCGTTTATGAAACGATGGTTCGTATGGCGCAGGATTTCTCCATGCGCAACATGCTGATCGACGGTCATGGCAACTTCGGTTCGATTGACGGCGACTTTGCGGCAGCGATGCGATATACGGAAGCCAGACTCTCCAAGATTGCGATGGAAATGCTGCGCGATCTGAACAAAGAGACCGTTGATTTCGCGCCTAACTATGATGGTGAGGAACAGGAGCCTGTTGTTCTCCCGGCGCGTTACCCGAACCTGCTCGTTAACGGGGTTTCCGGTATTGCGGTAGGGATGGCCACCAATATACCGCCTCATAATCTGGGGGAAGTCATTGACGGTGTACAGGCTTTGATCGAGAATCCGGAGCTGACGTCCCTGGAATTGATGGAGTATATCAAAGGCCCTGACTTCCCGACAGCCGGTTACATTTTGGGACGGGAAGGCATCAGACAGGCTTATTCGACAGGCCGTGGTTCCGTAACCATGAGAGCCAAGGCTACTATCGAGGAGCACAATAACAAAGCGCGCATTATCGTGCATGAGCTTCCTTACCAGGTGATCAAAGCCAGACTCGTTGAGAAAATTGCCGAGCTCGTCCGTGAGAAACGGATTGAAGGCATTACAGATCTTCGGGATGAATCCGACCGCAATGGTATGCGGATTGTGATTGAGCTTCGCCGGGACGTAAATCCGAATGTCGTGCTGAATAACCTGTACAAACATACAGCTATGCAGTCTACATTTGGCATCAACATGCTGGCGATCGTAAATAACGAGCCGCGGATTCTGACTTTGCATGAAGTCTTGAAGTATTATATTCTTCACCAAATCGAAGTCATTCGCCGCCGCACGGAATTTGATCTGCGCAAAGCCGAGGCCAGAGCTCATATCCTGGAAGGTCTGCGGATCGCTCTGGACCATATTGACGAGGTCATTGCTTTGATCCGTGCTTCCAGCTCGGATGAGCAGGCACGCGAAGGGCTGATGAGCCGTTTCGGACTCAGCTTCGAGCAGGCCCAGGCGATTCTGGATATGCGTCTGCGCCGTCTGACCGGTTTGGAACGCGATAAGATTGAGAACGAATATAACGAGCTGGTTCAGAAGATTGCCGAGTACCGCGAAATTTTGGCCAGCGAAGCGCTGGTTCTGGATATTATCAGCCAAGAGCTTCAAGAGATTAAAGAGAAATATGCGGATGAACGCCGCACGGAAATTACGGTGGGTGAAGAGAGTATTCTGGACGAGGATTTGATTCCGCAAGAGGAAGTCGTCATTACGATTACTCACACCGGTTATATCAAACGTCTGCCTGTTACCACTTACCGCAGCCAGAAGCGCGGCGGACGCGGCGTTGTAGGCATGGATACAAAGGACAACGACTTTGTCGAGCATCTGTTTGTAACCAACTCCCACAACTACCTGATGTTCTTTACGGACAGAGGTAAAGCTTACCGGATTAAAGCTTATGAGATTCCGGAACTTGGCCGTACGGCAAGAGGAACGCCGATCATCAACCTGATTCAGATCGAACAGGGCGAGACGGTTAACGCCGTTATTCCGGTGGTTCCATCAGAGACCGATAAGCTGCTGTTCTTTGCTACTCAGCAAGGGATTGTCAAGAAGACGCCTCTTGAAGACTACGTTAATATTCGTAAGGGTGGGCTTATTGCCATTAACCTGCGCGAAGACGACCGTCTGATTGATGTAAAAATGACCGACGGCAACGAAGAGGTCATCCTGGGCACGGCCAAAGGGATGTCGATTCGTTTCTTGGAGGGAGATGTCCGTTCCATGGGACGCTCTGCGACAGGCGTTAAAGGCATTACCCTCGATTCAGACGATGAAGTCATCGGCATGGATGTCATTGTTCCGGGACAGGATGTTCTGATTGTGACGACCAAAGGCTACGGCAAACGTACGCCGGTTGACGAATATCGGGTTCAAAGCCGCGGCGGTAAAGGCATCAAGACGATTAACGTCACCGAGAAGAACGGTACGGTAATCAGCCTTAAAGTCGTTAAAGACGAAGAGGACTTGATGATCATCACCAGCAGTGGTACGCTGATTCGTACCAGCATGGCGGGAATCAGCACGATGGGCCGTTATGCACAGGGCGTTAAGCTCATTAACATCCGTGAGGATGACTCGGTGGCTACCGTTTGCCGAACCGACAAAACGGAAGAGTCGAACGAAGAAGCTCTGGATGAGGAAGAGCTGCTGACCGTCGAGGAAGAATTGATCGACGCAGCAGGAACCGATGAGGTTGCAGCTCCAGAGATGATTGAAAGCGAAGAGGATTCGGAAGAGGAATAACCTTCGAGTTTCTTGCCGCTATATAAGATTCAAAAAGGGTCTCCTGATCAGGAGGCTCTTTTTGTCCCTTTCAGCGGGTCTTCTTTTTTAAGTTAAAAAGGGAGATTGTTCCTAGGTATAAAGGCGTATATAATTAGTCTGAAAGTTGAGAGATCGTAGGATACGATAAACGGCGATGTCATTTTGCGATAAACCAAGGATAGCGGGGGGTCTGAAATGGGAAATGTGGCAGTAACTGACTTGAAGCCTGGACAAAAGATTGCCAGTCCTGTACATACGATGCTTGGCGGCATGCTGATGCCTAAAGGTAAAGTGTTGATCCCCAGAGATCTGGATGTCCTGCGGGCGTTTATGATCCAGGAGGTTGAGGTTGAAGGTGGAGCGGGATCCGAGGCAACAGCTGTGAAGGAATCCAAAGGTGCAGCCTCTCCTAAATCCACTGTTCCCAAGGTGGTGCCGGAGGCGGTTAAAAAAATGCCGGCCGATCCTTTTCAAACGGAATACGATCGGATGCTCAACCTGGTCAAAAGCTCGTTCCAATCAGCACTGGCTGCAAGCATTCCCGTATATGATCTTCGCAGTCAGCTGGAGCTACTGCTTGGGATGATGAAGCATTATAAAATTTTGACCTTCGTGCCTAGAAATATGAACGAATACGATTATATGTACCATAATGGAATTCTGTCTGCCCTGACCTCCTATTGTCTGGCCCAGTGGAGCGGATTGCCTCAGAAAGACTGGGTTCAGGTAGCGCTGGCGGGACTGCTGCACGACATCGGCAATGCCAAGGTAGACCCGGGTATCCTCTATCATCCTTCTTATCTGAATAACGATGAGCTGGAGGAAGTCCGCATGCATACTACGTACGGCTATCAAATGCTCCGCAACATTCCGGCTTTGAACGAAGGCGTAAGACTGGCTGCTTTACAGCACCATGAAAAAATAGACGGCTCCGGCTACCCTCTTCGCCTGACAGGCGATAAAATCCATGTCTACGCCAAGATTGTGGCGGTTGCCGATATTTTTCATGCTATGACGCTGAAGAAGCGGTACAGAAAAGCCCAATCGCCCTATCTTGTACTGGAGGAAATTCAATCGGAGGCCTTCGGCAAGCTGGATCCGGCGATCGTCCAGACATTCATAGGAAAAGTAACAGAGCTGCATAACGGGACTCGGGTTCGTCTGAACAACGATGAAACCGGGGAAATCGTCTTTACCGATCGAGCCCACCCGACACGTCCGATGGTTTCCGTCAAGGGGCAAATCATCAATCTGGTTCAGAACCATAATCTCTATATTGTCGAGATTATTAATTAACTTGACTAAAGCTGCAGAATGGGGTATATTAATACGTACCGTTTTGCAGCGTTTATTTTTATAGCAAGCATTGAAAATAAGGAATTTTCAAAAAAAGCTTGCAATATAGCTGTTCACATGGTATGATATAAAAGTTGACAGTGATGAGTTGTTAACGGAATGAAATAAAAAGTTTGATCTTTGAAAACTGAACAACGAGTGAGAAATAAATGAGATATTTTGGGACGGATTTGAAATCCATGTGGATTTGAAATTCGCTCCAATCTCGTCAGATTCAAAATGAGTCACAAACTTAACTTCTAATGGAAAACCTACCGCCTTCGGGTGGCAAGGACCTTCCATCTTTATTGGAGAGTTTGATCCTGGCTCAGGACGAACGCTGGCGGCGTGCCTAATACATGCAAGTCGAGCGGAGTGGATCGGGAGCTTGCTCCTGATCCACTTAGCGGCGGACGGGTGAGTAACACGTAGGCAACCTGCCTGCAAGACTGGGATAACTACCGGAAACGGTAGCTAATACCGGATACGCAAGAGAGTCGCATGACTTTCTTGGGAAAGACGGAGCAATCTGTCACTTGCGGATGGGCCTGCGGCGCATTAGCTAGTTGGTGAGGTAACGGCTCACCAAGGCGACGATGCGTAGCCGACCTGAGAGGGTGAACGGCCACACTGGGACTGAGACACGGCCCAGACTCCTACGGGAGGCAGCAGTAGGGAATCTTCCGCAATGGACGAAAGTCTGACGGAGCAACGCCGCGTGAGTGATGAAGGTTTTCGGATCGTAAAGCTCTGTTGCCAGGGAAGAACGTCGGGTAGAGTAACTGCTATCCGAGTGACGGTACCTGAGAAGAAAGCCCCGGCTAACTACGTGCCAGCAGCCGCGGTAATACGTAGGGGGCAAGCGTTGTCCGGAATTATTGGGCGTAAAGCGCGCGCAGGCGGTCATTTAAGTCTGGTGTTTAATCTCGGGGCTCAACTCCGGGTCGCACTGGAAACTGGGTGACTTGAGTGCAGAAGAGGAAAGTGGAATTCCACGTGTAGCGGTGAAATGCGTAGAGATGTGGAGGAACACCAGTGGCGAAGGCGACTTTCTGGGCTGTAACTGACGCTGAGGCGCGAAAGCGTGGGGAGCAAACAGGATTAGATACCCTGGTAGTCCACGCCGTAAACGATGAATGCTAGGTGTTAGGGGTTTCGATACCCTTGGTGCCGAAGTTAACACATTAAGCATTCCGCCTGGGGAGTACGGTCGCAAGACTGAAACTCAAAGGAATTGACGGGGACCCGCACAAGCAGTGGAGTATGTGGTTTAATTCGAAGCAACGCGAAGAACCTTACCAGGTCTTGACATCCCCCTGACCGGTCTAGAGATAGGCCTTTCCTTCGGGACAGGGGAGACAGGTGGTGCATGGTTGTCGTCAGCTCGTGTCGTGAGATGTTGGGTTAAGTCCCGCAACGAGCGCAACCCTTGACTTTAGTTGCCAGCAGGTAAAGCTGGGCACTCTAGAGTGACTGCCGGTGACAAACCGGAGGAAGGTGGGGATGACGTCAAATCATCATGCCCCTTATGACCTGGGCTACACACGTACTACAATGGCCGGTACAACGGGAAGCGAAGGAGCGATCTGGAGCGAATCTTTAGAAGCCGGTCTCAGTTCGGATTGCAGGCTGCAACTCGCCTGCATGAAGTCGGAATTGCTAGTAATCGCGGATCAGCATGCCGCGGTGAATACGTTCCCGGGTCTTGTACACACCGCCCGTCACACCACGAGAGTTTACAACACCCGAAGTCGGTGGGGTAACCCTTAGGGGAGCCAGCCGCCGAAGGTGGGGTAGACGATTGGGGTGAAGTCGTAACAAGGTAGCCGTATCGGAAGGTGCGGCTGGATCACCTCCTTTCTATGGAGTACCTCGCTTCCGCAGCGAAGCGGTACAAATACCGCGAAGAAGGATGCTCTCGAAGTATCTTTGCTTCGCAAAGATTTCACTTCTCACTCGTTGGTCAGTTTTGAGAGCTCAAACTCTCAAAACCGCAGTTTTCCGAAACTGCTTTGATCCTTGAAAACTGGATAACGAAACAACAAATGCGAATTAGAACATTCTTTTTTAGCTGAACTTGTGATCGTAGAGAACAAGTGAAGTGCTAACTGTAGAGCGAGGTATTTTGGAGGCAATCGATCCTTTGTGAGTCGGTTTCACCCTTGATTCATTTCAAATGAGAAACCGAGGAACAACAGAGCGTGTTGACCCAAAATCCGAGCGATTTGGTTAAGCTACTAAGAGCACACGGAGGATGCCTAGGCGCTAGGAGCCGAAGAAGGACGTGGCGAACAACGATAAGGCCTCGGGGAGCTGTAAGCAAGCTTTGATCCGGGGATGTCCGAATGGGGAAACCCGGCTGGTGTAATAGCCAGTCACTCATTACTGAATACATAGGTAATGAAGAGGCAGACCAGGGGAACTGAAACATCTAAGTACCTTGAGGAAGAGAAAACAAGTAGTGATTCCGTCAGTAGCGGCGAGCGAACGCGGAAGAGCCTAAACCAAGAGGCTTGCCTCTTGGGGTTGTGGGACGTCTCACATGGAGTTACAAAGGAATAGGGTAGGCGAAGAGGTCTGGAAAGACCCGCTAGAAGAGGTAAAAGCCCTGTAACCGAAAGTCTATTCCCTCCGAGACGGATCCCGAGTAGTGCGGGGCACGTGAAACCCCGTATGAATCTGCCAGGACCATCTGGTAAGGCTAAATACTCCCTAGTGACCGATAGTGAAGCAGTACCGTGAGGGAAAGGTGAAAAGCACCCCGGAAGGGGAGTGAAAGAGAACCTGAAACCGTGTGCTTACAAGAAGTCAGAGCCTAATTAATGGGTGATGGCGTGCCTTTTGTAGAATGAACCGGCGAGTTACGTTCCCGTGCAAGGTTAAGGTGAGAAGCCGTAGCCGTAGCGAAAGCGAGTCTGAATAGGGCGATTATAGTACGTGGGCGTAGACCCGAAACCGTGTGATCTACCCCTGTCCAGGGTGAAGGTGCGGTAACACGCACTGGAGGCCCGAACCCACGAACGTTGAAAAGTTCGGGGATGAGGTGGGGGTAGCGGAGAAATTCCAATCGAACTCGGAGATAGCTGGTTCTCCCCGAAATAGCTTTAGGGCTAGCCTCGGTGGTACAGTCGTGGAGGTAGAGCACTGATTGGGTGCGGGGCCCGCAAGGGTTACCAAGCTCAGTCAAACTCCGAATGCCATAGACTGATTAACCGGGAGTCAGACAGTGAGTGCTAAGATCCATTGTCAAAAGGGAAACAGCCCAGACCATCAGCTAAGGTCCCCAAGTGTGTGTTAAGTGGGAAAGGATGTGGAGTTGCACAGACAACCAGGATGTTGGCTTAGAAGCAGCCACCATTTAAAGAGTGCGTAATAGCTCACTGGTCGAGTGACTCTGCGCCGAAAATGTAACGGGGCTAAACACACCACCGAAGCTATGGCTTGATGCTTGCATCAGGGGTAGGGGAGCGTTGTGTATGCGTTGAAGGTGTACCGTAAGGAGCGCTGGAGAGTACACAAGTGAGAATGCCGGTATGAGTAACGAAAAGATCAGTGAGAATCTGATCCGCCGAAAGCCTAAGGGTTCCTGAGGAAGGTTCGTCCGCTCAGGGTAAGTCGGGACCTAAGGCGAGGCCGACAGGCGTAGTCGAAGGACAACAGGTGGAAATTCCTGTACCACCGTAAACCGTTATGAGCGATGGGGTGACGCAGCAGGGTAGTGACGCGGACTGATGGATGTCCGTCCAAGCAGTGAGAGGGTAGCATAGGCAAATCCGTGCTACATAACCTTGGGCTGTGATGGGGAGCGAAAATTGCAGTAGCGAAGGTCATGATCTCACACTGCCAAGAAAAGCCTCTAGCCAGGTGAAGGTGCCCGTACCGCAAACCGACACAGGTAGGCGAGAAGAGAATTCTAAGGCGCGCGGAAGAACTCTCGTTAAGGAACTCGGCAAAATGACCCCGTAACTTCGGGAGAAGGGGTGCCTCGGTAGGGTGAATAGCCCGAGGGGGCCGCAGTGAAAAGGCCCAAGCGACTGTTTAGCAAAAACACAGGTCTGTGCGAAGCCGTAAGGCGAAGTATACGGGCTGACGCCTGCCCGGTGCTGGAAGGTTAAGGGGAGTGGTTAGGGGTTAAACCCGAAGCTATGAACTGAAGCCCCAGTAAACGGCGGCCGTAACTATAACGGTCCTAAGGTAGCGAAATTCCTTGTCAGGTAAATTCTGACCCGCACGAATGGCGTAACGACTTGGGCGCTGTCTCAACGAGAGATCCGGTGAAATTTTAATACCTGTGAAGATGCAGGTTACCCGCGACAAGACGGAAAGACCCCATGGAGCTTTACTGCAGCTTGATATTGGACTTTGATACGATTTGTACAGGATAGGTGGGAGCCTAGGAAGAGGGAGCGCAAGCTTCCTTGGAGGCGCCGTTGGGATACCACCCTGATCGTATCGGAGTTCTAACCTGGTACCGTGAACCGGTATGGGGACAGTGTCAGGTGGGCAGTTTGACTGGGGCGGTCGCCTCCTAAAGAGTAACGGAGGCGCCCCAAGGTTCCCTCAGAATGGTTGGAAATCATTCGAAGAGTGCAAAGGCAAAAGGGAGCTTGACTGCGAGACTGACAAGTCGAGCAGGGACGAAAGTCGGGCTTAGTGATCCGGTGGTACCGCATGGAAGGGCCATCGCTCAACGGATAAAAGCTACCCTGGGGATAACAGGCTTATCTCCCCCAAGAGTCCACATCGACGGGGAGGTTTGGCACCTCGATGTCGGCTCATCGCATCCTGGGGCTGAAGTAGGTCCCAAGGGTTGGGCTGTTCGCCCATTAAAGCGGTACGCGAGCTGGGTTCAGAACGTCGTGAGACAGTTCGGTCCCTATCTGTCGTGGGCGTAGGAAATTTGAGAGGAGCTGTCCTTAGTACGAGAGGACCGGGATGGACGCACCGCTGGTGCACCAGTTGTTCCGCCAGGAGCACAGCTGGGTAGCTAAGTGCGGAAGGGATAAGCGCTGAAAGCATCTAAGCGTGAAGCCTCCCTCAAGATGAGATTTCCCAATTAGTAAGACCCCTTGAAGACGACGAGGTAGATAGGCTGGGGGTGGAAGTGCAGCAATGCATGGAGCTGACCAGTACTAATCGGTCGAGGGCTTATCCAAAAAAGTACCCCACAAAGTGAAGAACAGCTTCGATGCTGATTCCGATTACTTTGCGGGGGCCCCGAGAACAACTAAATCGCAATTGATTGTTTCGTGTCCAGTTTTCAGGTGATCAAACATCTGAACCGATTTTAAGCTGCATGTCCTTTCTAAGGTTTGATCTTTTGCTGAAGCGAAAGACGCGGAAGAGAAGCAGCGCAAAAATCATGTTTGGTGGCGATGGCGGAGGGGTTCCACACGTACCCATCCCGAACACGACCGTTAAGCCCTCCAGCGCCGATGGTACTTGGACCGCAGGGTCCTGGGAGAGTAGGACGCCGCCAAGCGAAGAACCACTGCCGATTATCGGTGGTGGTTTTTATTTTTTAATAGCCGTTTTATAAGGTTATAGATGTGAAACTAGAAATAATCATAGAATGAGGTAACCGACAATTGAATGTAACCGTTTTGTTACTCCTGACGGAACGTCTGAATATATAATAAACTAGGAACTTAGTCGGATCGATGAAGTGGAAAGTAGGGGCCTTGTACCTTAAAGGAAGTGAACTTATTGGGGTAAGGAGGAGAAATATCATGCATAGGAAAACCCAATGGTATTTATTCTGCTTGCTTTCAGTTATAACGATGATATTGTTGATTACAGGCTGTAATTCTGCAGATACCGCTTGGAAGGTATACGAGGGTTCAGCAGTGGATAAAAGTTTTCCGGTTCCGAAGGAAGCTAGTAAAGCGGAGGCTGCATTAAAGAGCTCGAAAATGGAGTACGTCCGTTATGCGGTTCCCGGCCTAAGAGAGGATAGTAAGCTTCCTACAGCCTATGAGGAGGAAATCAAGGCTTGGGGCTGGACGGAGAACAAGGCAGAACAGACGGGATCTACACGTGTTTTCATGAAAAATAATCAAATCATTCAATTATCACTGCAGAAGAATGCTTTTATTCTCTACATTCCTAAAACGAATGATGTGGCTGTACAGGGCCTAAATAACCAGGCTAATAACCCGTAGCATTTGAAAGAAACCTGCTTCCTCTTATAGGGCGGCAGGTTTCTTTTTTCTGAGATAAGGATCATTGAATGTAATAAAACAGCTCTTGATCGGTTAATTTGATCATCCCGTCTTTGCGCTGCTTAAGCAGGACTAGGAACGAATAAAACCGGGGGGCGAGCAGCCATAGGTGCCAGAAGAATAAGGAGACAATCAGGCTTGCCGGCGACCAGGGGCTCAGCACGGCGATTAGGGCGAGTCCAATCCAGACGTAATGCAGGTGCGTTTTTTTATAGGTGGAATAACTTATGTATTGGTTTGGAATATAGCCGAACCACGGCAGGCGCCAGGCGAAATGCCATTTTGGACGGTAAGAATGACTGACGATGATGATAACGGAACGGCAGATAACAAACTGAATCCACAGGGCGATCGGACCCGCTATGATAAAAGTCAAAATGCTGAGCGGGCCAAAACCTATAATTTCCGCGATCAGGCAGATCAACGGGACAACCAGAAGGCTCAGCATTAAGGGTTTGGGAAACAAGGATTTTTTCAGGAGCCGGTACTGGTAGAAGGTTGCTTTTGTATTTTGGTCAAGATTCATAAACGATTACATCCCTCCTGGGAGATAGCAGGTACAAAGTCTTTTGCTTAATATATCGGCATAAATTTAAGCTTTGTTGAGCGGGAGCGAGGGGATAAACACCAATTTGCGGCTTTGGGCATACGATATAGGGTCAAAAGGCTAGCAGACTTGTATAAATAGATAGATTCTGTGGCATACTGATAGTAAAAGCGACAAGGTGGGATCGCAGATGGAAGATATCGTTAAACCGGTGGAGATCTTAAAAGAAGAAGGACCGGAGACCTGTATTATATGCGGCAAGACAAAAGCGCAGGGCATTAAGATCGTCTCGGAATTTATTTGTGAAGAGTGCGAAGCAGAGATGGTTCATACGGATGTGAAGGATGAGAAATATGATTTCTTTATTCATCAGATGAAGCAGATTTGGGTGCAGTTGAATGCGTAAACAAGACTAAGGGGGCCTGCAGAAGATGCGGGCTCTTTTTTATCCTGCAGGGGATTATAAGTCGAGGGGATAGGGACCGAGGAAGCGTTTAGGAGGAATACATATACTTCGGCTTTTTAATCTTTTAAAATAGGAAGCAAGAGAAGAGATTGGAATAGGAAGTGTTGAGTGGTGAGGAAACTGCATGCCGTAGAGGCTCCGTTGTGGGAAGCCCTCCAGAGGTACAGGGAAAACAAAGATGTGTCGTTCCATGTGCCGGGGCATAAGAACGGGAAAATGTACGCACGCTCCAGCAGCGGCCCGCTGCAGGACGTGCTGACGATAGACGCCACCGAAATCACAGGCCTGGATGATCTGCATCATCCGGAGGGCGTGATTGAGGAGGCGCAGAAGAGGGCGGCCCGGTTCTTCGGGGCCGAAGAGACGTACTTCCTGGTAGGAGGAAGTACGTCGGGCAATCTGGCGCTGATCCTGACGGCTTGCAGTCAGCCGGGCGATGTGCTGCTCGTGCAGCGCAATGTGCACAAATCCGTGCTGCACGGATTGATGCTGGCCCGCGCACGGGCGGTGTTTCTGGCGCCGGAGGTAGACGGCGCCAGCGGGCTTGCCACCATGCCGTCGCCGGAGACGGTGGGTGAAGCCCTGCGCCGTTATCCGGGCGCCAAGGGCGTGCTGGTCACCCACCCGAACTACTACGGCATGGGAGCGCCGCTAGCTCCGCTTGCGGCGCTGTGTCATGCGGCCGGGGTGCCGCTGCTCGTGGACGAAGCCCACGGAGCGCATTACGGCCTGGCCGCAGAGCTGCCGCGCGGCGCACTGTCGCAGGGCGCCGACGGTGTCGTGCAGTCCACGCACAAGATGCTGGGCGCCATGACGATGGGCGCCATGCTGCATGTGCAGGGAGGCCTGCTGAACCGTTCGCTGCTCCGCCAGCGGCTGGCGATGGTGCAGAGCTCCAGCCCGTCTTACCCGATCATGGCTTCGCTCGATCTGTGCAGAAGCCTGCTGGAGCAGGAGGGACCGGCCGCCTTTGCGGAAAGCTTGTCTGCGGCGGCCCGTCTGCGAGAGGGTCTGCGGGAGCTGACCCGGATCGGAAGTTTAGAAGAGGAAGTTAGCAATCTGCCGGATGGTGGTAATAAGAAGTATGGAAGCAATTTAGAAGGCGGAAGTGCTCCAAATGGCTCGCCTTATCCTCATCCCTATCAGGACCCTTACAAAGTGGTTTTGTATGACCGTCTGGGGCAATGGAGCGGATATAAGCTTCAAGAACACTTGGAGCGTCATCAATGCGTTCCGGAGATGAGCGATGAGCGGTATACGGTTCTGGCTTTAGGGCCGGGGACGACCGCAGGCGATGTTAACCATTTGCTGGAGGTGCTGCATACACTGGAAGCAGAGATGGGCTATTGTCCTGAAGACCAGGCCAAACCGGCAGCCTCCTTCGTTTCCACGTGGAACATTAGGGGTGCAGAGTCCGTCTCGCAGCCCGTTGCTTTTGATCTAAGCCCTTCGGTGGAGGAAGAAACGGAACATATACCCCTGGAGCAAGGAGAGGGGAAGAAAGCCGCGGAGATGGTTATTCCTTATCCGCCGGGTATCCCGCTTTTGTATCCGGGAGAAACCATCACGGCTGAAACCTTGGCGCGCCTGATTGCTTTAAGGGAGGCGGGCTCCCGCTTTCAAGCGGTCAAGGATTCATCCCTGCAGCATATTCAAGTCTATCTTAATGAGGATTATACACCGGAGGAACGATGATGAAAGAAATCAAAGGCAAGGGACTTTTTATCACGCTGGAGGGAGGAGAAGGATCAGGCAAAACAACGATGATGCAGAAGCTGGCCGAGCTGCTGGAGCATGAAGGACTGGCGTACATCGTGACTCGTGAGCCTGGTGGTATCCGGATAGCGGAAGGAATCCGCGAATTGCTGCTGCACCCCGATCATACGGAAATGGATGTCCGGACGGAAGCTTTGCTTTATGCGGCTGCACGGCGCCAACATTTGGTGGAGAAGGTGGAACCCGCCCTGGAGCAGGGGACAATCGTGTTATGCGACCGGTTCATTGATAGCAGCCTGGCTTATCAAGGGTATGCCAGAGGCATCGGGATTGAGGAAGTGCTTTCGATCAACGCATTTGCTACGGAAGGCAGATTTCCGGATTATACGTTTTATCTTGATATTGAGCCGGAGGTTGGGCTGGCCCGGATTGCTGCTGGCAAGGGACGGGAAGTGAACAGGCTTGACCTTGAAGCCTTGCATTTCCATCATCAGGTAAGGGAAGGATACCGGAAGGTAGCAGCTATGTATCCTGAACGTATTACGGTTATAGACGCATCCCAAACGCCGGAAGTGATGGCGGAAGCAGTAAAATTGCAATTAAAGCCGATTTTAGAGGTTTTTCGGGCAAATTTATTAAATAAGTAACAAAATATGCGGTATAATAGATTATAATCTTCTTTATCCTTACTCCCATCTTGGATAGGTAGGGAGGGGTAGATAGCAGGGAAGATTGATAGAAATCCATTTGCTTATTTTCTTTTCATTATTAGGCGTAACTAAACCAAATGAGGAGGGACTGCAATATGAAGCTGATTGTTGCGATTATTCAAGACAAAGACAGCAACCGTTTATCCGGAGCTTTGGTCAAAGCCAATTTTCGGGCCACCAAACTTGCAAGTACCGGCGGATTTCTTCGTGCAGGAAACACGACGTTTATGATCGGGGTTGACGACAGTCAGGTTGAGACCGTGCTGGGTGTCATTCGGAGCAGCTGTAAGGTCAGGGAGCAGCTTGTAACCCCTGTAACGCCAATGAGCGGAACGACGGATTCGTATTTACCGCTTCCTGTTGAGGTACAAGTTGGTGGAGCTACAGTATTTGTGCTTCCGGTAGACCGGTTTGAGCATTTTTAATAAACGTTTATAACGAATGTCAGGATGTTAAAGACAAAGCCGGCGGGCGGGAGTTTCCCGTTTGCCGGCAAGCAAGCGGTTACGATGGCCCGGGGGTCAAGTAGCCGTTTCTGCATGTTGTCAAATAAACGAAATAGAGATGGGCGGTAGGTCAGATGAAAATCGAGCCGGGATATAGACCATTGACAAGCAGCAGAGGGTTGTCCGAAGGTGCGGCCAGACAGGTCTCTTCTAAAAGCTTCTCGGATGCCATGCAGCATCAGGGGGAACAGGCGACCCACGAGGAGTTAAGCCGCAAGCTCCAGGAAATCGAGCTTCAGGGTGACCGGCTGGCGCGTTCCATGACGGTGCGTGAGCTGAAGGCCTACCGGATGATGGTCAAACGTTTCCTGGAGGAAACGGTTCGCCGCGGGGTCGGCATGAAGGAGACCAAAGGGTGGGACCGCCGGGGACGCGGGAAACGTTACAAGCTGCTTGACGAAATAGACGCAGGCTTGCTAGGCATGGGCGAAGAGCTATTGGAGACGGAGCAGGGAAGACTGGAGCTGCTGCAGAAGATTGGGGAGATCCGCGGCTTGCTGATCAATCTGACTTTTTAATGAAGGAATTGCAACGCGGCTTGCCAAGAGATTCGAAACATAACACGGGAGCATCAGCTGCCGGAACATTTTATATAAAACAGAAAGTGTGAGTCCGATGTTCAAAGAGATTGCAGGACAGGAAGGGCCGAAGAGACTGCTGCAGAACGGGTTAAGGCACAACCGCATATCGCATGCTTATATCTTTAACGGGCCTCCCGGAAGCGGACAGATGGAAATGGCGCTTGCTTTCGTACAGGCCTTGTTCTGTACTAACGGGACGGAGGAAGCCTGCGGGACCTGTCTCGAATGCCGCAAGCTGCTTCATGGCAACCACCCCGATCTGCAAATCATAAGTCCGGATGGCGCCAATATTAAGATCGACCAGATTCGTGAGCTGCAGCGGATCTTCTCTTACCGTTCAGAGAACGGCAATCCTAAAGCTTACATTATTGATCAGGCCGATAAAATGAACGTGCAGGCAGCCAACAGCCTGCTGAAATTCCTGGAAGAGCCGCCTTCTCCGGCGGTTGCTATTCTATTGTCCAGCAACGGCAAAGCCTTGCTGCCGACCATTCAGTCAAGGGCTCAATGGGTAGCGTTCTCGGCGCTGGATCCCATGCTGATGCTGCAGAAGCTCAGCGATGAGGGGGTTCCCGATGCGATTGCACGGACGGTCGTCCATTTGGCGGCCGGACTCCCGGCCTGCCGGGAATTGGCAGGTCAGAATTGGTTTGCAGAAATTAGAAACGTAGTGTTACAATTAGGGAAGGAATCCGCAGGCAGAGGCGGATCTCCGCTGATAACCGCTCAGCAGAGTGTGTTTAAGGCAGGTTTGGGTGACCACCTGGAGATGATCTTTGATTTGTTCCATTTATGGTTCAAAGATATGCTTCAGGCTCAGGCGAACAGACATGATCGTATCGTTTTTATAGATGAATGGGAGTTTATCTCCAAGACAGCCGGAACCCGCAGCGCCGGAGCCTGGGTTTCCTGTATGGCATTTGCGGCAGAGTCCAAGAAGAAGCTCCGGTACAATATGAATGGCCAGCTTTGTTTGGAGCAATTTTTATTGAATGTAGGACATGCGGTTCCGGCCTGGAACTGAAGAGACAAGCTATCTCCCAGAGTTGAAGGTTTAGGGAAGCGCAGCTTCCGCCATTTTTGATGAACCAAGTGCTGTTATAAGGGGGTTAGTTTTTGTACACTGTAGTGGGTGTCCGTTTCAAGAAGGCGGGCAAAATTTATTATTTCGACCCGCTGGATTTCCCTGTCGAGAAGGAGCAATGTGTCATTGTTGAAACGGCTCGCGGGGTCGAATACGGAAAGGTAGTCATTGGCAAGAAGGTAGTAGGTGAATCGGATGTTGTCCTGCCGCTGAAGAAGGTCATCCGAATCGCTGATCAGTCAGATAGTAACGTTGTGGAGGAGAATAAGGCAGCCGCCAAAAATGCCTTCACGACTTGTTTAAATAAAATCAAGGACCATGATTTGAAAATGAAGCTGGTGGACGTAGAATACACGTTTGACCGTAACAAAGTCATTTTCTATTTCACGGCCGAAGGACGTGTTGATTTCCGGGAGCTGGTCAAGGATTTGGCAAGCATTTTCCGGACGCGCATTGAGCTTCGGCAGATCGGTGTACGGGATGAGGCGAAAATGCTGGGAGGCATCGGTCCTTGCGGACGGATTCTCTGCTGCTCCTCCTGGCTGGGCGACTTTGAGCCCGTATCAATCAAGATGGCGAAGGATCAGAGCTTGTCTCTGAATCCAACCAAAATTTCCGGTTTGTGCGGAAGATTGATGTGCTGCTTGAAGTTTGAGCATGATAATTACGAAAGCGTGAAGGAAGAGCTGCCAAGCGTGGGTAAGATCGTGGTGACTTCATTAGGAGACGGCAAGGTTGTCGGACTCAACACGGGGTCCCGCACCGTTCATGTTCAGCTCTTTGAAATCGGCAAAGTGAAGGAGCTTTCGCTCGATGACGTTGTCATCAAGTAAATACCATAGAGACTGACTCTGGGGTGGGAACTTGGAGAAAATAGATATTTTTGCACATTTACAGCAGATGGAATCACAAATGGGTGAAGCTCAAACCGAGCTGGGTGCGCTGAAGCTGGAGGTCAAGAAGCTGCTTGAAGAGAACCAGCGGCTGACGACGGAGAACGAGCAGCTGCGCAGGGTGCTGAAACGTGAGACCGGGGAACCGGGCAGCGATTTGGTAGCCGGCAAAGAAGCCGAAGCTGCCAGTGAGGAAGAGCGCAAGGCGGATGTGATTGGGGAAGGCCACGATAATCTGGCCCGTCTTTATCATGAAGGTTTTCATATATGCAATGTGTATTACGGGCATTTGCGAACGGAAGGCGATTGTCTGTTCTGCCTGTCATTTTTGAATAAATAAAGGACCGTAGGTGAGAACCTACGGTTTTTTCCATTATAATAAGAACGGGAATAGAGGAAAGAGGAGCCGTAAGAATCAGACATGAATGAACAGGTTGAAATTTATGACCAGGAACGAATAGATGATTTAATGAACGCAGGGCTGAGGCTGATTCAAAGTGACGAGGTGTTCAGCTTCTCGATGGATGCCGTGCTGCTCTCCAGGTTTGCTTCCGTGCCTAAAAATGGAAGGATACTGGATATGTGCACCGGAAATGGAGTTATCCCCATTCTGTTATCGGCGAGAACCGAAGGTCAAATCGAAGGGATCGAGATCCAGGAACGGCTGGCTGAAATGGCCCGGCGCAGTGTTCGCCTGAACGGCTTGGAGGACAGGATTCTGATTCGCACCGGGGATCTCAGGGAACTGGTTCAGGAGGTAGGGGCTAATGTTTATGATGCAATTACGGTAAATCCGCCTTATATGCCGCTGCAGACGGGAGATCAGAAGCTGAATCCGCATCAGGCTATGGCCAGGCATGAGGTGAACGGCAGTCTGGAAGAGATTATTGCCGCAGCGATGCGGCTGCTTCGGCCGGGCGGGAAGTTTTATATGGTGCACAAACCCCAGCGTCTAGGTGAGATCCTTTCGCTGCTCAGGCAATACAAGCTGGAGCCTAAAGTGCTCCGGTTTGTCCATCCTAAGCTGACGCAGGAGGCGAATATGGTGCTCGTTGAGGCACTGCGCGGCGGGAAACCGGATATCCGTCTTAAACCGCCTTTGGTTGTGTATGAGCCGGATGGACAGTATACGAAGGAATTGATGGAGATTTATTATGGAGATAATGGGGGACAGGCATGAAGGAAGGTTTGGAGATCGGGGTACAACGGAGTTATGCGAACGAGGGAGTAGGAGCAGCCATAGGGGCTTCAACGGTACCTGGCAAACTTTATCTCGTAGGCACGCCAATCGGCAATCTTGAGGATATGACCTTCCGGGCAGTGCGGATTCTGCAGGAAGCGGATTTGATTGCAGCCGAGGATACCCGGCAGACCCGGAAGCTGCTTACCCATTTCGAGATTACGCCCAAAAAATTGTACAGCTACCATGAGCATAATAAAGGGGCAAGTGGTCCGGAATTGGTTAGACTTATAATAGAAGGAAAAAATTTAGCGCTGGTCAGCGACGCCGGTCTGCCGGCGATTTCCGATCCGGGCAGCGATCTGGTTCGTCTGGCCATTGAACAGGGAATTGATGTGATTCCGGTGCCTGGCGCCAATGCGGCTTTATCGGCTTTGATCGTCTCGGGTTTACCTACGGAACGCTTTCAGTTCATCGGGTTCCTCCCCCGGGACAAGAAGGGAAGAGAGCGGGCCATCCGGCAATTTCAATCGTATGAAGGTACGGTATTGATGTATGAATCGCCGCACCGCATTATCAAGACGCTGCAGGATCTGCTTGAGCATCTTGGCAATCGGCGGGTTGTGCTGGCTCGTGAGCTGACGAAACGTTATGAGGAGTTGGCCAGAGGCACCCTCGAAGCTTGTTTAGCCTGGTTGGCGGAGCATCCTCCTCTCGGCGAATACTGTATTGCTCTGGAAGGCATTCAGGCTGAGGAGCTGGAGGAGCAGCAGGGGCTGTGGTGGCAGGAGCTGACGATTGAGCAGCATGTGGAGCATTATGAGAAGGAAGGGCTGGCCCGTAAAGAGGCTATGAAGAGAACGGCAGCGGATCGTGGCGTCTCCAAAAGAGATATTTACAATGCCTTATTATAAACGGGTATAATAGAAGAAAAATTTGTGAAAATGAACAAAAAAAGACCTTCACTTGGCCGGGTTCAAGCCAAGGAAGGTACAAGGAGATATGAAAAGGTTAGAATTAACAATTTTCAGTAAACCTATTATAACCTATAAATCTTAATTTGTCACAGGTATAGGCATTTCACTGAGACATTCGTGACAAACAATTTTTCCTTTGAAATAAGTCACGTTCTCTGCATTTCCGCAGAAGATGCAAGCCGGCTCATATTTCTTCAGCATGATCCGTTCGCCATCGACATAAATTTCAAGAGCGTCTTTCTCGCCAATGCCCAGTGTACGGCGCAATTCAATAGGAATAACTACGCGTCCGAGTTCGTCTACTTTTCTTACAATACCTGTTGATTTCATCATAACTGATGATTGCCCCTCTCGCTATCAATTTAAAATGCCATTATTCGACATGATTCTATCTTTTATGATAATTATAATACCAACCATTGCCATAATAGTCAACCTATTAATGGAAAATATGCGCTTCTATTCCTTAATTAAATTATGGCAAAAGGGGAAAACAGTGATTTATCAACGTTTTTCAGAAAAATACCGATAATGTAAAGAATACAGGAAACTATTCTGAAATTCTACATAATTCGACAATAATTGTCGAAATAACTTTTCTTTTCGACAAAAAGGAGGTAATTTTTATGCGACAGCCGCTCGGTGAGGAAAAAGTATTTAAAGATCCCGTACATAACTATATTCACGTGCAGGATGAGCTGATTTGGGCTTTGATCAATACCCCGGAATTTCAGCGCTTGCGGCGAATCCGGCAACTGGGCACGACCTTTCTGACCTTCCATGGGGCAGAACACAGCCGTTTCTCCCATTCCTTGGGGGTTTATGAGATTACGCGGCGCATTATTTCTCAGTTTGAGCGAAGCGGGTACACGGATTGGCCCAAGGAGGAGCGGATGGTGGCGCTCTGCGCAGCGCTGCTGCATGATTTGGGCCATGGACCTTTTTCCCATTCTATAGAAGAAGCTTTTGAAATGAACCATGAGGACTGGACCTGCAAAATTCTGCTTGGCGATACCGAGGTCAACCGGCTGCTGAAGCAGATTTCCGAACATTTTCCGGAGAAAGTAGCTGCCGTTATTCAAAAAGATTATGACAAACCTATTGTCGTTAATTTGGTCTCCAGTCCTCTCGACGCGGATCGGATGGATTATTTGCTGCGGGATGCATATTTCACGGGGGTCAACTACGGTACAATTGATATTGACCGGATCTTGCGGATGCTGCGTCCTTTCCACGGCCGGGTGGTCGTCAAGGAATCCGGAATGCACGCCGTAGAAGATTATCTGATGGCCCGTTATCAAATGTACTGGCAGGTTTATTTCCATCCGGTTACACGGAGCTCCGAAATTCTGCTGCGGCAAATTTTTCGCAGGGCCAAAGAGCTGTGGGCATCCGGATATTCATTCAAAACAATGCTTGACCCTCTGCCGGGTCTCTTTACCCGTGAGCTGACGGTGTCGGAATATCTGCAGCTTGATGAGGCGCTGATCCAAACGGTTTTCATGAAATGGCAGAATGAAGAAGATGCCGTGCTTAAAGATTTATGTGAACGTTTTATGAATCGTAATCTGTATAAATATGTAGAAATCAAACAATCAGACAGCGAGTCTTTTGAAGAAATTAGACAAGCCTTCGAGGCGGCAGGGTTAAATCCGTTGTACGATTTGGAAATTGATTCGCCGGCAGATCTTCCTTATGACGTATTTCGGCCGGAGGACGGGCTTACGACCAATCAGATTCTGCTGCTCGACCGCCAGGAGGGATTAAAGGAGATTTCGGAAGTATCGGATATCGTCCGATCCATCAGCGGTATTCACCGGGGCCGCTACCAGCTATATTACCCGCAGGATAAACTTCAAAACGTGAAAGACAAACTTCCGGCGGGTGTGCGTACTTTTTTTGACAACTAAGGAGGAAAATCTGACATGTTATTTGATACCCATACCCATCTCGATGCGGAGCAATTTGACGAAGACCGCGAAGCAACGATAGCGAGAGCTGTTGAACAAGGCGTTACGCGCATGGTAAATGTCGGTTTCAATAGGGAAACCATTCCGACCACGATGAAACTTGCCGAAACGTATGATTTTATTTATGCGGCAGTGGGCTGGCATCCGGTTGACGCCATCACGATGAAGGATGGAGACCTGGAGTGGATTGCCGAGCTGTGCCAGCATGAGAAGGTGGTGGCGATCGGCGAAATCGGCCTCGACTATCATTGGGACACGTCGCCGAAAGAGGTGCAGCAGAAGGTGTTCCGAAGACAGATTGGCTTGGCGAGGGAACTTAAGATGCCTATCGTGATCCATAATCGGGATGCTCATGAAGACGTGGTCAACATTTTACGCGAGGAAAAAGCGAGTGAGGTTGGAGGCATCATGCACTCCTTCTCGGGCAGCTGGGAAACCGCCAAAATTTGTCTGAATATGGGATTTCATCTTTCATTCGGCGGGCCGATTACGTTCAAAAATGCCAGACAACCTAAAGAGGTCCTGGTTCAGGTTCCAGATGACCGGTTGCTGCTTGAAACGGATGCCCCATATTTGACCCCTCACCCTTTTCGAGGCAAAAGAAACGAGTCCGCTTACGTCAAATTGGTGGCGGAAGCAGCTGCTGAACTCAAAGGGATAACTTTGGAAGAAATTGCAAGCCTGACGACCCGAAATGCACTGGAACGATTTGGTATTCGCTGAAAACAGGAGAAAAAAGAGCGAAAAAAGGAGCATTCGAGACATATTAAAGAATTTTAATCAAGAATTCGCTGTTTATTACAGATTTTTAACCATTTATTTTTAAATACGTGGTTGATTACTCCTTTACAACCGATGGCCAAAAAGGATAGAATCTTTTCAGTAATCGAATTGCGTAATGGACTGACGCCATTGCGTCACTTCGATTCTTTGGTTCCATGAACCAGTCTCGCTGAATCTCCGAATGGAGAACGGGGGAACCGATGCAGAAGCTTGCAGGCCACTTGAATTAAATTGAGCCGGAGCGAATGCATTTGATTTCTTTGTGTGAGTCTATGGGGTGAATTTGCGATCAACCGCCATGAGCGGATGAATCAAGATAGGACGTCTCTCATTCGTCCGAACCCGACAGCTAACCCCGTAAGCGTATATGAGAGAGGCAACCTCGTGCATCCTATCAGCATCCAAGACATTAACGGAAGCCACGAAAGAGTTCCTCTAACTCTTTTGTTGGCTTTTTTTGTTTTGAATAAAATGCGATAGGGCCGTCATATGGTGTATCTAAACAGCCATTGATGTCGCTCGGGGCAGACTGGGGAAGGATGCGTAATGCGCGATTTTGGCGGATTACGTACAAAAATCGGTAAATAGTCGCGTCATATGTATTCTGTATCGACCTAGGACGGCGGGGCTATGGAGGAGGACTGAAGAAGTGGGCTTTATAAGAAACAACGAAACCCATGAATCACCATCATCCAGTATGTCTTACGTTTTGCGGTGGAGTTATCAAAATGCTCGTCAAATTGCAATCTATGCCATACTTGCTGTTGCGGTTATATCCATCTTTCTTGCGTATCTCTACACCCAAAGCAAGAAAAACGTACAGCTGCTGATTGACGGCAAGGCGGTGGCCGTGCAAACCCGGCAGGAGAATGTGGAAGGACTCCTGAGCGAGCAGGAAATCGAACTTAAATCCCAAGATCAAATCACGCCGGCGCTTGACAGCGAGTTGAAGGACGGCGACAAGGTCATCATCGACCATGCCGCTCCAGTTACTTTGATTGCTGATGGAACGGCCAATCAGAAATATACAACGGCAGACACCGTAAGAAGTGCATTGCTTGAATCGGGAATCACCGTTTCCGAGCAGGATAAGATTTATCCGGAGCTGGATGCAGAAGTGACACCCAACATGAAAATTCATGTTGTACGCGTGAACAAGGTCATGGTGAAGCAGACGCAAGAAGTTCCTTACACCGTGGTGAAGACTTCTGACCCCAACTTGCTGAAAGGCAAAACCAAACTGCTTCAATCCGGCAGCAAAGGCCGGGTCGTGCATACCGTCGAGAAGGTTTTTCAGGATGGGGAAATGATCTCGAAGCGCTGGGTCGGCAAAGAGGTGGCTAAACCGGCACAACCTCAAGTTATTGCGGTAGGCACAAAGAAAGAAGAGCCTAAGACCGAGGTGCTGGCAGCGAGCATTACACGCAAAGCCAATACGGTCAGCGTAAGCGGTACAAATTCGATAACCAAGAATGGGGTAAGCTTTAAATACAAGAAGATGCTGAAAAACGTATCGATGACTGCCTATTCGTCTGAAGAAGCCGGCATTGGAACAAAAACCGCATCAGGCACACGTGTTCAGGAAGGCAGAACGATTGCTGTCGACAAGAACGTGATCCCGCTAGGTTGGTGGGTTTATATCGAAGGTTTGGGTTTCCGTCGTGCGGAAGATACGGGCGGAGCGATTAAAGGCAACAAAATCGACGTTTATTACAATACGATCAAAGCGGCAAATAACTTCGGCCGCAAAACAGGACGTACGGTATACGTGATTGGTCCTGTCAAACCTGAACTGAACTGATTCATTTACTTTAACTTGGGAATTCGCTATTATAGGGTTAATCATAGACGATATATAGAAGAGGAGAATTCCTCTTCTTTTTGTTTTTAGGCTTCAGCCTGTTGAGCGCGTGAAACGCGCGAAATATAAAACCACCCGCTATGCGGGTGGAGGGATCTAGGGTTACACCAATAAGACCATCCCGATAAAATTGAGATGTTCAGGCTCAATTCGAAAGGATGGTCTTAAATGGCAAATAAAAACTTTAGTTTAGCGCACACAAAGTGGATGTGTAAGTATCACATTGTGTTCACCCCGAAGTATAGACGTAAAGAGATCTACAATCAAGTGAGACGAGATCTAATTGAAATCATGAAGCGTCTATGTAAATACAAGGGAGTCGAGATATTAGAAGGACATATGATGCCGGATCATGTGCACATGCTGGTGGCGATTCCACCGAAAATATCTGTGTCTTCCTTTATGGGCTATTTAAAAGGGAAAAGCGCACTCATGATCTTTGAGAAGCATGCCAATTTGAAGTATAAGTATGGGAATCGTAAATTCTGGGCGGAAGGCTACTACGTAAGTACAGTGGGGCTAAATGAAGCCACCGTCGCCAAATACATTCGAGAGCAAGAGGCACATGACCAGGCAGTGGATAAGCTGAGTGTAAAAGAGTATGAAGATCCATTCAGCAGCAACAAGAGCAAGAAAAAGTAAAACCAGTTTAACTGGTAAGTGAAAGAGACAAATAACACTGAGCCTGAACGCTTTGTGGTCAGGCTAGCGTCTTTAGGCGCAGTTTGGCAACAAGGGGTTATACCCCTAGTGCAAACCACCCGTTGGACGGGTGGTTCTGATTTGGCATAAAATCGGGTGCGATTGAAGAAGCTCTTGGATGGAAGGAAGGAACCCGGAAATGATTAAGGAAGTCATTGTCGTGGAGGGTAAAGATGACACAGTAGCCATTAAACGGGCTGTAGAGGCCGACACGATTGAAACCGGCGGTTCGGCGATCGGGCCGGTAGTGCTGCGCAAAATTGCGCTGGCCCAGGAGCGGCGCGGCGTCATCATCTTAACCGACCCGGATCATGCGGGAGAGCGGATCCGCAAAATTGTAGCGGCTAAAGTACCCGGCTGCAAGCACGCTTTTCTGACCGAGTCGGCCGCCACGAAAAAAGGCGACATCGGCGTGGAGAACGCTTCGCCGGAAGCTATACGCGAAGCACTGGCCCGGGTGCGCAGCGAAGCCCCGGAGGAGCAGCCGCAGATCGACTGGGAAGATCTGATGACCGCAGGGCTTATTGTTCATCCCCGTGCATCTGAACGCCGCAGGTTTATGGGCGAGGTGCTGGGCATCGGCTACTGCAACGGCAAGCAATTTCATAAGCGATTGGCGGTCTTTAGAATTACCCGCGAGGAATTTGCGGATGCGCTGCGCCAACTGGAGGATAAAGGAGTTTAATTGATGGACATGAACAGGAGAGAAGAGATTTCTACGCCCAGACGGACGAAAGAAATCATTCAGAAATACGGATTCTCATTTAAGAAAAGCCTCGGTCAGAACTTCCTGATCGATCAGAATATTCTTGGCAAGATCGTGGGGGCGGCAGATTTGGACAGCTCCAAGGGAGCGCTGGAAATCGGCCCGGGCATCGGAGCGCTGACCGAGAAGCTTGCTGATGCCGCAAGCAAAGTCGTAGCCGTAGAGATTGATCAGCGGCTTCTGCCGATCCTCGGCGAAGTGCTGCAGCCTTTTTCACATGTAAAGGTTGTGCATGGGGATGTACTGAAGCTGGATCTTCAGCAGCTGTTCCAGGAGGAATTCAAAGAGGTATCCGGCGTCAGCGTAGTGGCCAATCTGCCTTATTACGTTACAACGCCGATCCTGATGAAGCTGCTGGAAGAGCGCCTGCCGCTGGAGAACATCGTCGTGATGATCCAGAAGGAAGTAGCCGAGCGCATGGCGGCATCGCCGGGCGGCAAAGATTACGGCAGTCTCAGCATCGCCGTGCAGTACTTCAGCGAGCCTGAGCTGGTATGTGTAGTGCCGCATACGGTCTTTATTCCGCAGCCGAATGTCGACTCAGCGGTGATCCGTCTTAAGGTCAGACAGGAGCGGCCGGTTGAAGTGGCAGATGAGGCCTTTTTCTTTGAGGTCGTACAGTCCTCCTTTGCACAGCGGCGCAAAACGATTGCGAATAACCTCAAGAGCCGGTTCTTTGCCAAAGAGGATCGCACAGAGCTGGAACGGCTTCTGGAGCTGGCTGAAATCGAGCCTGTCCGCCGGGCAGAGACGCTCAGCATCGAGGAGTTTGCAAGTTTATCCAACGTGTTATATGAGGCGGGGGTTCGTTAGAGAACCCGGCCTTCTGGAATTTATCCCTGATAAGGAACCATTATCCTCAAACGCCCATAGGATGGATGCAGAGGTGATGGACTTGACGAATATAGGAGACTTGGTTGCCCGCCAATCCTATGGAAGGGACGTAACCTTCCGTGTAGAGGCATTGGAACGGAACCGGGCAATCATTAAAGGGACCGAATTCCGTTTATTGGCTGACGCGCCCGTATACGATCTTGTTCCCGTGAAAGGCGATGCCCTTACCGGCAGAGCTAAGGAAGCACGTATTAAAGCCGAGCAGGGCCTGCAGCGGCTTCATGAGGAACGTAAGTCGCTGGAGGAACAGAACCGGGCTATGCTAGGCATTGAGCGAGCTGTTCTGCCGAGCGATATTTCTGCGCAGTCCTATTTTGAAGTTCCCGGCAAAGTGCTCCATCTGGACGGCGATCCTCTTTATTTGAAAAAAAGCATGGATCTATACGAGAAGCTGCGTGTTCCTGCCCAAGGGCATTACGTAAATGAGAAATCCATGCCGGATGTTCTCTACCGTCTGCTGCCCAGCGTAAGGCCGGATATCGTGGTCATAACCGGTCATGACGGGGTCCTCAAGAACAGGGTCCATAATGACCTATACAGCTTGTCCAGCTATAAGAATTCCCGCAGCTTTGTGGAAGCGATCCAAGTCGCCCGCCAGTATGAACGCAACTTTGATTCCCTGACGATCGTGGCCGGCGCCTGCCAGTCGCATTTTGAAGCGCTGCTGCAGGCCGGCGCCAATTTTGCAAGCTCTCCCGGCCGGATTCTGATCCATGCGCTTGATCCGGTCTATATTGCGGCTAAAGCCGCATTTACGTCCGTCAGAGGCACCATTCATATCACGGATGTGCTGAAGCATACGATCAGCGGCATCCAGGGGGTAGGCGGAATTGAAACCCGTGGGAGCTACCGGATCGGACTGCCCAAATTCCAGGATCTAACTCAATTGAATGTGGTTCCTTCCGTTATGTAAGGAGGGCAGCTGAGGGCAGCTGCCAGTGGGAATATAAGTTTAATCAGAGCCGGCTTAGGAGCCGGTTCTTTTTTTGGGTTCAGCCAAATATTTTCTTTGCATTACATTCATTTTTCATAAAAATAATCGTTGACACCTAACTTTTTCACTTGATATAATATAAAATTTGACTTTAGTGAACGATGGTGATATAATGGTTTAGGAAAGAGGTGGTTACAGGTATGGCTAAAAACGCTTTGTCTGAGATCAAACACAGTCTTGATGCTTATGTAGGCCAGAAGATTATGCTCCGTGCGAATGGTGGCCGTCGCAAGACGGTGGAGCGCACAGGCATATTGGAAGAGACCTACCCCTCTGTATTCATCGTTAAGCTGGATGAGGAGCAAGAGACTTCTAAAAGGGTGTCTTACAGTTACGCAGACGTCCTGACGGAAACAGTGGAAGTAACCCTGTTCCAGGATGGAAGCGAACCACAGATTTTTTCCTGAGACAGCATGAGATAACTTGCAAACGGCCCCTGGGGCCGTTTTTTCTTGCCTGGCGTGCCCAGCTAAGCACGCATCTTCTAGCCGGTGAAAGTCCGGTCACAGGAGGGGCCAAGCCCCTGTGTAGCTAGGATACCTGCGTATGGCGAAAGCTGTGCGTAGAAGCGTATCGACGAAAGTACCTGTCGGAGACAGGGCGAGCAACATGTCAGGCCGTAACATAAAGTGAATCCTGCCGCGTCGTCAAAAAGGCCTCGCAAGAGGGAAAAGAGGAAGCCGAGCCCCGCGAGCATGGGCGAAGGCCATGGAAGCTGATAAGAACTTGGAGCGTCAGCGAAGAATCCTCCGGCGTAGAGGGATCGGCATGGGATGAAAGAGGATGCAGTGAACTGGGGAGACCCTCCCCTGCACGGAGATTTTTTTTTTTTCGAAACCGTAAAGAGACGCTCTATAAGCCAAAAGGTGAAGTGATCCGTCTGCAGGAAGGGAGTCCGAGGGGCGAATAGTACCGGGGAACGCAGGACAACACAACCTGCGGGAGGGAAGGCGCCCTGCTTTGTTCAAGCTTCACAAGGAGGTACGAGTGAGTGAATGCCAGAAGGCTAACGACACCAACAGAAAAAGTTCAACAACTCCAAGAGAAGCTAGGTCATGCGGCCAAGACGAGCAAGAGCAGAAAGTTCCATGCACTGTACGACAAAGTCCATCGATTGGATGTGCTACAGGAAGCGTGGCGGAGAGTACGGGCAAACAAAGGAGCGGCAGGCATCGACGGTGAAACCTTGGCAGATATAGCGAAGATGGGTGAAGACCGATTCGTAGCGGAATGCCGAGAACGGCTCCAGAAGAAGTCCTACCGCCCCCAGCCCGTGCGCCGTCACTACATTCCGAAGAAAGACGGACGGAAACGCCCGCTCGGCATTCCAACGGTAAGGGACCGCGTCGTGCAAATGGCAACGAAACTCATAGTGGAACCGATCTTTGAAGCCGATTTTCAGGAATGCTCGTTTGGCTTTCGACCGAAGCGAGGCGCAAAACAAGCGCTGGAGCAAATCCGTAAAGCCTGCAACCGCAAAGGCAATTGGGTGGTCGACGTCGACATCCAAGGCTACTTCGACAACATTAACCAAGAGAAGCTCATGAAACTGGTAGAAATGCGAATCAGCGACAGACGCATTCTCAAGCTCATTCGGCAATGGCTCGGAGCAGGAGTGACGGAGGAAGGAACGGTCAGACGTTCCGATCTGGGAACGCCGCAGGGCGGGGTGATCTCGCCGCTACTGGCGAACATCTACCTGAACTACTTCGACCGATTGTGGGAAAAGCATGGCAAAGAGGTCGGGGAACTCACGCGGTACGCAGACGACTTTGTCGTCGTGTGCAAGACAAAGAAAGATGCGCTCCATGGGTACAAACTCATTCAAGCGATAATGGAGCGTCTGGAACTGACCTTGCATCCGGAAAAGACGCGGATTGTGGGGATATGGACGGGAGAAGAAGGGTTTGACTTCCTCGGCATGCACCACCGGAAGACGAAAGCAGAAACGGGGCAGAACCGCGTGTACTATACGACGCAACAATGGCTCTGTGTTAAAGCAGAGAAACACATTCGGGAAGTCGTTAAAGAACGACTCGCGCCGCCGAAAATGCGGCACGTTTCGTTCCAAGAACATGTGGACTGGCTCAACCTGAGAATCCAAGGCTGGAAGAACTACTATTCGACGCCATACAGTTCCAAATGGATGACAAAGTTAGATGGGTACATCCGCACAAGGCTAACGAAGTGGTACGCAAAGAAGCGCCAACGTAGTCGCTGGCGCAGTTCTGGAAATGAGGTTAAGTTGCTCTGCCAAATGTATGGACTCAAAACGCTTTTGTAAGTCGCACGCACATGAATGACGAACATCGGAAAGCCGTATGAGGGAAAACCTCACGTACGGTTTGATGAGGAGGGGCTGAAAAAAAAAAAAAACTCAGCCCTTTACTCTAGCATCTTGGTGCGCAGACGCTCTTAAGGCCAGGCCAGCCATTACCGGGAATAGGACAGACCGAGGAAAGTCAATACTGATAACGTCCTATATTCCATGATGGTCAGGAGGAGAACGTACATGTCACGAAGAAGACGCGGCGTCATGTCCGAGAACCTGAAGGTAGAGCTTGCCAAAGAGCTGGGTTTTTACGATACGGTTCGGAAAGAAGGCTGGGGCGGTATTAAAGCTAAGGATGCCGGCAATATGGTCAAAAGGGCGATTGAGCTGGCCGAGAAGGCTGCTTCAGAACGCCAATAATTTTATTACAGTCATAAACTGAGATTACTGAGGATTTGAGGGATAAAAGGTCTCCGGTCAGTCCGGAGGCTTTTATTTTTATACCGGTCATTTTGGGCAGCGCCCACTTTCTGTTAAAATGGGGAAAAGGCGCGTCAAGGCGCCCTTTGCAAAAGAAATGGACTTTCCAAGCCATTTTCCCTATAATATGTTAAGTTGTTTAGTTGGACTGACTGAAGGTGGGTGAACGCCTTGAAAATTTACGAGAAGGCCCCGGCTAAAATTAATTTGATGCTGGATGTCCTACATAAAAGACCGGATGGATTTCATGAAGTTGAAATGGTGATGACGATGGTTGATCTGGCCGACAGACTGGAGATGAGCGCGCTCCCGCGCGATACCATTATTATTTCTAGCCAGGCCGGTTATATTCCGCTCGATGAGAAAAATTTGGCTTTCCAGGCTGCACGCCTGATTAAAGAACGATACAACGTCCGAAGCGGCGTTTATATCCATTTGGATAAACATATACCGGTTGCCGCAGGGCTGGCTGGGGGCAGCAGTGATGCCGCAGCTACGCTTCGCGGCTTGAACCGCCTGTGGAACCTGGGCATTAGCAACGAGGAGCTCTGTTCCTTGGGCGCGGAGCTTGGGTCCGACGTGCCTTTCTGCGTCACAGGAGGTACGGCTTTGGCCACGGGGCGCGGCGAGGTGCTTACTCCGCTTGACAATCCGCCGCAGTGCTGGGCTATACTGGCCAAACTGCCGATCAACGTCTCGACAGCCGAAGTGTACGGCAAATTCAGGGTGGATCGGGTGAAGCAGCATCCTTCTGCCAAAGGCATGATCCAAGCGATCAGCCGACAGTCTTTTGGGGAGGTCTGTCAGGAGCTCGGGAATGTGCTGGAGGGCGTGACGTTCCAGCTTCATCCGGAGGTGCAGCAGCTGAAAGAGACAATGGGCCGTTTGGGCGCCGATGGGGTGCTGATGTCAGGGAGCGGGCCCACTGTATTTGGGCTGGTGTCCAAAGAGGCCAAGGTTGCCCGTATTTATAACGGATTACGAGGTTTTTGCAAAGAGGTTTACGCGGTGAGGCTTCTTACTTGATGCTCTTGACCTAAAATCCGGAAATTCATTTGATAAACCCGTACAAAGATGGTATTCTTTCTATAAAATATTCGGATTTTAGCGAGGGGTCTTTCGTGAAGAAGTTAAAAAGAAGCGCGCGTTTGGTGGAGATGACAGAATATCTGCTTACCCGGCCTCATCAGCTGATTCCGCTTACCACCTTTGCCGACCGTTACGGAGCTGCCAAATCGTCGATCAGCGAAGATCTGGCGATCATTAAAGAGGTCTTTGAGGAAGACGGCATGGGAGAGCTGCAGACCCTGGCTGGCGCTGCAGGTGGCGTCAAGTTCATTCCGAAGATCGGGCGGGCTCAGGCAGAAGCTTTTATTGACCAATTATGCGGCATGTTATCCGAACCGGACCGTATTTTGCCGGGGGAATATTTATATATGTCCGACTTGCTCGGTCTGCCGGGACTGATGAACGAAGCCGGCAAGCTGTTCGCCACCGTGTTTGGAGGCCGGGAGATCGACGTGGTCATGACCGTGGAGACTAAAGGGATCCCTCTTGCTTATGCGATTGGGGCGCAGCTCAATTTGCCGGTCGTACTAGTCAGAAGAGACCATCAGGTGACGGAAGGATCGGCGGTTAGCATCAACTATGTATCCGGCTCCCATAAGAGCCTGCATACGATGACCTTGTCCCGAAGAGCGCTCAAAGAGAAGTCGCGGGTACTGATCGTGGACGATTTCATGAAAGCGGGTGGAACGGTACAGGGAATGGTCGATCTGCTTGCCGAATTTAACGCTACAGTAGCCGGTGTAGGCGTTCTGGTTGAATCCGGGGCCATTGATATGGAGCAGCGGCTTCTGCAGGAATATGTTTCTCTGGCTTCGCTTGGCGCAGTCGATGCCAAGAACAAAAGTGTTACAGTACATCCAGGCAATTATTTCGAATGGGTGTAGCAAGAAAGCGCTTGATTCAAGTAGAACAAGAAAACGAGAGAATTTTATCGGAATAGTGCGAGAATTGTCGAAAAGTCCGTAGTTCAAAAAAATTCCTGATTTTAGGGTAATTTGTTCGTTAAAAAAAGAGGAATTCGGATTGCAGTGTGGAATATTACACCAAGTCTCATTTGGAAAAAGGTGGTGAACACACATGCAAATTACGGACGTAAGACTCCGCCGAGTGAGCTCGGAAGGTAGAATGAAAGCAATTGCTTCCATTACGATCGACAATGAATTCGTGGTCCACGATATTCGTGTCATTGATGGAAACAACGGGATGTTTGTAGCTATGCCAAGCAAACGTACCCCGGATGGCGAATTCCGCGACATCGCGCATCCGATCTCTTCCGGGACACGTGAGAAGATCCAAGCTGCAGTGCTTGCCGAATACGAGCGAGCCGCGCTGGAGGAAGATGTCATTGAAGAAGGAGCTTAACCTTCTGCCGTTATTTTTTAACTTAATTGGGGTTCAAGAGAAGAGGCCATGCTTGTGGGTCTCTTTTCTTTTTAGGCAGAATGAGATATATTCAGTATGGAGTTTAAGAGAAGGAGGACGGGGACTTGAAGAGATTAGCCATTGTTCTTGCTGCAGGGCAGGGCAAGCGCATGAAATCGAAACTATATAAGGTGCTCCATCCTGTTTGTGGCAAACCGATGGTTGGACATGTGCTGGACGCCGTGGATCAAGTCAACTGCGAACGCAAGGTTGTGATCGTTGGCCACGGAGCGGAAGCCGTCAAGACCTATCTGGGAACGAAAGCAGAGTACGTATTACAAGAGCAGCAGCTGGGAACGGGTCACGCCGTGAAGCAGGCGAAAGGGCTCCTGGGAAGCGAGAACGGCACAACCGTTATCGTTTGCGGAGATACGCCGCTTGTGACGCCGGAAACGCTGGAGGCTCTTTTCGTGCATCATGAACAAACGGGCGCGGCTGCAACCGTGCTTACGGCTTCCATAGATGAACCTCATGGCTACGGCCGCGTTATTCGCGATGAATCGGGTCATGTGAACCGGATCGTTGAGCAGAAGGATTGCTCCGAAGAGGAGAACCTTGTTAAGGAAATCAATACAGGCACGTATTGTTTCGACAACGCCAAGCTCTTTGATGCTCTTGACAAGGTTACGAATCACAATGCCCAGCAAGAGTATTATTTGACCGATGTGATCGGAATTTTGGTTTCGCAGGGGGAGAAAGCAGCCGCTTATAGGACTGCTGACCATGCCGAATCAATCGGGGTTAACGACCGTGTTGCCCTTTCCGAAGCGGAGGGCTATATGCGCGCCCGCATTAATAAACGGCACATGGTCGGCGGTGTAACCTTGATTGATCCAAGCTCCACTTATATCGGGGCGGATGTTGAAATTGGCGCCGATACGGTCATTTACCCGGGAACAGTTCTCAGCGGCAGCACCAAGATCGGCGAGGATTGTACGATTGGACCGGATACTCAGATCGAAGACAGCATCATTCATAACGGAGCTTCGGTTAAGAAGTCTGTCCTGGTGCAGGCAGAGGTTGGCGCCTCGACCTCCGTTGGCCCGTTCGCTTATCTCCGCCCTGGCAGTGTGCTAGGGGAAGAAGTGAAAGTCGGTGACTTTGTGGAGATCAAGAACGCCAAGCTCGGCAATGGATCGAAGGTTTCGCATCTCAGCTACGTGGGGGATGCAACCGTAGGCGAGAATGTAAATATCGGCTGCGGTGCGATAACCGTAAACTACGATGGGTATAATAAATCCATTACTGAAATCGGCGATCATGCTTTTATCGGCAGCAACGTCAATTTGATCGCGCCGGTGAAGATCGGCAAAGGCGCTTATGTTGTAGCCGGTTCGACGATTACCCACTCCGTGCCCGATAACGACCTGGCGATTGCCCGTCAGCGTCAGGAGAACAAAACGGGTTATGCAGATAAAATCCGGGCTCGTGCCAAAGCCAAGAAAGAAAATCAAGACAAGAAATAAATCATAAGCCGTTAAAGTGGATGTCACCTGCGGTCGGAGCAGCTTTAGCAGTACCGATTTATCTAATGACCTTACAGATTGTGGACCTGCAATCTATACAGCACGGAGGGTTTTTATTCTATGACTTATTTTGATTCGAAGTTGAAAATATTCACCTGTAACTCTAATCCCAAGCTGGCGCAGCAAATCGCTGATTATATCGGAATTCCGATGGGCGATTCCAACATTACCAGCTTCAGTGACGGCGAGATTCAGGTTAAGCTCAACGAAAGCGTACGCGGCTCGCATGTTTATGTCGTTCAGTCTACCTGCGCTCCGGTTAACGATAACCTGATGGAGCTGCTTGTTATGGTTGATGCCCTCAAACGGGCTTCAGCCAAAAGCATTAATGTCGTAATTCCTTATTACGGATATGCCCGTCAAGACCGCAAAGCACGCTCACGTGATCCTATTACGGCGAAGCTGGTTGCGAACCTGATTGAGAAAGCCGGGGCCCACCGTGTCATTACGATGGACCTGCATGCGATGCAGATTCAGGGCTTCTTCGATATTCCGGTTGACCATATGCTGGGCGTGCCTATTCTGGCTCAATACTTCCGCTCCAAAAATATCGAGAATCCGGTTGTGGTTTCGCCGGACCACGGCGGTGTGGTTCGAGCTCGCAAGCTTGCGGACTTCCTGAATGCTCCGCTTGCGATTATCGATAAACGCCGTCCGGAGCCGAACGTAAGTGAGGTCATGAATATTATCGGACATATCGAAGGCAAGACGGCGATTCTGGTCGATGATATTATCGACACAGCTGGCACGATCGTGCTGGGTGCCAATGCGCTTAAAGAAGGCGGCGTGAAAGAGGTTTACGCCTGCTGTACCCATCCGGTGCTCTCCGGTCCGGCTATGGAGCGCCTCGAGAACTCTCCGCTTAAAGAAGTTGTGGTGACCGATACGATTCCGATCACGCATCCGAATCCGACCAGCAAGCTGAAAGTGCTGTCTGTAGCCCCTTTGATGGGAGAAGCCATCATTCGGGTACATGAGGAATTGTCGATCAGCAAGCTGTTCGAAATTGAATAATATAAGCCATAAACAGGGGCTAATCTTCCCCAAGCGGGAGGATTAGCCCCTATATTGACTTGAAATGGCAATCGCCTTTCGTCTGATTCCGGGCCCGTTTAGTAGCCTGGGCGGGAAATAAAGGTAAATATTTTCCGGTTGTAAAGCGTCCCCTCAACCTCAACAAAGAAACGGTCATAAGCCGTGATCCGGCCGATTTGTTCATGTAGGCCTTTGTAATAAATTTGAACGGGAATAGATTTCTTCAGATGTTCATCGAAATGGGAATCCACAATAAGCTCTGAACCAAATGCTGACAGGATACGTCTTCACCTTCTTCTGAATCAAATGCTCTTCTCCGGTTTGTTTACTTATTGTACCAAAGAATGAGCGTGGATTAACAGGTTTTCCCTGGGAGGGAGCGTTAACTGTTTATAGAAAGGATTGTAAAGCAATGAAATGGATCGTTGGACTCGGCAATCCGGGTCCCAAATATGAGAAAACACGTCATAATATCGGCTGGATGGCCTTGGATGCTTTGGCGGAGCGCCATCAGATCGCAATCAAGCAGAGCAAATGCAAAGCGCTGATCGGCGAAGGAAATATCGGCGGCACCAAAGTATATTTGATTAAACCCATGACCTTCATGAATTTATCGGGGGAAGCGGTTCGTGCTTTTATGGATTATTATAAGGTTCCGCTGGAGGATTTAATCGTCGTTTATGATGACCTGGATACAGAGGTGGGCAAGATCAGACTGCGTTATCAGGGCAGCTCCGGCGGACACAACGGGATCAAGTCGATTATTCAGCATACCGGCACTCAAACATTTAACCGGATTCGGATGGGGATCTCCCGGCCTGAACCTGGTTATGCCATTATTGATTATGTGCTTGGCACCTTCCCGAAGCAGCAGGCAGAGGCTTTGAAGTCTTCTATTGAACAAACCTGCGATGCTTTGGAATATAGTCTGCAAGCAACGTTTGAACAAACCATGGCCAAATTTAACCGTTAATCGTCTTGCCAGACGGCTAGCAAACAGGGTCTCCGGGCATAATGAAGGTATAAACCAACCTTCAGGAGGCATATAAATGGCAGTACATTACGTTTGCAGACACTGCAAAACCTCAATCGGGCGCATCGATTCGCCTTTTGTTTCGGAAGGCCAGTTGGGCTTTACCGCCTTGACCCCCGAAGAACGTAGAGATATAATAGCGTATGATTCCAATGGGGATATTACCGTGCGTGTTACGTGCGATTACTGCGCGGAAGCCATGACCATGAACCCCGAATTGCTGCTGGTGGCCAGCCCGCTGCAGTAAGGAAGCTTGATCGGATTCGGTAGGAACTTTTAAATAGCATGCAAATTCAGGAATGGTTGTTTATAGAGCCTTGGCCCTTTTGCTGAGGCTTATTTTGGTTAGTTATAAAAGAAATTAAGAAGGCAGCTGACACGAGAGTATGCCTATCACGGCGAATAAGAGAGGTGCCGCTTTTGTTACAAGCACTCATAAAAGCTTTTTCTAAAGATACCGACTTTGGATCGCTGACGGCCGGCATTGAAGCCGGAATGAAGGAGCAGCTGGTCTCGGGATTGTCTGGCTCGTCCAGACAGATCATGCTGTCTGCCCTTCATGAACAAACGCAGCGGCCGCTGCTCGTTGTGACCCATAATATGTTCTCTGCGCAGAAAATCGCAGATGATTTACAGGAAGCGCTATCATCGGATCAGGTGCTGCTTTATCCGGCCAACGAGCTGGTCGCGGCTGAATCGGCTATTTCCGGGCCTGAAACGTTGTCCCAGCGTATAGACGTGCTGCTGAAAGCCTCCCAGGGATTCCGCGGCATTATTGTTGTGCCTTATTCCGGGGTGCGGAAGCTGCTTCCTGCTCCGGAAGCGCTGGCGGAAGCCGGAATCCGGGTGGAGCTAGGAGGTACCCTGCAGCTTGAAGCCTTTCTGACTAAAATGATCGAACTCGGCTACGAACGGGTGGAACGGGTCGAGACACGCGGCGAAATGAGCGTACGGGGCGGGATCATCGACTTCTTCCCGCTGATGTCGCCATCTGGTCTTGCTTACCGGGTTGAGCTGTTTGATGAAGATGTGGATTCAATCCGGGTATTTGACCCTGCCGACCAGCGGTCCGTGGAGCAGGTGAAGGAAATATACATTACGCCGTGTAAGGAGCTGATTGCAGCCGGGGAGCGGCTTGACCGCGCCGCAGAGCAGGTCAGCCAGAAACTGGCGGCGCAGCTGGAGAAAATGACCGATCGCCAGGCGAAGGGCATCCTGCAGGGAGAAATCTCGCGGGAGATGGAGATGCTGCGCGAGCATGTTTATTTTACGGATATTTATAAATATGTATCCTTGATCTACCCCGAACAAAATACTTTATTTGATTACATGCCGAAGGATACCCTGCTTATCCTGGATGAGCCGGCCAGACTGCTGGAGACAGCCAAACAGCTGGAGCGCGATGAGGCGGAGTGGAATCTGCATTTGTTCCAGAACGGAAAAAGCCTGCCGGAGCTGCCGCTATCGGTCCATAGCGACAAGGTGCTGTACCACCGTCCGTTCCAGACGTTATTCCTGTCGATCTTCCTGCGTCAGGTTCCGCATACACAGCCGCAGAATATTCTTAATTTCGTAACCCGCGGCATGCAGGACTTCCACGGTCAGATGAACGTCCTGAAGTCCGAAATGGAACGCTGGAAGAAGAGCGGCGCTGAAATTATTATGCTCGCCAGCAGTGCCGAGCGGAAGGAACGGATGATCCGGGTGCTGGAGGATTACAGCATTCCCGAGCCTACCATTCTGCAGGGCCATTTGCAGACCGGCTTTGAGCTGCCGGCGGCTCATCTGGTGGTGATTACAGAAGGGGAGATGTTCTCCCAGAAGCAGCGTAAAGTCCGCAAGGGCGGCCGCAGCATGGATAATGCCGAGCGCATCAAGAGCTATACCGAGCTTAAGGTCGGCGATTACGTGGTTCACCAGAACCATGGCATCGGTAAATATATGGGTATCGGCACGCTGGAGATCGGCGGCATCCACAAGGATTACATGCATATTCTGTATGCCGGCGGGGATAAGCTGTCCGTGCCGATCGACCAAATTGACCTGATCCAGAAATATGTCGGTTCAGAGGATAAGGAGCCGAAGGTTTATAAACTGGGCGGCAACGAGTGGACCCGAGTTAAAAATAAAGTCCGTTCTTCTGTGGAGGACATTGCCGACGATCTGATCAAGCTGTATGCCGAGAGACAGGCGACGGAAGGTTATGGCTTCGATAAGGATACGCCGGAACAGCGCGAGTTTGAGAATATGTTCCCTTATGAAGAGACACGAGATCAGCTCCGGGCCATTGAGGAAATCAAGAAGGACATGGAGAAGAAACGTCCGATGGACCGCCTGCTGTGCGGCGATGTGGGTTACGGCAAAACCGAAGTGGCCATCCGCGCTGCTTTCAAAGCGGCGATTGAAGGGAAACAGGTTGCCGTTCTGGTGCCGACCACCATTCTGGCCCAACAGCATTACGAGACGTTCCGCGAGCGTTTTGCCGACTATCCGTTCAACATTCAGGTGCTCAGCCGGTTCCGCACACGCAAGGAGCAGAACGAGACCATCAAAGGGGTTCGGGCTGGAACGGTCGATGTCGTCATCGGCACGCACCGCCTCCTGTCCCAGGATCTGGTCTTTAAGGATCTTGGATTGCTGATCGTCGATGAAGAGCAGCGTTTTGGCGTAACGCATAAGGAGAAGCTGAAGAAGCTCAAAGTGAACGTGGACGTGCTGACCCTTACGGCCACGCCGATTCCGCGGACTTTGCACATGTCCATGCTGGGCGTACGCGATTTGTCGGTCATCGAAACGCCGCCGGAGAACCGGTTTCCGGTTCAGACCTATGTGGTGGAGCACAGTCAGGCCCTTGTCCGGGAATCGATTGAACGCGAGCTGGCGAGGGGCGGACAGGTTTATTACCTGTATAATCGCGTACAGGGCATTCAGGAGATGGCTGCGCAGATTTCAGCTTTGGTGCCGGAGGCGAGAGTCGGCATCGGCCACGGGCAAATGTCCGAGCAGGAGCTGGAGAAGACCATCCTGGACTTCCTGGATGGAGAATATGATGTGCTGGTCAGCACCAGCATTATTGAAACCGGTGTAGACATTCCGAATGTAAATACGCTGATCGTACATGACGCGGATAAAATGGGCTTGTCCCAGCTGTACCAGCTGAGAGGTCGGGTAGGGCGTTCCAACCGGATTGCCTATGCTTATTTCACTTATCAGCGGGACAAATCGCTGACTGAAGTCGCGGAGAAGCGCCTGCAGTCCATCAAGGAATTCACCGAGCTGGGTTCCGGCTTCAAGATCGCTATGCGCGACTTGTCGATCCGCGGTGCAGGCAACCTGCTAGGTGCCGAGCAGCACGGGTTTATTGCGTCCGTCGGTTTCGATCTGTATTCGCAAATGCTGGCTGAAGAGATTCAGAAACGCAAGGTCACACTGCTTGGCGAAGAAGAGCCCGAGGACAAGAAGTGGAACACCACGCTGGACCTGGCGATCGACGCTTACCTGCCGCCTGAATATATTTATGACAGTGTGCAGAAGATCGAAATCTACAAGAAGACAGCGGCTGTTGCTACGTTTGACGAAGTGTCCGAGCTGGCCGATGAACTGCTGGACCGCTTTGGCGAACCGCCGGCAGCGGTCAGCAATCTCTTGGCTGCAGCCAGACTGAAGATTTATGGCCGAACCTACGGCATTGAGTCGATGAACCGGCGCGGCGATGACGTAACGGTGAAATTTTATCCGCAAAAGGTCAAAGAGATGAATCTTTCCAAGCTGGCCGAGGTTGGCAATCAGTATGGAAGACGTGTACAATTTACTCAAGGGCCTGATCTGGAAATTCATTTCAAAGCCAAAGGAATGGACGACAAGGAGATGCTTGAGCTGCTTGAGGAGTTCCTGGGCTCTTTACAACCGGTATTCAAATCGAAAGGGGAACTACAAGATGTTGCAAAATAAGAGGCGTTCCTGGAAAATCGCGTTTATGGCTCTGGTAGCTGTACTGAGCTTGTCCGTGGTATTGGCAGGATGCAGCAAGAAGAATGAAACAGGCAATGCACCTGAAAGCTCGAACAGCGCCGCGAATGGCGGAGGCAGCTCCGCAGACAGCGGCAAGGTAGTCGCTACTTATGATGGCGGCGAAATCACGGAAGGCGAATACGACCTGGAACAGCGGATTATGTTGATTCTTTCCCCTGAGATGGAACAATACATGTCCAACAACGATTTCCGTGAATATCTGCTGAAGCAGGAAATCGCTTATAAGTATCTGGCTGCTAAAGCTGATGATAAAGAGAAGGAAGCAGGAGCCAAACAGGCGGACTCCCAGCTTTCACAGTTCAAAACCCAGCTCGGCGATGAAGCTTTTGCCAATATGCTGAAGGAACAAAACGTATCCGAGCAGGAGTTCAAAGATTATATGGTGCGCATCTTTACCGTAGTACAGGCTGAGACGGCTAAAGTCACGGATGATGAAGTGAAGAAGCAGTTTGAGGCAACCAAAGACGACTATACCGTTGCATCGGTCCGTCATATTTTGATCACGTTTAAAGATGCCGAAGGCCAGGAGCGTACGAAAGAAGAGGCCCTGAAGCTGGCTCAAGAGGTGAAAGCGAAGCTTGATGCGGACGGCGGCAAGAATTTTGCCGAGCTGGCCAAGGAGTATTCCGAAGATCCTGGTTCCAAGGATAACGGCGGGTTGTATGCGGATACGCAGGTCAGCACCTGGGTAGATCAGTTCAAGCAGGCAGCCTTGACGCTTCCGCTGAATACGATCAGTGATCCGGTCGAGACCAGCTACGGTTATCACGTGATGCGTGTGGAATCCCGTCAAGCCAAAACATTTGAGGATTTGACGACCGAGCAGAAGGATACGATCAAGAATACAATCGGTTCCCAGAACCTGGACACATTTATGTCCGGCGATTTGGAGAAGAAGATCATCAAGAAGATTGATCTGCCTAAGCTGGCTGAACCGGCTGCCAGCGCTGATGCCGGCGGGACAAGCGCTTCGGAAGCGCCTGCTGAAAGCGGTGCACCGGAAGCACCGGCTTCTTCGGCTCCGTCGAAGTAAGAGAGGTCCAAGTAACAATGGACAGGCTTTAAACGTATATCTGTTAGTCCGGAATTGGAAAGGACGATACCCGCGGGTGTCGTCCTTTTTGCTGCGGTTGCGGCTTGGGACTGAATGGCCTGCCGAGCGGGGCCTGGTCATGGCCGCAGGCAGCCTTCAAGGGCGGGGGAACTCTTGGCCATGGGGGATTTTTGCCATTGCCGGGCAGACATTCCCGATTTAACAGGCGCATGAATAAGGAATTGGGAACAGATGAATACTATGGTCAAGAATTTAACCAAACTTGGAACTTCTAATGAGCCGGTACAACGTCAAGAGACAGGCTCCTGCACAGGGCGGAGAATTGGCAGCATACCGGAAGCGTTCGGACGTCCTGAGGTTATGGTCTGTATGCACACTAAAACAAATAGCACTTATAGTGCGTTTGCTAAAGCTTCACATTTACACAGTAGTCCAATACTTCTTAAGAAAGCGAGGCAACATGTTATGAAAGCTACTGGTATAGTGCGCCGTATTGATGATCTCGGAAGGGTGGTTATCCCTAAGGAAATCCGCCGTACCCTCCGGATTCGCGAAGGAGATCCGCTTGAGATTTTTGTGGATCGGGATGGAGAAGTGATTTTGAAAAAATATTCACCTATCGGTGAACTCGGGGATTTCGCCAAGGAATATGCCGAATCCCTTTACGAAAGCACAGGCCATATTACGCTTATTTCAGACCGGGATACGCTGATTGCCGTTGCGGGTGCATCGAAGAAAGAATACCTGGATAAACAGGTGGGCATGCTGCTCGAGAACTGCATGGACGGCCGTAAATCGGTGATGGAAACGAATACAGGTAATTATGAAATCAGCAAGGACCACGCAGAGAAAATCTCGACCTTCGTCATTGCCCCGATTATCGCGGGCGGAGACCCTATTGGAACCGTTGTATTGCTCAATAAAGACGAATCCGTAAAAATGTCTCAGCTGGAGACAAAAATGGCCGAAACGGCTGCCGGTTTCCTTGCGAAACAAATGGAGCAGTAGAGGTTCATATACCAAGCAAATAAAAAGCTCCTGCCCGTCTTTCCTGTAAAGGAAGAACCGGATGCGGGAGCTTTTGTATGCCTGAGGAACCTTTTGCCTGCCCGCAAAACCTTTTATAATGGACATTGGCCTGTGAATCAGGGAGAATCATCATGAATCAAGTCAAACCATTATATAAGAAAAGCGGTTGGAAGGCTTCTAATACGCCGATCGCGGGAAGAGGAACATGAAAGAATCATCTACGGCTTCAAAGCTGTTAAAGGGAGCTGCGCTGCTTGGCATAGCGGCTATTCTATCCAAGCTGCTCGGCACCCTGCAGAAGATCCCGCTGCAGAATTTGGGCGGTGACGGAGTATTCGGCATTTATAATACGGTTTATCCTTTTTATACGCTGCTGGTCACTTTGGCGACAGCCGGATTTCCGGCAGCCGTGTCGAAATTCGTAGCGGAGCGTGAGGCGGACCAGGATGAACGCGGTGCCCGGCAGGTTCTGAAAATATCAGCTTTCATCATGATGGCGCTTGGGTTGGTCGGCAGTGCGCTGCTGTTCTTCGGCGCCTCCTGGGTGGCCGGCTGGATCGGCAGCCGGGAGCTGATCCCGGCGCTTCGGGCATCCGCGCCAGCGCTGTTGTTTGTCCCTGCGTCGGCCGCTTTGCGCGGTTATTTTCAGGGCCGGCAGAATATGCTGCCCACGGCGGTTTCCCAGGTGACCGAGCAGGCCGTCCGGGTGGCGACGATGATCCTGCTGCTGCTTTATTTGACTTCGCTTAACGCTTCGGATGCTTCCATCGCGGGCGGAGCGATGTTTGGATCAGCGGCCGGAGGTGCGGCCGGTCTGCTGGCCATGCTTGTGTTCTGGCGGAATGCCGGCAGGAAGACGGGGAGGATGAAGGCCTTCACCGGGACCGGGGCGGCGGCTGAGACCGAGGCCTTGACTGGAGAACGCACCGGGCATGTTACGGACAAGTTGAAGGGCCTGAATGTGGAGGCGTCGGCCAGACGTCATGCAGCTGATCCCTTGAGCGGGATGCGATTAGTCAAGCCGCTGCTGGCTTATGCCCTGCCGATCTGCCTTGCAGCGCTGGCGGTTCCGCTGCTGAGTCTGGTTGATACCTTCTCGCTGCCGAGGCTGCTTGAAGAAGGCGGCCAATCGGTGATGGAGCAGATCGGCATTTATAACCGCGGGATTCCGCTGGTTCAACTGATTAATATGCTGGCAACCTCCTTGTCCGTCTTGTTTATTCCCGCTATGGCGGAGCTGAAATACAAAGGCGAGCTGCGCGCGGCAGCGGTGCAGGCAGGAACGGCGCTGCGCTGGTTCTGGCTGATTGGCTGCGCAGCTTCGGTAGGGATTGGCGTGCTGGCAGAGCCGATCAATATCATGCTGTACAGAAATAACACAGGCAGCGACACGCTCCTGTGGCTCGCTTTCACGGCAGCGCCGGCGGCCCTGGCTACGGTCTCGGCCGCGCTGCTGCAGGGGCTGGGCTCGGTGAAAGCTCCGGCCCTGGCCATGGTGCTCGCCGCGGTGCTCAAGGCGGCACTGAACGCACTGCTCGTGCCGCAGCTGGGCGTCAGCGGCGCAGCGCTCGCCGGCATCGCCGCGTACGGGCTCGCGGCGGCCGTGAACCTGGCGCTGCTGACGCGGCGCCTGGGGTTTGCGCCGTCGCTGCGGACGGCGCTGTGGCAGCCGCTGCTGGGCCTTGCGGCCATGGCAGCGTCGGTGCTGCTCCTGCGGCTGGGCTTCGCTGCCACAGGGGTGGGCGGCGGCCGGCTGGGCGCGGCCGCCGAAAGTCTCGGCGGCGTGCTGCTAGGCGCCGCCGTGTTCCTGGCCGCAGCGCTGCGCCTGCGGCTGATTACCGGGGCGGAGCTGGCTGCGCTGCCCCGCATTGGCCCAAAGCTTGCCGCTGTGCTCGGCAAGCTACGCCTGCTCCCCCGACGGTCCTAGCACCTGCCGGGGTCCAGTCTGCTGGCGGCCTGCCGGGGGCTATGGCCGCCAGCTTCAGCGCCAGCAGCGTCCCGGCTTTCCAATCGCCGGGCGCAAAATTTGGTGCTGGCTGCGCACAAGTGATATAGTGGTCGTATTGGATAGAGTCCACATGATAAATGGGAGCGCCGGGGAGTGAAAGAATGTGAAAGGGACCATAACGGTCATAGGTTTGGGATCGGGTGATCCCGATCGTCTGACCTTAGGTAATTTGAAGAAGCTGCAGCAGGCGGACAGGCTGTATGTGCGCACGAAAGATCATCCGGTGCTGGACTGGCTGGCCGAATCGGGCGTCACCTTCGAGTCGTTCGACCGTATTTATGAAGCCAAGGATGACTTCCCTTCCGTGTACAAAGAGATCGCTGAGCGGCTGATTGAAGCGGTGTCCGGGGACGGGGGGACCGTGACCTACGCGGTGCCGGGCCATCCGATGGTGGCGGAGGCTACGGTTAAGCTGCTCAAGGAGCGCTGTCCGCAGCAGGGAATTGCGCTGGAGATCATAGGCGGGGAAAGCTTTCTGGATGAAGCTTTTGCCCGGCTCGGATTTGACCCGATCGAGGGATTCCAGCTGCTGGATGCGGCAGATCTGTCGATGCAGGATTTGAAGCCAAATTTGCATACGCTGATTGGTCAGGTCTATGATACCTTTACGGCTTCGGATGTGAAGCTGAGCCTGATGGAGCTTTATCCGGAGGATTTCGAGGTCGTCGTCGGCCATGCCCTCGGTGTAGAAGGCCAGGAGCAGATTCTGAAAGTGCCTCTGTACGAGCTCGACCGTATTCAGGATTACGGGAACCTCTCCCTGATCTACATTCCGCGAAGCGAAGATGATACGCTTCAAATGAAGAGTTTTGCCCGTCTGCATGAGATTGTCGATATTTTGCGCAGTCCGGGCGGCTGCCCGTGGGACCAGGAGCAGACCCACAGCTCGCTGCGGAAGAATCTGATCGAAGAAGCTTATGAGGTGCTGGAGACGATCGACGAGGATGATCCGGAGCATATGCAGGAGGAGCTTGGAGACCTGCTGCTGCAGGTCATGCTTCATGCGCAGATGGAGGAAGAAGAAGGCACGTTTAATGTCTATGATGTGATCGGCACCTTAAACGAGAAGCTGATCTTCCGTCATCCCCATGTGTTTGGCGACCGAAACGCCGGCAATGCCGCCGAAGCGCTGGGCAACTGGGAAGATATGAAAGCGGAGGAGAAACGCTGCAAAGGCTTGAAGCCTGAGGAGTCGTCGGCATTGGACGGCGTTCCGCGCGGCCTGCCAGCACTTATGAAGGCTTTCAAGCTGCAGAAGAAAGCGGCGAAGGTGGGCTTCGATTGGCCGGATGCCGCAGGGGCGCTGGCCAAGATGGAAGAAGAGCTGGCCGAGCTGAAGCAGGCCATTCAGCAGGGCGATCCTGCTGCGGAGATCGAGCTGGAGCTGGGCGATGTCCTGTTCTCCGTGGTGAATGCCGCCCGCTTTATTGGCGCCGACCCGGAGGAAGCCCTGTCAAGAACGAACCGCAAGTTTGTTGCCCGCTTTCGTTATGTTGAGGCCAAGCTGAGAGAACAGGGGCTTTCCCCTGAACAAAGCACACTGGCTGAGATGGATAAACTGTGGGAGGAAGCGAAAAGGCACGATCACTCCTGACTCTTTCGAATTTCGAAGCCATCCTTTCAAGGCGGAGAGGCGGGGCATTTGAAGCCGGGAGTGTTTATCGTCTAGGTCTTTCGGCTGATTTCCGGGAATCTCGACAAAATATTTTAAAGACCCGGCAGGATTTTGGTAAGGAAACAAGAATTAGTAACTATATCCGGCCTATAGACTAAGAGACAACCGGACAACGGGGCTCTCGCGGTCTGACGACCTGTTTGCAAACCGGCAGCGGGCGGATAAGAAGAAGAACTATTTTTTGGAATTTGGGAGGCTTTTAAACATGAACAAACAAGATCTGATCAACAATATTGCAGGCAAAAGCGGCTTGACTAAACGTGACGTTGAAGTTGTGCTCAACGGCCTGCTCAGCGAAATTACCGATGCTCTTTCCGGCGGCGACAAAGTTCAGCTGATCGGCTTCGGCACTTTCGAAACTCGCAAGCGTTCCGGACGTACCGGCCGCAACCCGCAAACAGGCGGCACAATTGAAATCCCAGAAGCAAACGTTCCTGCTTTCAAAGCGGGCAACAAACTTAAAGAAGCTGTTAAGTAATGCGCTTAGATAAATTTTTGAAAGTATCGCGTCTGATCAAACGGCGTACCGTAGCCAAAGACGTTTCGGAGCAAGGAAGGGTCCTGATTAATGGACGTGAAGCCAAGCCGAGCGGCACAGTTAAGGTCGGAGACGAAATTACCGTGCAGTTCGGGCAGAAGCTGGTAACCGTTCGTGTAGAGCGTCTGGCCGAAACGACCCGCAAGGAAGAGGCCGCTACGATGTACACCGTGGTGAAGGAAGAGCCGATTGCGAAGAGCAGCGGACTGGACTGGTAACCCGCGAACAATCAGCGGGAACCGTTCTCCGCTGAAGATCAGCCCGGGAAGCATATCCTTTTGGATGTGCTTCTTTTCTATTTTTCAACCGAACAAATTGTTCTAAAGGCTGTTGGCCCTCCATAAGCTTATCAGTAGAAGGAGGGGTACAGGCCATGATCGAAACAGGCAAGAACAATAACAGTAACAAGGTGCAGGACATCAGGTTACATAGCCGCAAGCTGCTGGAGATTTCCGGGGTCAACAATGTCGAAAGCTTCGACAACGAGGAGTTTTTATTGCAGACTGAACTGGGGCATTTGACGATTCGCGGCAGCAATCTCCATATTAAGAACCTCAATTTGGAACAGGGGTTTGTCTCCATCGAAGGAACCGTCAACTCCTTGTCTTATCTAAATCCGGGCTCCCAACCCAAAAATAAAGGACTGCTGGGCAAACTTCTGCGATGAATCTGGAGATGCAGTGGATGACGCTGCTGTGGATGCTCATTTCGGGCTGTGTGCTGGGCGTTGTGTTTGATGGCGTACGGATTGTCGAAACGAGGTACCGGTTTCCGAGGTGGAGCATCCATGGTCTGGATCTGGTTTATTGGATCTGGGCAGCGCTGTATGTATTCCGCACGTTGTATCATACCAATCACGGGGAGCTCAGGTTTTATGTTTTTCTAGGCCTGTTTCTGGGAGTTTTGATCTATTTTTTATTCCTAAGTGTTCCAACCGAACGTTTTGTGGTAATGTTATTGAAGGTAGTGGACAAGGTTTGTTTGGCTGGTGTGCGACTGGTTCAGATATTGATCATCGCACCGCTGAAGCTTGTCTATAAAGCTGCCAAACTTCTGTTCGGATTCCTGGGGGTAACGCTTCTGTTTTTGCTCAGAATGCTGCACCCGCTCTGGAAGCTGCTGAAGTTCTTCCTTCTACCGCTCGGTCGGAGGCTGAAGCTGCCCGAAGCTTGGCAATGGGTGAATCGAAAGGCTGAAGCTGTTCGGAACCGGTGGTTCAGGAAGCCATAACGGACAAGACAGGGGGGTTCGCATGAGTGCTGCAGCCGCTGCAAATCAACGGGAACGAAAAACAAACAGCAACGCCGGTGCCAAGAGACGGCTCAGGCTCTGGTTTTGTTTTATCATTCTTTTTGTAGGGTGGGCAGGTTATGCCTTCTATTCCCAGTCATCCGAACTTCATGAGAAATCCAAGCAGCTTGCCGACATTCGTGCCAAGGAGCAGGCCACCAAGGACAGCTTGAATCAGATTAAATATGAAATCAATCGCTTAAATGATCCTGAATATATCGGGCAGCTCGCCCGCAAAAAATACGGCTTGTACAAGCCGGGAGAAACGCCAATCCGAAAGTCAACTGGCGGCAATTGAACATAATATGGATTAGGAGACCCAAACCCGGGACTTTCCTTGCTATAACAGGCTTCCGACTGGTTGACCTGTTATGTGTCATTCGGTATAATCAAATCACCGCAGCTAAGGACCTAAAGTCTTGCTGTATATTTTTAAGGGAGGATCATTTTATTTTATGGCAATTGAAGTGGGCACCAAGTTAGAGGGTAAAGTGACAGGCATCACGCACTTTGGAGCATTTGTGGATCTGTCAGGAGGTGTCACAGGTCTCGTTCACATCTCGGAAATCGCCGACAATTACGTTAAAGATGTCAACGACCATCTGAAGCTTAACGACGTTGTGACCGTCAAAGTAATCAATGTTGATAAGGACGGCAAGATCGGATTGTCGATTAAGCAGGCCGTTGATAAACCGGTTGAATCCACGCCAAGACCTCCTCGCGCACCAAGACCAGATCGCCAAGGCGGAGATTTCGGTGGAAACGGCGGCGGTGGCGGCGGTTATAACCGTGATCGTGGCGGACGTTCTTTCAAGCCTCCAGCCGGCAAGACTTCATTTGAGGATAAGGTGTCTCGCTTCCTGAAGGATAGTGAAGAGCGTATTTCGTCGCTGAAGAAGAACACCGAAGGCAAACGTGGTGGACGCGGCGCGAAACGCATGTAGTTGCCCTATATAGATTAGAACCGTAGGCGCGGATCGCGCACTGCGGTTTTTTTTGTGCCGATGATCAAGCTCCGCGATTGCGGGGCTTTTTGTCGTGTCCGAATAAATTAACGACAGTTTATTACGCATTTCCATCAATCTCAGGCCGAATCGCTAGCAAATGGCCGGAGAAGAGCAGACGAATAAGCCTGGCAAAAGGCGAACATAAAAGCGCCTGAGGCGCTCTTTTTCCAGCTGTGGCGGGGAATTGCAAAAATATGCAGTCATCTCTCAATTTGTCGTAAATTTCTTTGACGCGGTCTCCCTTGTTTGACAAACTTTCCGTAACCCCCCGCCTATAATGGGACATACCCAAACTTGAGAACAGGTGGTGCGGTTAAATGGAGAAGCGAAATGTGATTGCGTTTCCGGGAATGAAGAGAAGCAGAGAGCAAGGGGAGAAAAATGGGCTTGCTGGCAAGTGGAGAGAGTGGCCTGCGGCAGACCGTTTTATTCGGTTCGTTACGGCCAATAAATGGGGCATGCTGCTGACCCTGGTTGGATTCCTTCTCGGCAAGGCAACCATATTGAATGAGCTTAGTCCTTTTGCGGCTGCGTTTTTTGCGGTCATTGCTTTTATGCGGAGGGATTTGATCATTCCGGTATTCGGTTCGATTCTGCTGGGCTCGCTGTTTGCGGTTCAGCCTCATTTGCCGACGGTTCTATGTGAAATGATCATGATTCTGTTGATGAAAAAAGGTATGGAGACGTTCGAACGCTCCGAATTGTCTTATGCGCCGATCATGGTGTTTACGGCAGCTTTTTTCGTTAATCTGTTTGAGGCGGTCATCGGCCCATCGCTTACCTGGTATGCGCTGACGATGGCAGTGATGGATTCGGTGCTCAGCTTTGTATTAACGCTGGTGTTCATCCAGGCGCTGCCCGTGTTTACCTTCCGGAAAAAGACGACCCAGCTCAGGAATGAAGAGATTTTATGCCTCATCATTCTGCTGGCTTCGGTGATGACAGGGGCCGTGGGCTGGAAGGTGTACGGGCTGTCGGTGGAACATATTTTATCCAGGTATCTGATTCTGCTGTTCGCTTTAGTGGGGGGAGCCCCGCTCGGCGCTTCCGTGGGCGTCGTGACGGGGCTGATCCTTAGCCTGGCCGATATGTCGGCTATCTATCAGATGAGCCTGCTTGCTTTCTCCGGGATGCTGGCGGGTATGCTGAAGGAAGGAAGAAAGTGGGCGGTCGGCTTTGGCATGCTGCTGGGGTCTTCGATTTTATCTATTTACCTGTCAGGGCCGGGTGATGTCATGGCCTCAACTTGGGAAACCTGCGTCGCCGTGGCGCTGTTCCTGCTTACCCCTAAGACGGTTACGGCGATGATTGCCAAATATGTTCCGGGAACGCAGGATCACAGCCAGTCACAACATGAATATGCAAAAAGGATCCGGGATATTACTGCGGAACGTGTTACCCAGTTCTCTCAGGTGTTCAAGCAGCTGTCGCGCAGCTTCGGACAGGTGGCCGGAGCCTCCGAAATCTCCAAGCGGACCCAGGAGCTGGACCATTTCATGAACGCAGCCACCGAAGGCGTATGCGCGACCTGCTTCCGCAAGAATCAATGCTGGGACGGGAAATTCTATCAGACCTATAAATATATGACTGAGGTAATGTCAGCTATCGAAGAGAACCCGGAGTTTGGCAAGGGGGATGTGCCGGGAAGCTGGAAAAAAATCTGCATCAAGACCGATGGCGTGCTTGCCGCTATGAAACATGAATATGATCTGTATCAGCATGATATGCACTGGAAACGTCAAATTTACGACAGCCGCCAGCTTGTGGCCGAGCAGCTGTCCGGCGTCTCTCAGGTTATGGAGGACTTGGCCAAAGAAATTAAAAGGGAAGGCCAGGAAATGTCGCTGCAGGAGGAGCAGATCCGCGAAGCTTTGGAACAGATGGGTTTATCCATTCACGGCGTTGATATTATTTCGCTTGACCACGGGCAGGTCGAGATTGAGATGATGCATAATTTCACCAAAGGTTATGATGAATGCCGGAAGCTGATCGCGCCGCTGTTATCGGATATTTTAGGCGAGCAGATCACGGTGGTGAATGAAACGGCCGGAGTGAAAGAGGGTATCCGGACAGTCACGTTTGGTTCAGCGAAAACCTATGAAATTGCGACGGGCGTGGCCGGAACGGCTAAAGGCGGCGACCTGCTGTCCGGAGACAGCTTCAGCGCCGTTGAGCTTGGCAACGGCAAATTCGCGGTTGCGCTTAGCGACGGGATGGGGAACGGCGAGCGGGCCAAGCTGGAGAGCAGCACGGCACTGGGTATTTTGGAGCAGCTGCTGCAATCCGGCATGGATGAGACGCTGGCGATCAAGTCGGTCAACTCCGTGCTCATGCTGCGTTCTCCGGATGAGGTTTATGCAACGGTTGATATGGCGCTGATAGATGAATACTCAGCCAAAACGACCTTTCTGAAAATAGGCTCCTCGCCGAGCTTTATTAAACGGGGCAGCGAGGTTATCCCCGTCAGCGCAAGCAATCTGCCCGTCGGGATCATTCAGGATATCGAAATTGATCTGGTCACGCTGCAGCTTCATCCGGGCGACACCTTGATCATGATGACGGATGGCATTTATGACGCGCCGGGCCATGCGATCAACAAAGAGCTGTGGATCAAACGTTTAATTACCGAGATTGAAAGCGACGATCCGCAGGAAATGGCAGACTGCTTGCTTGAGTCTGTAATTCGCTACCAGAAGAATCAGATCGAGGACGATATGACCGTTGTTATTGCCAAGGTGAATCACCACATGCCGGCTTGGTCAAACCTGCAGATTCCAGGGCTGCAGCGAATGGAACGACCGCGGACAGTAAGCTGACTGTCTTTGAGGACAGAAATCGTTTTTTGAGAAGAAGTCGTACGGTGAGGTGCGGCTTCTTTCTGTTTTTTGATTGAAAACTCTCTTCCTCTGCAAAATAAATAGACTTCCTGCGTTTAAATGATAGTTTCGATGGCAAAGCTAGAGACAAAAGGGGACCTGTCAGGCATTCGCTTCTGCCCTGCCTGCAAACGGACCATCGAAACGGGGGAAACGTTGATGAAGCAAATTCTATTGATCACGGACGGCTGCTCAAATGTGGGACAAAGCCCGGTTATGGCTGCCTCCTATGCCAAACAGGAAGGGATTACCGTTAATGTGGTCGGCATTGTCGACTACGGGACAATCGGCGAGCTTGGCGCACAAGAGATTCATGAGATAGCTCAAGCCGGCGGCGGGATGAGCAGGCTGGCGGATACGAAGCAGCTGGCGAGAACGATGCAGATGATGACGCGCAAAACCGTGGTTCAGACCATCCAGCAGGCGGTTAATAAGGAGCTAAAGCAAATTCTGGGCGGCGAATCGCTGGAATCCCTGCCTCCGGCTAAACGCAGCGAAGTTGTAGAAGTCATGGATGAGCTCACGGAAACCTCGCCGCTGGACGTAGCTCTGCTCATTGACGTGAGTGCCAGCATGAAACCAAAGCTTGCGGCTGTGGAAGAAGCGATCCGGGATCTGCTGCTGAGCCTGGCGGCCAGAGAAGGCCAAAGCCGGATTGCGGTGTTTCATTTTCCGGGAAACCATGGCGGCGAAGAGGCTGTACTGGATATGGACTGGACCTCAGATTTAAGCAGCACACGTTCGTTGTTTCAGCGTTTGGTGATGAAGGGAGCTACGCCTACCGGTCCTGCGCTCCTCAAGGTGATTGATTTCTTCCGATATGGTACACTAAATGGATATCAAACAGATCTGGGTGAGAAGGGTGCGGGAGAAGGAATTCTCAGTGACTATGTCCACTGACCATGCTTTCATACCGGGGGATGTCATCCGCGGACGCTGGCGCAGAGGGAGCTACCGGATTTGCAGACTGCTTGGGAAAGGCGCCAATGGGGTAGTCTATCTTGTTCAGCAGGAGAACGGCGGCCGCCAGTATGCGCTTAAGCTTGGTTTTGATACGGTGGATCTGCAATCTGAAATTAACGTATTAAAGGCGCTGCAGCAGAAAGGGATACGAAGAAGCCCGGAAGATGGGGCGCCGTTCCTGATTGAGGTAGACGATGCGGAGCTGCCTGGAGGACATATTCCTTTTTACGTGATGCGTTATGTAAAAGGCGAACCTTTAAGCGTGTTTATCTCACGCAAAGGTCCCGACTGGCTGGATCTGACCGGATTGCATGTGCTGAAGCAGCTTCGGATGCTGCATGAGAGCGGATATGTATTCGGGGATCTGAAGCCGGATAATATTATGGCCGGCAGCTATGGAAGCATTGAGCTGATTGATTATGGCGGAGTGAGCCAAATTGGCCGGAGCGTCAAGCAGTTCACGGAGTGGTATGACCGGGGATTTTGGAATGCCGGGAGCCGGACAGCTGATGAAGCCTATGACTGGTTCTCTTTCTCGGTAGTATGCATTCACCTGCTTTGCGGAGAAGAGCTGAAGAGGGCGGCCAAGGTCCTTCCCCAGATGCGAACAGTGGATGATCTTCTCAGCCTTGCAGCGAGCCATCCGAGACTTACACCTTATGCGAGCTGGCTCAAACGCGGGTTAACCGGACGGTTTGAGAGCAGCAGGGAGGCCTGCGAGCTCTGGGACCGGACGGTATGCAGGCGCTCTTCCGGGAGGACGAACCGAAAGCCTACGCCAGCATGGCTGACGGGAACTTTTGCGGTATCCGTTGTGCTGCTGGGCTGTGCTTTATATTTGTTTCTCCGGTAAGCTCGGAATAAGGACTTGATTATTATACATAGACTTATATACTGAAACCTAAAAACAGGACAGTAGACAGAAAGAAGGAAGCCTGATGGAACCGAACCTAAACCAAGCGGTGCAGCAGGTTAAAGAACTCGCACAGGACAACGGCTTATGGACGCCTGGAGATGTCATCGTGGTCGCAGTTTCGGGAGGACCGGACTCTGTGGCCCTTTTGCATATATTGAGCCATATTGCCCGCGAAGAGAAAACGAGTCTGAAGCTGGTGGTTGCCCATGTGAACCATGGATTTCGGCCGGCAGAATCGGCGGGAGAGGCCGATTTTGTACGTCATTTGGCTTTGTCATATGACTGGCCGTTTGAGCTTGCGGAATTTAATGTGCCTCTTTATATGAAGGAACACGGCATAGGCAGCCAGGAAGCGGCGAGGAAATTGAGATATGAATTTCTATTCCGAGTTGCACGCGAATACGGGGCCAGATCCGTTGCTTTAGCTCACCACGGGGATGATCAAGCCGAGACGATTCTCATGAAACTGATCAGGGGCAGCGGCTTAACCGGCCTTGGCGGAATGCGTCTTAAACGGGAGGAAAAAAATGTGGAACTTATCCGTCCGCTGCTGCGTATGTACAAGACGGACCTTGTCCAGATCTGCCAGGAAAGCGGACTTGAGTTCGTAACAGACAGCAGCAATCTGATCAACAAGTACACAAGAAATGCGATCAGGCTGGATGTGCTTCCTTTTTTGGGGCAATATAATGGTCAGTTGGTTCCATCTTTAAACCGGATGGCGATCATCGCCGAAAGTGAAGACGACTTTATGAACGTGGCCGCGGAAGAACAGATGAAGCGGCTGGTGAGCCGGGACAGAAGCGGCGCCCTGAACCTGAGCTGTACTTCTTTGGCCGGGCTACATGTCGCTTTACAACGGAGGTTGATTAAACTAATATTAACTTATCTGCCTTTAAATACGGAAGAAACGGATTTTGCCAAGGTTGAAGCGGTTAGACACGGGGCGCTGCAAGAGCATCCGACCACGTGGAGAATCGATTTGGGCGGCGGGTCCATTTGCCGCCGGGAATACGATACCTTGAGTTTCCTTGCTTATCAAGAGGCAGGGAATAAAGGCGTTTTTCAATGTCTGGTGGAGGTTTTGCCGGCTGTTGTCCCCGTTCCGGGAACAGGCCGGATTTTACATATCCGGCAGCTGCAGAGAACTCGTGTGCCAGAGGCATTGAAACCGCTTAGCAAAGACGAAGCTCTGTTTGATGCGGACGAGCTGTCCTGTCCGCTTACCGTACGTACCCGGCTTCCGGGCGATACCCTCCGTGTGGCGGGGCTCGACGGAAGCAAGAAGGTCAAAGACATCTTTATTGATGACAAGGTTCCACCTTCCTCGCGTGACAAAATTCCTTTGGTTGTGGATGCAGCGGGCCGGATTCTCTGGATTCCAGGCATCCGCCGTTCGGATGCGGCTTGGGTCCGGGCGGACACGGAAACCGTCATCGCGATGAGCTGGGAGGCCGAAGACGGCAATGCCGGGCTGGTCATGGGTGGAGACGGATATTCATAGTATAACTTTAGGAGGTTCGCGTTAAGTTGCAGAATGACATTCAAGAAGTACTCATCACACGGAAAGAAATTGAGGATAAGGTAGCGGAATTGGGGGCCATCCTCAGCAAAGAATACGAAGGTCGGAACCCGCTTGTGATTTGCGTGCTCAAGGGCGCCTTTATCTTTATGGCGGATTTGGTGAAGGAGATCACCGTGCCGATCGAGCTTGATTTTATGGCTGTCTCCAGTTATGGAGCATCAACTAAATCCTCCGGCGTGGTTAAGATTATTAAAGATCTGGATACCTCCGTTGAAGGCCGCGACGTGCTGATTGTCGAAGACATCATCGACAGCGGACTCACGTTGACCTATCTGATTGACGTGCTTCGCCGCCGCGGAGCGAAATCGACAGTGGTGGTTACGCTGTTTGACAAGCCGGCGCGCCGGACGGCGGATCTCCAGGCAGACTACACCGGTTTTGTATTGCCAGACGAGTTTGTTGTAGGCTATGGTTTGGATTACGCCGAGAAATACCGCAACCTCCCTTTCATCGGAGTGCTGAAGCCAGAGGTCTATACAACCTGAGGACAAAGGCGTTAGGAGCCTTGCCCGCACCGCCGGTCCGTCCGGTTGAGAACGCCGCAACGGCTATGGTAAAATAACTAATGTGTCTTGAGAGGAGGTAGGGGATGAATCGGTTCATCCGGAATTCTGGTTTTTATTTGATACTTTTCTTAGTAGTGGTGGGCATTGTCCAATTCCTAAGCGGCGGTAATGAATCGGCAAATACCCCTCGATATGATGAACTGCGCCAGCAGCTTGCAGCGAATCAAGTAGAGGAAATGACCGCGCAATTTGACGGCTACACCTATCGGGTAACCGGCAAATACAGAGAGCAAATTGGGGATAATAAATCCAAAAACTTTACCACCTACGTTCCTTATGATACTGCGGTCATAAGCGAATTAACGATTAAGGCCCAGCAGAATAACGTTAAATTCAGTATGAAGCCAATGGAAGGGGAAAGCATTTGGCTGACTTTCCTGACCTCCATTATTCCGTTGGCGATTATGTTTATTTTGTTCTTCTTCCTGTTCAACCAAGCCCAGGGGGGCGGCGGCAAAGTCATGAATTTCGGCAAGAGCCGTGCCCGCTTATATAATGAAGAGAAGAAGAAGGTTACTTTTGAAGATGTAGCGGGGGCAGACGAAGAGAAACAGGAACTGGTCGAAGTTGTTGAATTCTTGAAGGATCCTCGTAAGTTCTCGGCAGTCGGGGCACGTATCCCGAAAGGGGTACTGCTTGTAGGTCCTCCGGGAACAGGTAAGACACTCCTAGCCAGAGCCGTAGCAGGCGAAGCTGGCGTACCGTTCTTCAGCATTTCAGGTTCGGATTTCGTGGAAATGTTCGTCGGTGTCGGCGCATCCCGTGTCCGTGACTTGTTCGAGAATGCCAAGAAGAATGCCCCATGTATTATCTTTATCGATGAAATTGACGCTGTAGGTCGTCAGCGCGGCGCCGGACTCGGCGGCGGACATGACGAACGCGAGCAGACCCTCAACCAGTTGCTCGTTGAAATGGACGGCTTTGGCGCTAATGAAGGGATTATTATCGTGGCGGCTACTAACCGTCCTGACATTCTTGACCCTGCGCTGCTGCGTCCGGGCCGCTTTGACCGTCAAATCACGGTTGACCGTCCAGACGTCAAAGGCCGCGAAGCGGTGCTGAAAGTCCACGCGCGCAACAAGCCGCTGACCAAGAACGTCAACCTGAACACCATCGCGAAGCGTACAACCGGCTTCACCGGAGCCGATCTGGAGAATCTGCTTAACGAAGCAGCCCTCCTGGCGGCAAGACGCAACCGCAGAGATATTTCCATGACCGAAGTGGACGAAGCGATCGACCGCGTCATCGTAGGTACGGAGAAACGCAGCCGCGTGATCAGCGACCGCGAGAAACGGATTGTGGCTTTCCACGAAGCAGGTCATACTATTGTCGGCTACTTCTTGGAGCACGCTGACATGGTTCACAAGGTAACCATTATTCCTCGCGGTCGTGCTGGCGGATACGTCATCATGATGCCGAAGGAAGACCGCACACTCGTAACCAAACAGGAGCTGCTGGATCGCGTTACCGGTTTGCTTGGCGGCCGTGTCGCGGAGGAATTGTTTATCGGTGAAATCGGAACCGGTGCCTACAGTGACTTCCAGCAGGCGACCAGCATTGTCCGCAGTATGATTGTGGAATACGGTATGAGTGATAAGCTTGGACCGATGCAGTTTGGAACCTCCCAAGGCCAGGTATTCCTGGGCCGTGATATCGGCCACGAGCAGAACTATAGTGATCAGATCGCTTATGAGATCGATCAGGAGATGCAGCGTTTCATCACGGAATGTTACGAGCGCTGTCGTCAGCTTCTGACCGAACACTCCAAAGAAGTGCACCTAATCGCCGAAACGCTGCTTGAGCGTGAAACACTTGAGCTTGAAGATATCAAGCAATTGATCGAGAACGGCCGCATCGAGGAAGGTAACAATGATGACGGCGGCAGCCATAATGGCGGCGATGAATCCGGTACCCCAATCATCGATAATGTCGGTGACGTTAAAGTCCGCATTCAAGGTAAAGAAGGTACGGAACCGAATATTCCTCAGGGTGATATTCCGAACAACCTGCCGGGCGAAGGCGAGCCTTCCCGTGATATTCCGTTGGATACCCCTGATGGTACGGTAAAAGATCTTCCAACAGGTCCGTCCGAGGATGGTCATAAAGATGAGGATCCAAACGGCGGCGGCAACCGCAGCGTTTGATCAAAGTGAAATAAATAGAGACTGCCTTTAGAGGATTTCCTTTAAAGGCAGTCTTTTTTTTCGATACTGCAAACGGTATCCTTTTTAAACCTTCACTGAGGCTGATTGTGGGGCCAGGCGCTTAGACCCTTATCTGACGCGTGGAACAAACCCTTTTTGGACACGATATTTACCTTTAAAGCGGTTAGAATCGGGCAGCTTCCAGGGCTGTTACAGCCGCTGTATTCATTGACAGAGGCACTAACGTTGTGTAAATTAGTTGTTATCAATGAAGACATTGTCTATGAAACTTAATTTATAGCTTATTATGAACGCCGCGGCGGCTTGTGCTGCGAGAGTTTGGGGGGGAACCAAGGTGGAAGCATTAGCTTTGGAGCGGAAAGCGGAACAGAACCGCGAGCTGCGAGAGAAGCTTCTTCGTTTAAAGAAAGAACGCAATGCCATTATACTCGCTCATTATTATCAGCGTGATGAAATACAAGAGGTCGCTGACTTCAGAGGGGATTCCTTTCTCCTTGCCCAGAAAGCCGCAGCAACCGATGCTGAGGTCATTGTGTTTTGCGGGGTTCATTTCATGGGAGAAAGCGCCAAAATTCTGGCCCCGAACAAAACGGTATTGATTCCGGATGAACGCGCCGGCTGTCCAATGGCCGACATGGTCAATGTGGATGGTCTTCGCAAGCTGAAAGCCCAGCATCCCAATGCCAAGGTTGTCACCTACATTAACTCTTCAGCCGAAATCAAAGCGGAAACCGATATATGCTGCACCTCATCCAACGCCGTTAAGGTGATCCAGTCGCTGGATGCGGAAGAAATCATTTGGGTGCCGGATAAGAATCTCGGTCATTACGTCCAGCAGCATACAGATAAGAAAATGATCATTTGGGAAGGCTACTGCAACACTCATGATATGCTGACGGTCAAACATGTCATGGAGATGAAAGCCAAATACCCGGATGCCGAATTTGTCGTACACCCGGAATGCCGGCCCGAAGTGGTCGCGATGGGCGACTTTGTTGGCAGCACTACAGCAATCCTGGATTATTGCAAAAATTCCCCTGCCAAACGGTTTATCGTCGGCACGGAAGACGGAACCGGCTACCAGCTCCGTCTGGACAGCCCGGACAAGGAATTTATTTTTGCCACCAAATTTCTGGTTTGTCCGAATATGAAAGTCAACAACCTGAAGAAGCTGGTCAAATGTCTCGAGACCATGCAGCCGCAGATTTACGTTCCAACCGAGGTTGCCGACAAGGCCAGAACATCCCTAGAGCGCATGTTACAAGTTCAGTAGCATGCGCTACTCTCTTGTTTAGATAGGTGAAGGCTATGATACCGCAATATTTGGTCGATTTTGATTTGAAGACAATGCCGTCGGCTTACACCGATGTCGTCATTATCGGATCTGGAATTGCCGGTTTGTTCACCGCTTTGAAGGCAGCCGAGACCCGTAAGGTAACCTTGATTACGAAGAAAGAGCTGATGGAGAGCAACACCCGATACGCGCAAGGCGGCATCGCTGCGGTTATGTCGGAGGAGGATTCAACAGCCGAGCATATGCAGGACACCCTGGTGGCCGGAGCTGGCTTATGCCGTCCGGAGGCCGTGCAGGTGTTGGCAGAAGAAGGACCCGCCGCGGTTCACGAGCTGATGGCTCTTGGTGCCGAGTTCGATGTGGAGGGCGGCAGGCTGGCCTTGACGAAAGAAGGGGCGCATAGCCACCGCCGGATTCTGCATGCGCACGGGGATGCGACCGGATTTGAAATTGTTCGTGCGCTCGCCGGCAAAGCAAGGAACCATGCCAATATTAAACTTCTCGAACATCATTATGTGATTGACCTCGTGCAGGATGAGCTGGGCTGTCGCGGGGTGCTGGTTCAGCGTCCGGACGGCGACCGGATTTATTTGCAGAGCACGGCGGTTGTTTTATGCTCGGGCGGGGCTGGCCAGCTGTATCGTTATACGACCAACCCCGAAGTCGCTACGGCCGATGGACTGGCTATGGCTTATCGCGCAGGGGCCGTTATTCGGGATGCCGAGTTTATTCAGTTTCATCCTACAGCTCTTTGTTATGCGGGAGCTCCCCGGTTTCTGATCTCAGAGGCTGTGCGGGGCGAAGGAGCGGTGCTGCGCAACAGTCGCGGGGAACGTTTTATGGAGAAATACCATCCTCAGCTTGAGCTGGCACCACGTGATGTAGTAGCGCGGGCGATTGTAAGTGAAATGGAACAAACGCATGCCAATATGGTTTATTTGGATATTACGCACGAGAAGCCGGAGGTGATCCGGCATCGTTTCCCTACCATCTATGAAACCTGTTTAAGTTATGGCCTCGATATGACCACAGACTGGATTCCTGTGGCTCCGGCTGCGCATTATATGATGGGGGGCGTTCGGACCAACCTGGATGGGGAGACGAATATTCCAAGGTTATTTGCCTGTGGAGAGGTTTCCTCGACGGGAGTACACGGTGCCAACCGCCTGGCCAGCAATTCGTTATCGGAAGCGCTGGTGTTTGGTTCCCGTATCGTTAAGCGGATACAGAAGCTCGAGGTTCTGCCGGAGCAGGTTTGCACCGGCTACGATGAAACCCGCACGGCTCAGCCCGCCCGGGACCTTGCCGAGCGAAAGCTCAAGCTGCAGAAGACGATGGTCCGCAAGGTCGGACTTCGCCGGACTGGCGAGCTTTTGCAGGAAGGGCTGGAGGAGCTGAAGCGTGAGCTGGGGATTTTTCAGGCCAAACTGGTGACCGCTGAGCAGCTGGAATTTGCCAATATGCTCACTTCGTCCCTTCTTATAGCGGAGATGGCGCTGCAGCGCGAGGAAAGCCGTGGGGGACATTACCGGGAAGACTTCCCGGAACGAAATGATGAGAAGTGGCGCCAACATCAGCTGTGCCGCCGCGATCAACAACTGCTGGAGGTACAAAGCTTATGATTCTAAATGGTTATAATGAAGCTCTGGTCGAGTCCATTAAAGGCTGGCTGAGGGAAGATGTGGGTTCCGGAGATATCAGCACGCAAGCTACGATTGCGCCCGGGGAGCAGTCCACAGGCATTATTCATGCTAAAGATGAGGGGATCATTGCCGGCATGCCAATCGCCGGACTTGTCTTTGAAATTGTGGATCCGAGTTTGATTTTTACACCGAAGGTTCAGGATGGGGACAAAGTCTCGAAGGGAACTATACTGGCTATCGTAGAGGGCAGCACGCACAGTATCCTGACCGGGGAACGTCTGGCTTTGAATCTCATGCAGCGCTTATCCGGCATTGCTACGCGTACAAGAACTTACGTCGATGCCTTGGAAGGCCTGCCGGCCCGTTTGGTGGACACACGGAAAACAACGCCCGGACACCGGATGCTGGAGAAATATGCGGTTCGTACCGGCGGCGGGCATAACCACCGTTTCGGTTTATATGATGCCGTTATGATTAAAGATAACCATATCAAAGGTGCGGGGGGCATTGCCCAGGCGGTGAGCCGGGCGCGGGCCCAGATTCCGCATACGATGACGATAGAAGTAGAGACCGAGAACCTGCAGCAGGTCGAAGAGGCTTTGGCTGCAGGAGCTGATATTATTATGCTGGACAATATGCCAAACGAGCTGATGCGTGAAGCTGTTAAGCGAATAAAAGCGGCCGCTCCCCACGTCAGCGTGGAGGCTTCCGGCAATGTGAATCTGCAGACGATCCGCTCGATTGCGGAGACCGGTGTGGACCTTATTTCTGTCGGACGATTAACGTATTCGTTTGAAAATCTGGATATCAGCCTCGACTTGAACGCGAAGAAAGAGAGGTAAGCCATGATTGTTGTGGTCGATGTAGGCAACACCAACATCGTATTGGGCATATACGAGCAGCAGGAGCTCCTGCATCATTTCAGGGTCAGTACCAACCGCCAGGCTACCACGGATGAGTACGGCGTGTTAATTTTCAACTTGTTTCAAATGTCCAAAATTGATGTACGGGATATAGAAGGAGTTATCATTTCATCGGTGGTGCCGCCGCTGATGCATGTGCTGGAGCGGATGTGTGAAACCTATTTGAAGAAAAAGCCGCTAGTCGTGGGCCCGGGCATCAAGACAGGACTTAATCTTCGTTATGAGAACCCGCGCGAGGTAGGAGCCGACCGGATCGTCAATGCGGTGGCCGCTGTGGAGCTTTATGGCGGAGGCCCGCTTGTGGTTGTGGATTTTGGCACGGCCACTACCTTTGATTGTATAGATGCCGGTAATAACTATCTGGGCGGATCTATTGTTCCGGGTATCGGCATTTCTACAGAAGCGTTGTATCTCCGGGCTTCCAAGCTTCCGCGCATTGAACTCGAGAAGCCGAAGAAAGTGATTGGACGCAATACGGTTCATGCGATGCAGTCGGGCATTATTTTTGGTTATGCTGGACAGGTGGATGGGATTATCGGCCGAATAGCCAAGGAAATGGACGCCGAACTGAAAGTGGTAGCTACAGGAGGGCTTGCTGAATTGATTGCCAGCGAAACGGCTTCGATCGGCGAGGTGAACCCGATGCTGACTCTTGAAGGCCTTAGACTGATTTATGAGCGGAATGCCTGAGGGCATAATAGAATAAAGAAATTTTGGAAACGAGGAGGCATGTACAAATGGAACAGGAAAAAGACCGGTTAATCCGGGGAATCGCAATGGATGGCAAAGTACGTGCTTTCGCGGTGCGGACAACAGCTTTGGTGGAGGAGCTTCGTTCCCGTCATGATACTTATCCTACGGCAACTGCCGCCCTGGGCCGTACGTTAACGGCAGGCGCCATGATGGGAGCTATGTTGAAGGGCGAGGAAAGACTGACGATCCAGGTTAAAGGCGACGGCCCGCTTGGTCAAATCGTTGTGGATGCCAATGCAAAAGGTGAGGTCCGCGGGTATGTGTATGAGCCTCACGTCCATCTGCCGGCTAACAGCCTGGGCAAACTTGATGTGGCAGGTGCTGTCGGCACTACCGGGTTCGTTCATGTCACCAAGGATCTTGGCCTGAAGGAGCCTTACCGGGGCAGCGTACCGATTATTTCGGGCGAGCTGGGCGAAGATTTCACTTATTATTTTGCTTTGTCCGAGCAGACGCCTTCCGCCGTTGGACTGGGGGTTCTGGTCGATACCGACAACTCAGTCATTGTAGCGGGAGGTTTTATCCTTCAGCTGCTGCCGGGTCTGGAAGATAGCGAAATCTCTACGATCGAGCAGGCGGTTGCACAAATGCCGCCGGTAACCTCGCTGCTGGAGCAAGGCATGAGCGTCGAAGAAATGCTGCGCTGGCTCTTGCCCGACGTGCAGATCATGAGCGAAATGGACATCACTTTCAAATGCAGCTGTTCACGCGAGCGTGTGGAGCGTACGCTTATCAGCCTCGGCGAAGAAGAACTGCAACGTCTGATTGAAGAAGATGAGTCTACAGAGGTAGTTTGTGACTTCTGCCGCGAAGCTTACCAGTTCAGCGGAGATGAAATGAGACAACTGCTCGAGCAGGCGAAAGCGTAAGGACGCAAGAGCAGTGAATTCTATTTCTGAAAAAAAGCTAAGTGCCTCCTTCGTTAACGAAGCGAGGCCTTTTCTTTGAGCGGTGAAGCAGCATTCAGCCGTTCACACCGGGAATCAGTTGTTATTGACAAGAAGTAACGAAGATTGTTAAGATAATAGTAACAAATACCTACTTATTAACTCGGAAATAAAAAAATTCTCCACTGCGCCAGCTAAATCTTTACCGGCAATCCTGCCGCTTTTCCAACAAGTGAAGTCCTATTTGAAATACACTTTATTCTATTTGAGGAGGTATGCATTATGGCTAAAGTTGTAAATAACGTACTCGAACTTATCGGTAATACTCCGCTTGTCCGTTTGAACCGTGTGGTTCCTGAAGACAGTGCTGAAATCTACGTGAAACTGGAATATCAGAATCCGGGTTTGAGTGTTAAAGACCGGATTGCGTACAGCATTGTGGAAGAAGCCGAGAAATCCGGCAAATTGAAGCCAGGCGGCACGATTGTGGAAGCCACCAGCGGCAACACCGGTATTGGTCTTGCGCTTGTAGCAGCCGCTAAGGGCTACAAAGCGATCATTATCATGCCTGAGACGATGAGTATGGAACGCCGCAACCTGCTTCGCGCTTACGGTGCTGAGCTGGTGCTGACTCCGGGATCGGAAGGCATGAACGGGGCTGTTAAGAAAGCGGAGGAAATTTTGGCCGAGAATCCGGATTATTTTCTGGCTGACCAATTCCGCAACCAGGCCAATGTGAAGATTCACCGCGAAACTACAGGTCCGGAAATCGTGGAAGCCATCAACTCCCTGGACGGCAAGCTGGATGCATTTGTAGCGGGTATCGGTACAGGCGGTACGATTTCCGGCGCAGGCGAAGTGCTGAAGCAGAACTTCCCGGGCATCAAGATCTATGCGGTTGAACCTGCAGCTTCCCCAATCCTGGCAGGCGGCAAACCAGGCCCTCACAAAATTCAGGGTCTTGGCGCCAACTTCATCCCTGAAATTCTGAACCGTGAGATTTATGATGAAATCATTCACGTGGAGAATGAAGAAGCGTTTGAGCAGGCGCGTATCGTCGCTAAACAAGAAGGCCTTTTGACAGGTATCTCTTCGGGTGCTGCCGTATTCGCCGCGCTGAAGGTCGCTAAAGAGCTGGGCAAAGGCAAACGTGTTGTTGCCATTATTCCAAGTAACGGCGAACGCTACCTGAGCACTCCGCTTTATAACTTCGAAGGTTAAGGTTAACGTTCTTATACAGCCCCGCTGTTCCTGTAAAGGAGCGGCGGGGTTGTTTTTTTATAAAGGGTGGATTAGTGCTGGTCAAGGCGGGAGCGGTTTAGTATACTAGCAGACAATAATAGGACGAGGAAATGGGTTGATGGAGGACGAAATGGGCACGGTGCTAACAACATGGGATCAATGGAAAAGCGGGTATGAAGAAGGCTGGAGCCTGCTTCCCGTTGCCGTTAAACGGCCGGGCGGGCGGCTTCCGCAAAGCTGGGAAAGCCTGTGGGAATCGGCTTCTCCTTATTCCTTTGTGCTGGAGAGCGGCAAAGACGGACGATATACGGTGGCAGGGACGCATCCCGTAGAGGTGCTGCGCGGTAAAGGAGATTCCGCCGAATTGTTTCACGTGGAAAAAAACGAAAAGCAGGTTTTGTCGGGCCAACCTCTCCAGGTACTGGAGAACTGGATGCGCCCTTACCGGGCTCCGGCGCTGAAAGGGCTGCCCAAATTCGGCGGAGGGTTTGTCGGATATCTAAGCTACGATGTTGCTCGTTCCCTGGAGAAGCTTCCGCAGCAGGCCGAAGATGATCTGCAGCTGGATGATTATATCTGGATGCGGATGGAGGAGGTCTGGATTTATGATCATGAGGCCGCAGAGGTGTACGCTTTGATCCATGTGCCCGTTTCTGGAAGGGGCCAACTTCTGCAGGAAGATTCAACATCCGTTTTGCTGCGTCTGGAGCAGCTTTACAAGCAGGCCATAAACAGGGCCGAAGCGATGCTGGACGATTGGGAGCAGCTTGTCAGCCAAGCCGAGAACTCGGAAGTGAACCGCAGCCGCCGTCAGCTTGCGGCTTCTCCGCCGGAGTGGGATCTAAGTACGCCGATGGCTGAAGAAGGCTGGACGACCTCGTTCGGCCAGGCTGAATTCGAGGCTGCAGTCCATCGTATACAGGCTTATATCGCCGCAGGAGATGTATTTCAGGTTAACCTGTCGATGCGTCGTCAGCGCAGGCTGCAGGCCTCTGCAGAGGAATTATACGAATGGTTCAGAATCGTCAATCCTTCTCCTTATATGGGGCTGCTTCGGTTCCCGGAGTTTCAGCTGGTCTCCGGTTCTCCGGAGCTGCTGGTCAGTCTTCATGATGGTCAAATGGGGGCAAGGCCGATCGCGGGAACCCGGAGACGGGGAAGAGACGCCGAGGAAGATGCGGCCATGGCGGCCGAGCTGCTGGGAAGCGAGAAGGAACGAGCCGAGCATATTATGCTTGTTGATCTTGAACGCAACGATCTTGGCCGGGTAGCTGCATATGGCACGGTTAAGGTCAGTGAACTGCTGAAGGTGGAATATTATTCTCATGTCATGCATCTCGTTTCGCAGGTGGAGGGAGAACTCGGACAGGGGCACAGCTTGTTTGATCTTATTGCTGCCGCTTTTCCGGGCGGGACGATTACCGGCGCGCCCAAGGTTCGGACAATGGAAATCATTGAGGAGCTTGAACCGGTAACGAGGGGACCATATACGGGTTCGATCGGATGGATTGACTATCAGGGAAATATGGACTTAAATATTGTCATCAGGACTATGATTGTACAAGACGGTTATGGCCATATCCAGACCGGAGCCGGGGTTGTCATTGACTCCGATCCGTATAGAGAGTACAGAGAATGCGAGAATAAGGCCCGTGCGGCACGGACGGCGGTTCGCTACAGCGAGCTAAGCCGTGTATCGGCAGTTACGGCCAGAGACTAGAGGAGCTGAGCTTAGATGATATTAGTGATTGATAATTATGATTCTTTTACCTACAACCTGGTGCAGTATTTAGGAGAGCTGGGCGAGGAAGTCGTAGTGAAACGGAACGACGAGATTGATCTTGCGGGGATTGAGAAGCTGAGCCCTGATCACATTCTGATTTCTCCGGGACCGTGTACGCCCAATGAAGCGGGAATCAGCCTGGCGTTGATTGAACGCTTTAAGGGAGAAATTCCGATCTTCGGCGTCTGCCTGGGGCATCAAGCCATCGGCCAGGCGTTTGGCGGGAACGTGATCCGGGCGGAGCGTCTTATGCACGGTAAAACCTCGCCTATCTTTCACGAAGGAAAGTCCGTCTTTGCCGGCCTCCCCTCTCCGTTCACGGCTACCCGGTATCATTCGCTGCTGGTCGAGCGCAGCACTCTGCCGGATTGCCTGGAGATTACGGCGGAAACGCAGGAAGGGGAAATTATGGGCCTGCGGCATAAAGAGTACGACGTTGAAGGAGTTCAGTTTCACCCTGAATCTATCGTGACCGATCACGGCTACGAGATTCTGCGCAACTTCCTGAAGCGGACCAAGAAAGAAGCGAGTGCATGAATTATCTTGGAGTAAATGGAAGAATTGTGCCGGCAGGCGAAGCCATGGTATCCGTTATGGATCATGGCTTTTTGTACGGAATGGGCTTGTTTGAAACTTTTCGGACTTACGGCGGTATTCCTTTTTTGCTGAAGGCGCATTTGGACAGGCTGCACGAAAGCTGCCTGGCAATCGGAATCCCGGCGGATCTGGATGAAGTCCGGATTGCCGGACTGATCCAGCGCCTGATGGAAGCCAACAGGCTGCAGGAGGCTTATATTCGTTATACGGTTACCGCAGGGGAGGCGCCTTTAGGCCTGCCTGGTGAGCCCTATAAGCAGGCAGCCGAGGTTGTTTACGTCAAACCCTTGCCGCCGCTGTCTGCGGAGCTTTATACAAAGGGGAAAGCGATGTATGTCCTGGATACTCCGCGTAATACGCCCGAGGGCCCGGTACGGCTTAAATCCCTGCATTACATGAATAATTTATTGGCCAAGCAGGAGCTGATGGAGAAGGAAGCCCGTTTTGGGATGGCTGCTAACCCGGACCGGCTCCCGGCTGAAGGTCTGATGCTTACCAGAGATGGGAAGCTCGCCGAAGGGATTGTCAGCAATTTGTTCGCCCTGGCGGACTCCAAGCTGTACACGCCTTCCATTGATAGCGGTATCCTGCCGGGCATTACCCGTCGTCAGGTGATCCGGCACGCTGGCGAACTGGGGATCGAGGTGGTCGAAGGGCAGTTTGGTTTGGAGCTGTTGTCTGCAGCCGAGGAGGTCCTGTTGACCAATTCGGTTCAGGAGCTGGTGCCGGTCACGAGGATAATTGGGACAAACGGGACGTCCTTTGAGGTGAGCGGCGGCAAGGCGGGCACGCTTACCCGCAAGCTGCTTGAGCTTTACCGCAGCGCTTACGGTAATCTGACAGGAGGAGAATACAAGTGAATCCGATCCATTATAAACGAAAATATGACTGCGGACCGGCCAGTTTTGAGCTGGGATCGCGCACTTTGGTGATGGGCATTTTAAATGCCACACCGGATTCTTTTTCCGATGGGGGACGTTATCAGGAGGCGGAGCAAGCTGCTGCTCATGCACTGGAGATGATCCGGGACGGGGCCGATATCATTGATATTGGCGGGGAATCCACACGGCCAGGCCATGAAAGCGTAAGCATGGAGGAGGAGCTGCGCCGCGTGATTCCGGTTGTCGAAGCCGTTCATCGGGCAGCGCCCCATAGCCCTATTTCCGTAGACACTTATAAAGCTGAAGTTGCCAGACAGTCGCTGCTGGCGGGGGCTCATATCATTAATGATATTTGGGGGTTTAAGCAGGATCCGCTGATGGCCAAGGTGGCCGCCGAGTTCGGATGTCCCGTTATTCTGATGCATAACCGGGATAATATGGACTATAACAGCCTGATTGAGGATATGATGGCCGACCTTAAGGAAAGTGTTGATTTGGCGCTTCAGGCGGGAGTAAGGCAGGAGCAGATTATATTGGACCCGGGGATCGGCTTTGCCAAAACCTATGCCCACAATCTTGAAGCGATGCGTTCGCTGGACAAGCTGATGGAGCTGGGTTATCCGCTGCTGCTGGGCACCTCCCGCAAAAGATTCATCCGCACCGCGCTGGACGTTTCCGTCGAACAGACGGTGATGGGCACAGCAGCCACTGTAGCGCTTGGCATTGCGCAGGGCTGCCAGATTGTACGCGTCCATGACGTGAAGGAGATCAAACAAACGGCGGCGATGTGCGATGCTATGCTGTTTGGCTGATAGGAGCTTAGGCGGGAAGTTTTTTGGGTAATAAATAGATTCGGATGGATACAATAAATTTTTCAAGGAGGCGCAGCCTATGGATAAAATGGTGCTTCGGCGTATGGAATATTACGGATATCACGGAGTGTTTGAAGAGGAGAGAAAGCTGGGCCAGCGTTTCTACGTGGATCTGGAGCTGCAGATGGATCTTCGGGAGGCCGGCGTATCCGATGACTTGTCCAAAACGGTAAATTATGCCGAAATTCACGAACGGGTTAAAGCTATTGTGGAGAAAAAAAGCTTCAAGCTCATTGAGGCGCTTGCCGAGCATATTGCATCCGATCTGCTGGACACTTATACTGTTATAGATGCTTTGACGGTGAAACTGACCAAACCGCATCCGCCGTTTGATATTCATTTCGAAGGCGTGACGGTCGAGCTGTTTAGAACAAGAAAGTGAGCCTAAATGATGAATGATCACACGTCCTCTGAGCTGTCAGAGGCTTTTATAGCATTGGGGGCCAACCTTGGCGACCGCGAAGCAACCTTGATGGAGGCCATCCGCAGGCTGGACCTTCACCCGGACATCACGGTTACCCGCTGTTCCAATCTCTACGAAACGGAGCCGGTCGGCTACCTGGATCAGCCGGATTTCGTCAACATGGCCATTTCGGTCAGAACGGGTCTGACGCCGCTGGAGCTGCTGCGCTTTATGCTGGAGACCGAGCAGCAGCTGGGCCGGGAGAGGAACATCAGATGGGGTCCGCGCACGGTTGATCTGGATTTGCTCTGGATGGACGGACTGACGCTCGATACCCCGGAATTGACGCTTCCCCATCCCCGGATGATGGAGCGTGCGTTTGTGCTCGTTCCGATGAAAGACATCGTTGGATCCGAGGACAGCGAGAACGTGAAAGGCCTCCGAGACAGTCTTCATGACGCATTGGAGCGGCTCCCGGAGAAGAAAGGAATTTGCTTGTGGAAAACGTGCACCTGGCGCAGCGCATCCGCGCCTTCAGAAAACTAAAAGGATACACACAGGCTCAGCTTGCCGCAGAAACCGGCATATCGCTCGCGGTTCTTGGAGCAGTAGAACGCGGCAACCGCCGTGCGGAAGATCAAATTTTAACTAAAATTGCAGAGGCTTTGGGAATTTCAGTAGCCGAGCTTAAAGATCAGAATGCGTAATTTTGTCAGGACCACCAGAATTTAAAGGATTGAAGAACAAGAGGTGAGCAGAAGTGCTGAAGATTGGCGATATTGAAATGAAAAACGAGGTTGTGCTTGCACCGATGGCCGGCGTCTGCAACCCGGCTTTCCGCCTGATCGCCAAGGAATTCGGAACCGGCTTGGTTTGTGCCGAGATGGTCAGCGGCAAAGCGATTGTGCACGGCAACGAACGCACGCGCGAAATGCTGTTTGTGGATGAGCGGGAGAAGCCGCTCAGCCTTCAGATTTTTGGCGGGGACAAAGACTCCCTAGTAGAAGCGGCCAAAGTGGTGGACCAGGAAACCAATGCGGATATCATCGATATCAACATGGGCTGCCCTGCGCCTAAAGTGACAAAAGCTGACGCAGGAGCCCGCTGGCTGCTGGATCCAAACAAAATCAATGAAATGGTCGCGGCTGTTGTAGCCGCCGTTCAAAAGCCGGTTACCGTCAAGATGCGTATCGGCTGGGATCATGACCATATTTATGTCCTGGACAACGTTAAAGCGGTCGAAGCTGCGGGCGGCAAAGCCGTCAGCATCCACGGCCGTACCCGGGAGCAGCACTACACGGGAAAAGCCGACTGGAGCTACATCAAGCAGGCTAAAGAGGCTGTATCCATTCCGATCATTGGCAACGGTGACGTGGCCACGCCGGAGGATGCCCGCCGGATGCTGGATGAGACAGGCTGCGACGGTGTCATGATCGGACGCGGTGCGCTTGGCAACCCTTGGATGCTGTACCGTACGATTGAATATCTGAAGAGCGGCGTGCTGATGCCGGAACCGGATGCCGCAGAGAAGATCCGCATTGCCATTCTGCATATGGACCGGCTGGTCGCTCTTCGCGGAGAGTACGTCGCAGTCCGGGAGATGCGCAAGCACATCGCTTGGTACCTGAAAGGGCTCAAGGGCGGTTCCCGTATCAAGGACCTGATCATGGAAGAGACGAAACGGGATGAAATGGAGCGCATTTTGAAGGAATTCGTAGCTAAGCTGCAGGAAGCCGGCGAAGATAAAATGCAGGTGGTTTAAAACCACGCCTATTTCCTGAATTTACATGGTTATGAACATGCCGTTTTCATTTTACGTGTCATTGACATTTGGCATGGGTTAACCTATAATTTCTCAGTATAAATTCGCCATTTGGAGATTACTTCCATAGGGGTGAGTGCGTTCTCATCCCTGCATCATTGCATATGATATTCTCAAATGATACGTGATTACTTCACGGCCGGCACCGGTCTTTGGTGCTTGCTGCCTCCTCGATGAATAGGCTCTTGTCCAAGAGGCCTGGCACCTGGGGTGCAGAAGGCGAAAATTTTTTCCATGACAGGAGAATCGGTTGAGATGAGCGATAAAGAAGTTATTTTAACCCAGGATGGTCTAAAGAGACTTGAAGAAGAGCTTGAAAATTTGAAATCCGTGAAACGCCGCGAAGTGGCGGAACGGATCAAAGTGGCGATCGGCTACGGCGATATTAGTGAGAATTCGGAATACGAAGACGCTAAGAATGAACAGGCGTTTATTGAAGGCCGGATTTTGACGCTGGAGAAAATGCTTCGCAACGCACGCATTATCAGCAATGATGATATAGATACCGATATTGTAAGCGTAGGGGTAACCGTTGTTGTTGAAGATCTTGAATTCGGCGACAAAATGGAATATGTCATCGTTGGTACGGCCGAGTCCGACCCGCTGCAAAATAAAATTTCGAATGAAAGCCCTGTCGGCAAAGCGATTCTTGGCAAAGCTAAAGGCGCTGTCGTGGACGTAGCTGTTCCGGCCGGCACGATTCAATACAAGATTATTGATATCAAGAAATAAGATTTTTTCTTTTTCATCAAGAAGCTTCCCTTCGGAAGCTTCTTTCCCTGTTTTTTTGTAAGAGGTGCTAGGTTAGACCTTCAGGTTAGGACGAAATTAAGGAGTTGAAATCAGGAATGACTGAAGAAAATGTAAGCCAGGAACATGCAGCTTCAGAGCTTGAGGTCAGCGAACTGCTGCAAATCAGACGCGACAAATTGGACGAGCTCCGCGGAATGGGCGTAGACCCTTTCGGCAAGAAATTCGAACGCACGCATAACGCCGGGGATATCCTGAAGGTTTATGACGGGATGACCAAAGAAGAGCTGGAAGAGAAGAAGGTATCCGTCAAGCTGGCCGGCCGTATTATGGCTAAACGTACGATGGGTAAAGCCAGCTTTGCTCATATTCAGGACCTTAGCGGCAAAATTCAGATTTACGTCCGTAAAGATACCGTTTCCGAAGTGGAATACAATGTGTTTGACCTGCTTGACCTTGGCGATATCGTAGGCGTCAGCGGTGAAGTGTTCAAGACGAAGACCGGTGAGACAACGGTTAAAGTACACAGCCTTGAGCTGCTGTCCAAATCGCTGTATCCGCTGCCGGACAAATATCATGGTCTGAAAGACGTGGAGCTGCGTTACCGCCAGCGTTATGTCGATCTGATCATCAATCCGGAAGTTCAGCAGACCTTCATTACCCGTTCCCGCATTATTCAGTCCATGCGCCGTTATCTGGATTCGCTGGGCTATTTGGAAGTGGAGACGCCTACCCTGCACAACATTGCAGGCGGTGCTGCGGCTCGCCCGTTCATTACGCACCATAACGCGCTGGACATGGAGCTGTACATGCGGATTGCGATTGAGCTTCATCTGAAGCGTCTGATCGTCGGCGGCCTTGAGAAAGTGTACGAGATTGGCCGGGTTTACCGGAATGAAGGAATTTCGACGCGCCATAACCCTGAGTTCACCATGATTGAGCTGTATGAAGCTTATGCCGACTACAAAGATATCATGGCTTTGACAGAAAATATGGTCGCCCACATTGCTGAGGAAGTGCTCGGCACGCAGACGATTGAATATCAGGGTCATGTTGTGGATCTTAAACCACAGTGGAGACGTGTATCCATGGTGGATGCGGTTAAGGAAGTAACCGGCGTAGACTTTGGCGTGCAAATGACCAATGAAGAAGCACACCGCCTGGCGGCGGAACACAAAGTTCCGGTTGAAAAACATATGACCTTCGGCCATATTCTAAATGCTTTCTTTGAGCAGTTTGTTGAGGAAACGCTGATCCAGCCTACATTTATTACCGGCCACCCGGTTGAAATCTCTCCGCTTGCGAAGAAGAACGCCGAGGATCCGCGCTTTACAGACCGTTTCGAGCTGTTTATCGTAGCGCGCGAGCATGCCAATGCCTTCACCGAGCTGAACGATCCTATTGATCAGCGTCAACGGTTTGAAGCTCAGCTGACCGAACGTGAACAAGGCAACGATGAAGCGCATGAGATGGATGATGACTTCGTCCGCGCTTTGGAATACGGCATGCCGCCAACAGGCGGACTGGGTATCGGTATCGACCGTCTGGTGATGCTGCTTACCAATTCGCCGTCGATCCGCGACGTGCTGTTGTTCCCTCACATGCGCTCTAAAGAGTAAGGAAGCCTGACGACTCAAGTCAGATGGGAAAAAGGAAAAGGAACGATGGGCAAATGCCTGTTGTTCCTTTTTTATTGCGCTTTCTATTTGAGCAAGGCTGTGAAATGAAAGTCGATGACCCTCCTGATGCTTTC